>JAVLEV010000040.1:0-13986 GCA_031920365.1 Planktomarina sp. | reverse complement strand
AGACCTCCTAGCCACTAGCCAAGATGCGGTAAATTTAGGGGTTACTTGGCCCAATTCATACCGACCAAAGGTGCCGAACTATGGTCATAAAATCACGAGTCGTACACCCCGGACCTAGGGCCTTTAGTGTTGGTATTATAACTTAATTAGGAAAGGGTTTGTTTGGATTTTTGATCTATAACAAAGCCAATTATCACTAAAGCGGCTAATGCTTTAGCCCAATGACGCCTATTATTTAATTTATAATTTCAAGCTTTGCCTGCAATCTGATGCAGGTTCTCATTAGTCTGAAAACATTTAGAAATAACACCCTTAATTGACATGCAGAACGGGAATACATTATACTGTATACAACATGGTTCTTTTAGTAGAAGCACCGGCGGTCTAGTTTGAAACATTAACTTATTTTATTTTGAAGGATCAGAATAATGGATGATGCAAAACATGGGACCGAAGATTCCAGAGGCTACTGGCAACCTAAAGTTCGTGTAAGCTATGGCCCTGTTTTCGAATGGCCACCAAAACCTAAAGTTCTGCTGAAATGGTTTTTTGGATTTCCTGGTTATTTGTTCCCCTGGAACGTGATTTATGCAATTGCTGCAGTTGGTATTTGGGTTTATCTAACGCCCACCCTGGAAACTATGCGCACATTTTCTTTCAGTTGGGCGGGCCTAATCCTCGTTCGAAACGTTACTCTTACATTTTCTGTTTATGGTGCATGGCATATGTGGCTTTACGTATGGCGTAAGCAAAATAATGACTTCAAATATAACAAGAGTTGGCCTAAAGAACGGTCCTCTATTTTTCTATTTAACAACCAAACCTACGACAATATGTTCTGGTCATTGGTCAGTGGTGTCACTGTCTGGACTATCTATGAAGTGCTTTTGTTTTGGGCGTATGCCAATAACTATGTGACACTAATAAACCCGTCTGAGCATCCAGTTGTGTTTGTGGCTCTATTCTTTTTGGTTCCGTTTGTGCACGAGGTTGGCTTTTACTTCGCTCATCGATTTTTACACTGGCCACCGCTTTATCGCGTAGCTCACAAATTACACCACCGAAATGTAAACCCAGGGCCCTGGTCAGGACTTTCTATGCACCCTTTAGAGCATGTAATTTATTTCTCGACGATATTACTGTTTTTTGTAATCCCGGCTCATCCAATCCATATGATCAATCTTGCGTCGCGTCTTGGACTTGCACCAGCACAGGGCCATACGGGATTCGATAGAGTAGTTGTCGGTGACGAGAAAGCAATGGATACCTCATATTACGCCCATTATTTGCATCACAGATATTTTGAGGTAAACTATTCTGACGGTATGATACCTCTTGATAAGTGGTTTGGATCGTTTCATGATGGATCCCCTGAAGCAGACGACGCTATGAAAGCTAGGCGCCTGAGGCGCGGTGTCTGACAGTATTTCTTATTCAATGTTATGGACACTTTATTCGTACGTTGCATTGCTGGTAAAAACTGATTCACACGTAATTTTAAGCGCACTTCCAATCGGATCAAATTAATTCAGTGTTACGCACAAATGGGTTGGGTATCTGGCCATATAAATCCTAGAAACCCTTATAAAATTCTGACTAGGTGTCGGCTAATTAAGCTTCGTCTAAACTTTTGGTATTATCAGCTCGTTACCAGTTCACCTCAAATTCTGATATGTTTAACAGGTGCAGCCACTACGTTCGACATTAAGCTCTTTTACCCTACTCTGACGTGGCTAAAGCCTAAGTATAGAATATTTACTGTGTAATTTCATAACTAGTGTAACGCCAATCAACCCTACTATTGAGACTTAACGCCCTTGTTTTTGCCAGAAGTTAATTTTCCAACGTTCATATAGAACATATACAGTACGCATGTGTATAATATTGTTTCCCTGTTGGGAAACAGTGCTGAAACTATGCGCCCCCTAGTGCTTGTAATGCAATGTAGCATGCACTTAGTGGGTGGTAGTCAGTCTTTGCCGGAGGACTTTTCAAGTCGTCATATCTATGACCTTGCTTGTTAAGCACACGATACCACCCTCCAAATTCGTGGTCGATGAGATGGCCATACGAATAATCCCAAAATGCCTCATACCAACGCCAATAACTCTGCTCGC
The DNA here is from genome assembly GCA_031920365.1 of Planktomarina sp. Lineage (GTDB taxonomy): Bacteria > Pseudomonadota > Alphaproteobacteria > Rhodobacterales > Rhodobacteraceae > Planktomarina. Next base: position 11,869 of record JAVLEV010000040.1, on the reverse strand, counting down.
CTGTTTGCGCTGCTAGCAATGCGGCTGCCGCAATGGCCTCTGATAGGACCCAATAGTAACGGTCAGTATCCAAAATCTTGCCATCTGAACCAAAGGCGTAATGCAGCCCTCCATATTGCTCATCCCAGGCCCTTTCGACTGCTGTAGAAAACAGCTTTTTAGCGGAATGTATCATCCATTGTTCTGGTCGTATGCTGTGCAAAGTGACCAACAGTTTAGCCCATTCGAAAAAATGACCAGGCAGGTAACCATAAGGTCGAAATAGATTTTTTGGGTCTTCTTTGTTGTAAGTGAAGTCGACTTGCCAATCGATTGTATAGTGCTCCCAAATAAGCCCGTCAGTTTGAGCTGAAAGATCAACACAAATTCGTCTGGCTAATAGGTATGCGCGGTCAAGATATTGGACCTCAGCGGTGGCTTCATAGGCCGCGAGCATGGCTTCACACATATGCATGTTGGCATTCTGTCCGCGGTAGGTATCAATCGAGTGCCAGTCGTCCAAACTAATTACATCGACATAAAGCTGAGCCTCTGGTTCCCAAAATCGTGCCTCAAGTAGGTCAAAAGTTTCCGAAATCATCGGCCCTGCCCCACTGATTGATGCTTTACTAGCTGTCGCTGCTGCTAGCAAAACAAAAGCATGACCATATGCGTGCCGAGTGCCGTCTTCGACCTCCCGTCCGTTTAAAATCCAAGCATACCCGCCATTAGGTTGCCAGTGCGCTTCGCGCAAAAAGGCCAGCCCATGCTGCGCAGATTTTGCGTAACGATCATCGCCCGTTAGCAGCGAAGCGATTGAGTAATTATATATAAACCGGCAGGTGCCAACGAGGTGTTTTGTTTTCCGGTCATAAATACTTCCATCGTCTTTCATCGCATCGATATAGCCGCCAAATTCGTGGTCGATCACGACTGGATCATAAAAATTGATGATTGCTTCAAGTTGAGATTTCAGGAAAGCGGTATCATGATATATTTGCACACTTTTTCTCAATATCTATTACTAATATATGGGCTATTATTTGTCAAAATAGTGTGGGTGGAGTTCCATAATCTGGTTCACCGTATTAAAAATACGGCGTAAATGGTGCCGCATCGTGTCGCAGGCTACCGCAGCATCACCTGCTTCAATAGCGTCAATTATTGCAATATGCTGTAAAGTGATAATACCAAAATCCTTTTCAACAGAAGCCAACGCCAGATGGCGGCAACGGTCCATGTGGAGCTTCGAACGTTGGATCTCGAGCCATAACCCTGGTAGCCCGGCATAGGTTGCAATTAGTCGATGAAAATCTTCATCTGACTGATAAAATCTTGGGAGGTCAGAGATCCGGGCAAATGTCCTTTGTAATTCCACTTCAGTCCGCAGTTTTGTGATTAGCTCGGTGCAATCTGGTAATTTAGTAACCCGCGTTACCAGTGCGGTTTCCAACGCCTCACGCATAAATTGCGACCGCTCCAAATCTGGCTGTCGGAGCGGGGCAATAAAAGTCCCTCGTTGTGGATAAATATCTACCAAATGGTGGGAAGCCAGCCTTGCTAACGCCTCGCGCACTGGCGTACGACTTACTCCCATCTCCTCGGATATGAGTTTTTCAGAGATGGCGCTTGAAGGTTTTAGCACGAGGCCTACAATCTGATCGCAAAGCGTCCAATAGACATTGTCCGCCAACGACTGCCGTTCGTCAGTTAAGTGCATTGCTTGGAATGAAGGAACCTTTAAATAAGACTTAGTCTTAGGCATTTGACACACGCATCCCTTCCATAAAATGTTTTCGTAGTATGAAGTATAACAAGATTGAAGGTACGCTGGCTATGACCGCCGCAGTCAGTACTATGTTGGGGCCAACGGACGAATAGCTGCCTTGGAATACTTGTAATGCATTCATGATTGAGCGTACTCCGGTTCGGTTGGCCAGAACTGTAGAAAATAGTAAATCGTTCCAAATCCAAGTAAATTGCAAAAGAAATGTAGCTGCCATAGGGCCCCAACAATTGGGCAAGACTATTTTGAAGAAAACAGTGAACTCTGGGGCGCCATCCATCCGAGCGGCCTCATCCATTTCGCGTGACAAGTTGTTCATGTAATTGCGAAGAACTAACACGGGGAATGGAATACATATAGCTGTGTAGAACAGTATCATTCCTAGTTGGGTATTCAAAATTCCAATTTTTTGGTAAATAAAAAATAAGGGAATTAAATACATCTGCAGCGGAAACACCGTTCCAGCAAAAATCAGCATAAACCAATAGTTTTTACCACGAAAATTAATACGTGTGAGACCAAAAGCAGCCAAAGCCGCAATGAAGACAGCCATACCAGCGCCTGTAAAACCATAAAACGCCGAATTCATCATGCCTGCGCCCATCTTGGCATTACTCCAAGCAGTAACTGCATTTTCAATCACTGGCCCAAAAGAGCTCGGTAATGAAAGTGGGTGGTTAAGCGAGTATTCCTGTGTCGTTTTAAACACAGAAGCCAATAAGTAGTAGAACGGCACTATCCAGATTGTACTGATAAGGACAGCGCTGACCAATGCTAAACCCCGACCATAGTGAAGTTTTTTATCGCGCTTTATGATTTCATCAAGGTTAATATGGTCTGGGATATGATTCATTGTCCCATCCTATCGGATCATCCGGTCTACTCGCGCCTGCAGGATCGCTTGTGTCCAGGTTACCGTCAAAACGATCATTCCCAACACAACTGCAATGGCGGAACCGAATGCCCATGATCCCTTTTGGAACGCTTCGAAATACTGAAAGACTGCAAGCGACAGTGTTCGCTGCCCAGGATAGCTGGCCCCCATGACCCAAAGCAAATCAAATACAGTGAACCCCGCCAAAATTGACAGAATTGTAACTACTAAAAGCGTTGGTAGCAAAAGTGGCATGGTTATATACCAAAAAACTTGAAACCGCGTTGCACCATCCATACGTGCTGCCTCAACAGGATCTTTGGGGATGGCGTTCAATCCGAGCAGGATCAGTACCATCACCAGTCCGACCGTTTGCCAAACAAACGTTATAATAATTGCTGGGGTCACAGTATTTTCTTGGTACAGCCAGCCAATATCAATTTCCCGACCAGCGACGAACCCCAAGAATCGATTCACAACACCATCAGGCGAATAAACATAAAACCACAATACACCGACTGCAGTTGGTGCCAGAATTCGTGGAATGAAGATAACGTCTTTGAAAAAATTTTCAAACAGGACTCCCCTCAACAGCATTGCAAGTGCTAGCCCAATTATCAAAGGAAATAGGATAGAGGCGCCAACCCAGATTGAAGTGTTATATAAGGCGTCAGAAAAGTACGGATTTGTTGCTAGGCGCTCATAGTTGGCAAAACCAGCAAATTCATCAAGGCCAGTGAATTTCTTCCATTTAGTGAAGCTTAAATAAATGTTGTAGGCGACTGGTAACAATAATACCAAGCTCACTAATAAAATAGCCGGCGACATGAAAGCAACCGCTACCCTTAGGTTTCGTTTTTGCTGCTGCCTTTCTTCGGATCCCAACCCACTCCATCTGATCCGTTGTAATAGTGCGGCGTCACTTTCCATAGCATCACTTTTTTCTGGCATCTAGATTTCCTCGGCATTTTTAGCAGTTGGATCGGGCGGCCAGGTTTTTGTGGCCGCCCAAGTTAATGTTACTATTTTGCCCAGTAGTCAGCGTTAAGCGCCTGCATAGTGGCCATCACACTTTCTGCTGTATCCATAGTTGGGTCCAGCATAAAGCGGTTAAACTCAGCGACAAACTCACCTTGCAATTCCGCAGGAACAGCCTCCCACCAGCGGTTCAGCGCGATTGTACCGTTTGCAGCAACGTCGGAATTAATCTTGGAGACAATCGAGTTGGGCGCGTCCGCATTATTGTTTCCAAGTGCATTCCCTGATGCTGCAGCCCATGCATTTGCACCATCAACTGAAACGAAGAATTTAAGTGCGTTTACTACATCTGGCTTTTCCAGAGCAGCCTTGCTCAGAACGATCGGGCCACCTTCCAATATAGCCGATGACGGCAGCGAGGGGTCCTGGTTAGGCATTATGAATGCACTAAAATCCTCACCAGCCTCCATGCCTGCCGCCTCTACCAGACCAATTGCCCAATCACCGATTAGATATATGGCTCCTTTGCCACGGGCGAAGTCAGCTGCTTCTTCGTTAGACCGTGGATCTGAAAAGTACCCGTTGGCGTACCAGTCAGACCAAATCTGAAATGTATTACGAACTGCATCACTATCATAGGCGACCGAGCCATCATGCAGGCCGTTGTAAGCCTTTGGGTTCGTACGGATCATGATTTCCTGGAACCAGATGAAACCACGCCAACCGTCTTGAACTGTTGCATGGAAAGGTGTGTGCCCTGCAGCCTTTAACTTTTCTGCAGCGGCCATTAGGTCGCCCCACGTTTTTGGCTCGGATATACCTGCATCCAAAAATTGCGCCTTATTATAAAGTGCAACCCAGCGTGACAGATGCAAAGGCACGCCATAAGCATGGCCGTCCACTGTATAAAAATCACGCAAACTGGCATCAAAGTCCCCGGACGCAATAAGCTCATCCCAAACTTCATCTAGCGCACCAATTTGACCTGAGGATACTAATTCCTCAAATATCCCACCAGTCCACCAAGTAAACATGTCCGGCATGTCACCGCTTACAGCCGATGATTGGATAAAAGCTTTATATTGTTCTGGAGCTGCATAAGCGCTTTCAATGATTTTGTTGCCCGTTAACTCACCAGCCGCATCGCCGACCTGTTGCAGTGCTTCAGACCAAAACCCTTTATCGTGAAACAACTCGACATCGCCGGCGATCGTGGAACCAGCGCATAGTGCTATAGCCCCAGATAAATAAGCCGCTTTTAATCTTGATTTCTGTTTCATTTTAGTTCCTTCCATTTAGTGAAAATTATGCCTACCGCAGAGATCTTCCGCTTTGGGCGTCGAATAATTGCATTTGCTCCATGTTTAACTTGAATTCTATAATTTCATTGGGGACTAATTCTCGTGGGCGTTGCATGCGGCTGATGAATTCACGACCAGCCAGACGAGAGAATAATAGTGTCTCGTTTCCCAACATCTCAACAAATTCCACTGGTGAGTTGATCGTGATTGACATGTCTGGCTGAATACCATGACCCACTGGTACGATGTCTTCGGGGCGGAAGCCCGCTACGAGTGAACTCCCTTCGGCGAAAGCACATTTGAAACGCCCTTGCGGGATTGGCAGCGTTAGCTCATCACTATAAAAATATAGTTTTCCATCATTATATGCAGCCTGTCCTTCAAAAAAATTCATTTGTGGAGAACCAATAAAGCCCGCGACAAATTGATTAATAGGGGTCTCAAAGATCTGCATTGGCGTGCCTATTTGCTCAATACGTCCATCGCGCATTACGACCATGATATCGGCCAGTGTCATTGCCTCAATCTGGTCGTGTGTGACATAAAGCGTGGTGACCTGAAGACGCTTCTGAAGACGCTTAATCTCTACCCGCATCTGGTTACGCAGTTTAGCGTCTAAATTTGAAAGAGGTTCATCAAAAAGAAAAACGTCTGGCTCTCGAACAATGGCACGACCCATGGCCACGCGTTGGCGCTGGCCGCCTGATAATTCTGAGGGCCGGCGGTTGAGATAAGGCTCGATCTCTAGAACTGCAGCGGCACGACTAACACGGTCTTCTACCTGAACCTTTGGTAGTTTTTCAAGTTTTAGTGAAAACGCAAGGTTTTCGCGGACTGTTAGGTGCGGATAAAGTGCGTATGACTGAAAAACCATCGACACGCCACGATCTCGGCTGGGAAGTGTATTTGCCAGCTTGCCATCGATGCGTAATTCTCCATGCGAAATAGACTCAAGCCCGGCCACCATGCGCAACGTTGTTGTTTTTCCACAACCGGAAGGGCCAACCAGTACTGTAAATGACTTATCAGGGATTTCCAGATTGATCCCACGTACTGCCAACTCTCCGTTGTAAACTTTGACTATATCTTTAAGCGTAACGACGGCCATTAGATAATATTCCTAGTTGGCACTTTCACACTAGTATTTGATGCTGATTTTAATCGTGGATCGGCAAAACGTGTTTCAGGGAGTTGCGCGTACCATCCTGGTCGTCCCGGATCACGGTCATAGGGGTAGCCGCCTTCAGCCTTAAAAACTTCAGCATATTCTGCAACCTTTTCACGATCTACCTCTACTCCAAGCCCAGGGCCGGACGGTACTTTTATAGCACCGTCAATATAAGTCATCAGTCCACCGACTAAAATATCATCAACCAAATGATGATAGTGAGCGTCGGCAGCAAAGTTTAAGTTAGGCAAAGCAGCCCCCAAGTGCAGCATGGATGCCAATTGAATACCCAGCTCGCCTGACGAATGAACTGCAGCTGAATACTGGAACGTTTCCAAAACAGTGCCCGCCTTATACGCCTGCCGCAACCCACCCCAAAAAGTTGTATCCAGAAGAACAACATCAACCTGATTGCGCAAAATCGATTGAGCCAAAAGTTCAAAGTTCACCACTACCTGGTTAGTAGCCGTCGGGATCGATATTTGTTCGCGTACCCTGCGCATACCCTCCATGCCCCAAGTAGGGTCTTCGAGATAATCGTTATTTAAATTCTCAATTGCCCGAGCCACTCTCACTGATTCCTCAACTGACCAAGCTCCGTTAGGATCAAGCCGTAACCTATCTTCGGGAAACGCATCAGCTAATGCATGCATGACCTCAATGTCGTGATTGGGTGGAAAGTGCCCACCTTTCAGTTTGTGCGTGGAAAAGCCATGTTTGTCTTTTAATGCGCGTGCATGGGCGACGATTTCATCTGCTGTGGTCTCGCCACCAGACGCTCCCGTCTTATCGAGATATCGGTAGAAAATATATGCAGCAAATGGCACTGTTTCACGGATCGAACCGCCGAGAAGGTCGCAAGCGCGAATACCAAGCCGTTTGCCCGCTAGGTCCATGCAAGCCATTTCGATAGCGGCATGCAACTGTAAACGGTTATTGTAAAGACTAGCGGTTGGATTCATTATTTTCCAACGCAATTGCTCTAACTGCAGTGGATCGTGACCAATCAGATATGGTTTCAAACTTAATACAGCAGCTTCGGCAGACTCACCACCACCACCCATTTCACCAAAACCTGATTGCCCGTTATCATCTATAACTTCAACAATTGTACGGACAAACCTCCCCCAATGCGCACCATTCGCATGCCGCAGTGGCGCCTTAAGCGGAACAGCAACAGTCACCGCACGCAGATCTACAATACTCATTCATCTGCTCCTTTTGGAGATCCACCAATGATCGCCATAAGGCCACCATCAACACGGACCACCTCGCCAGTCATGAACGAAGCGTCCTCTGACAGTAAAAACTTTACAACGCTGGCAATTTCTTCCGGCTGCGCTGACCTGCCCAATGGATGCATGTCACCGATTGTCCGCCAAACCGCATCTTCATCTTCTGCAAGTGCAACGGCGTTGCGTAACATAGGTGTATCAACCGACCCAGGAGCAACAGCATTGCAGCGCACACCTTGTGAGGCGAAATCGACCGCGATTGATTTAGTTAGGCCTATCAGGCCATGTTTTGAAACAGTATATGCGGCAACGTTCGTCTGTGTCGCAAGTCCCTGCACAGAAGCCATAAAAACAATAGAACCCTTAGTTTTCACCAACGCTGGTAGAGCAGCTTGAGCTATATAGTATGCACTGGTCAGGTTGACTGCGATCACATTGTTCCATTCAGACCTAGTGGTAGACACAGCATTACCATAGCGCTGAATGCCAGCGTTATGAGACACCCAGTCCAACTTACCAGACATCTGGCAGGCCCGTAGGACTGCCTCTTCACAGGCATCAGCATCAGCCACAGATTTTGAGACGGTCTCGACAGTGCCACCACTTTGGCGCAACTCCTCCGCTAATATCTGCAAAGGCCCATCGTCGATATCCATGAGTAGAAGCCTAGCGCCCGTGGACGAAAGTTTACGGGCGACGGCCGCTCCAATTCCGTTAGCGGCTCCTGTAATTAATGCGGTCTTCATATATTGGCCCCATTTGACAAATAATATATAAAAATATTTATTAATTTATAACTGATATATTAGGATACTAATTACTTTCTTACAAAGTATTTCTTTAATTTAGCTAAAAAATTTGAGAGTTATGGGTTGCTTGTAACTTCAATAGAATAATTAATTGACCATGGCCGCTCTGGAGTTAGTTCCACAGCGGTAGAGATGTTATTGTTTGATAGTGGTGTATCGTTGGCCAAACTATAACCGATTCCCAGATCAAAGCACGCCGCGCTTGGCTCAATTCCGATTGCTCGGGTCACTCCGTTCCAAGGATATATATCACGGCCACCATTAGAAAACCAAAGCAGACAATTTGGAAGCTTCGAGCGGTCCCAATCTACTCGGACACTATAGCCGCGTGTCGGTACATGAAGGGCAAGCCCACTAGAAAGATTAGTCAAAAGGACAAGATCTTCGGTAGCTGTACCATATGGAATGTACCGAATGTCCACACTTTCTTGACCAGCTATTATCGCAGTAAAACCCATAGCGCGCTGGTCAGGCGCAAACCGGCTTCTGTTGGGTTCTACATCTATAGGGAACGTCCACGCTTCTGAAGTCATAGGGATGTCTAAAAATGCAGACCCCGGCACTAGGCCGCTCAGCTCTAGAATAGGATGCAATCCGACTGGAACCCTACACACATGTCGGGCATAGATTTTTAGTGACAGTTGCAACATAGGTTTGTTAGGGTGCAGCCTTATTTCTCTTTCCAAGCGCTCAATTGGAGTGTTGTTAGGGTAGATGATTTCTGCCCGCAGTGCTCTGGTGCTAAGCTTGGTCAACTCCCAGTCATGATTTGACGAGTAACCGTGTGGGTACCCATCCCAATCGACCGCCTCAAAATTGGGCCGCCAGTCACCCGGAAGATCATTGCGTGAGCCGGGACCACCAAACGGAACGCAAACCCACTCCGCGCCTAGATTGCCCAAGAGTGCTGGCAAAGCAGATTTATGCAGATTGTTGTCTAGCTTCCAAGGCGCTTGAAAAAAAGGCGATACGGATTGGCCATTTTCAAGGTAAAATTCGGCACTAGATATCATAGCACCCATTGACTGGACATCAATTGACGTATGCCGGTTTTCAAGCTTCACGACTTTGTTCCTTATGGCGAATTTTGGCTGGCAAGTGTTTCATCCCATGTTTCACGCAACCAACGTGCACAGGCGATGGAGTTTTGAAAAATTGAATACTTGGCTCCACCACCATAATCCGGGAATGGAATAAATTCGGTCGAAATCTGTCCCAGATTACTGTCGTCGTTAAATGCGTGATGTCGCATTAATTGGCGAACAACTTCTTTCCAGGGATCCAATTTTTTTGGGTTCCAATCACTGTGCCATTGATTTTTCTTCGGTCTGATAAATGGATATTGGATGCCCCGGCCGAGTGATCCGTCGTCGTGTTTGGCCCAAACATTGAGTGGGTTATTAGGCACAGCAGTCCTCGCGTGGGCATGCCAGACGAAACCACGTTCAATCCATTCGGCGCAAACATTATTGGCTTTGAACGGATCTAAGATCATAATTCCAGACTCGACATCATCTCGAATATTGAAGACGTTCTGTTCCTTAGGGTTATCAATTTTGAAGATGACGTGGGAATGGTCGAGCGTCATTCGAAAAGGTACGCCACGTGATTCAACAATATCGGCAACTTCATTTATACGTCGAAAGTCCTCCGACCACATGTTGACGTGTACCTCGAAGGTTGGGAAGCAACCTGTTTGTGCGCCCCATTCGAACGCCCGCAGGTAGATAGTTGCAAGCTCGTCATTTGTGACTAGACGGCCATCTGCATGCTGTGCGAGAATTTGCGTATTATGAGCAATACTCCCTAGGCGACTACCCATCTGTAGGTTTTCTTTAAGAAGACATTCATCGCGACCAAGGGCATAGAACCATCCACCCGCGCGAATTGGCAGGTCGTACCTCTCACTGCACCTCGCGTAATCGCTTTCAAATTCTGCTGGTGGTGTCTTTTCAATATAGTCAAAAACGCCAGCATCTTTTATCATTCTGAATTTCGTATCAAGGTCAAAGGGGTCATCGGAGTCTGTATGCATCACACCGCCTTCGGCGATTCCAATAGGTAGTTTTTTGGACATAGTCGACCTCCGATTGTATACCTTTGTTGTCAAAGTTTAAGACTACCATCAATTTTTGGCAAGATTTTGATAAACAATAATGAGCGTGTTAAATTAACAGAACTTGACAAACAGTCGCTATCTGGGCGTTGTTTGTTGAAAATATTGCTAATCTATTGGGGAAATGAAACGTGAGGAACTCTCGGACAGCTTGGAACTATCGCCCTCGCAAGCCACTAAAAAATTCGCCAATATTTGAATGGCCACCAAAACCTGGTCCTGCTGTTTGGTGGATTTTACGCCGATGGGTGCGTTTTTCCTCTTACGTTATTTTTGCGGTTTGTGCTTTGATAGTGTACTTTTATGCCCAACCAGAACTTGCAAAGATGAAATCTCTTACGCTTGACTGGATCGCGCAAATTTATGTTCGAAACTTAGTGTTGATGATTGCTATTACAGGTTCATTACATCTCCACCTCGTGACATTGGGAGTACAAGGCAAAAAGCTAAAATTCGATCATCGTGAGATGATTAAAAATAACCGTACTTTTAGCTTTAAGAACCAGGTTCACGACAATATGTTTTGGAGTATTGCAAGTGGAGTGACGGCCTGGACCCTTTTAGAGGTTTTGTTTTTCTGGGGTGCCGCAAACGGATATGCGCCGATTTTGTTGTTTCGTGAGAATCCTATTTTGAGCATTTCGGCGCTAATCTGGATCCCAATTTTATCATCCATGCATTTCTACTGGATTCATAGGCTTTTACATTGGCCACCACTCTATCGCTGGGTGCATTCTCTGCATCACCGAAACCTAAATATTGGTCCTTGGTCCGGCATGTCTATGCACCCAGTTGAAAGTCTATGTTATATGTCAGCTTTACTTCTGCATTTCGTAATCCCAACTCACCCAATTTTCGTATTATTGCACTTTTATACCAAAGCAATTGGACCTAGTTTTTCTCATGCCGGGTTTGAGAAAGTAATAGTAAAGGACAATAAGGGAATTGATGCTGGTGATTTCCATCATCAGCTGCATCATCGATTTTTTGAATGTAACTATGGCACACTGGAAATGCCTTGGGATAAGTGGTTCGGTTCCTTTCATGACGGAACCGATGCTGCAAATGAGAAGATCAAGGAACGCCGCCGGAGAATGCACCAGCCTTAAAAAATAGCTCCAAGAAAAACTAGATTTTACTCCATACAAACGGAAAGTGCGCACATTTTTGAAAATACTTTGGAGTAGTACTATTATTCAGCAGTCTCCTAATATGTACTTTCAAATTTTTGAGTAGAATATCTAATTCCTTTCGATTTGTTGTTATTTTGTTTTTAGTAGATAGCTGTTTTAGTTAGGTTTCGATAGTATCCAATATTTGATTTGGTTAAAAAAGTAATTTAGGCGGCCCTTATTAGTCTTTGATTATGGCGGGCCTTTCACCGCAGATCCAAAAGGATCTTACTTACATAAAGGCAGAGACGGCCAGATCCCTAATACATGAGATATAGACCAGAATTAAGGATCATAAGACTATTAACAAGTGAACTAAAAATCTATTTAGGCAAAACCTTAGATCATAAGCATCCAATCACAGGCACTTTAGTGTTGGTTCTGTAATTTTACCGAGGCTATGTAGCGTTTAGCTGTGGTCATAGTAGACTATGAAGGCAATGATCTGGAA
>JAVLEV010000039.1:0-13989 GCA_031920365.1 Planktomarina sp. | reverse complement strand
ATAGATACCTATGATAGAATATCTGTTCGAGATCATATTATTACTGTTGAAATAGGTGCGTTTCAGGCAGAAAGAGGCACAACACAGCGCATTCGCTTTGATGTTGTAGTCGAAGTTCAGCCCTTAAAACCTGAGATTGAAGACGATGTTGATCGGATCTTATCCTATGACCGTGTAACTGAAGCTATCGAGGCCGCACTCTCAGAGGAACGGTTGAATTTGCTTGAAACCCTAGCTGAGCGGGTGGCAGAACGCATTCTAACTGCGCCGCAGGCTCAACGGGTCTTTGTTAGAATCGAAAAGGTTGACCGTGGGCCTGGTAATTTGGGTGTCGAAATTGTGCGTGAGCGATCAAGGTTGCTGGATGTGGGACTGCGAACACTTGAAGATACCCCGCATCCAATCGTGCTGTTTCTGGCCAACTCTGTGGTTGCAGGGGCCTATTTATCTGAGTGGATAGCAGCAGCTGAGACCAATGCCCGCCCAGTAATTATTTGTGTGGACGCTCCGGAAGCCTCTCCCCCAACAGTATTTCAACATAAGATGGTGCAGCGCCGGATTGATTTGCTTGCAATTGAACAAAATGCTTGGGTTTTGGCCAGCCATGATGACCGGTGTGTGGTGGTTGAGACTAAAACTGAGCTTGATTGGGGCATGCGTCACGATCAGATTAGCGTTTGGGCACCCTCAAAAATTGTACTAAATGCTGTTGATGGCCCGTCCACTAATATGGCGAATATGCCTTTATTGGTGGAATGGTTCGCTAAAGAAATGCTGGCAGCACAATTGGTGTTTGTTGGTGCAACCCCAACAGGTAACTTGTCCACCGCTCGAGAGGCACGTGCGGATCAGCCTGAGCTATGACTTTTTATTACCGCCCTTTGATACAAGAGAGAGGTGATTTTGCTCTAGCAGGTGGGTGGTGCCGCTTCACACAGGTTGAAGTTTTACAGCGTGGTATGCCAGCTCTGGTTCGTGCGGCTACTGAGATCCCTCAAGAAGCTTTTGAGCATCTAACAGCGTTACGCGGAGACTTGTGTACGGACGGGATGCAACGACCACAGGTGATGGGGATTCTTAACACTACGCCGGATAGTTTTTCTGATGGTGGGCGATTTGATAGGCTTTCAACTGCCGTATTGCATGCTCAACAGATGGTGGAGGATGGGGCTGATATCATTGATATTGGTGGTGAAAGCACCCGGCCTGGCGCTGACTTCGTGGATGTGGAAGATGAGATTGAGCGCACACGGCCTGCGGTTTCTAGGTTACGGCAGGATCTCACTGTGCCATTTTCCATCGATACACGAAAGGCCCGCGTGGCTGAGGCCGCACTTGCAGCTGGCGCTAATTGGATTAATGATGTTTCTGCTTTAAGTTTTGATATGGAGATGGTGGGTGTGGCCTCCCAATCGGGCGCGCCTTTGTGTCTTATGCATGCGCCAAGTGATCCAAAAACCATGCAGCAGAATGCGGCTTATGATGATGTTTTGCTAGACGTGTATGACTACTTGAATATACGCATTGAATTTGCTGTTGCCCATGGAGTGCAGCGGCGAAACATAATCGTGGACCCAGGTATCGGCTTTGGCAAAAAACTAGAGCACAATTTAGCTCTGCTGCGTGGCTTGGCTCTGTTTCATGGGCTTGGTTGCCCAATATTACTTGGAGCGTCACGTAAACGCTTTATAGGTACTATTTCCGGGGCTGAAAGCCCTGAATCTCGCATGCCAGGCTCTGTGGCAGTTGCCTTGTCTGCAGTAGCGCAGGGCGCACAAATTATTCGGGTGCACGACGTATTGCAGACTGTACAAGCTCTCAAGCTTTGGAGCGTTGTCCACGGCTAAATATTTTATGTAAAACTCCTGCCTGAATTATAGCGATGCCCAATAAAATTAGTGCGAGTGCTACAAACAAAGTTGCAGGCAGGCTTTCACCCAAAAATATACTACCGAATAGGACTGACCAAACTGGAACCTGATAGTTTGTAAGAGTCAAAAATGAAGGACCAGCACTTCGGATTACTGCTACCTTAATAATAAAAGCCAGTGCTGTTGGGATTAGCCCCAGGTATAAAACGGCAACAAAACCAGTTGCGCTTGGCTTTGTTGGGAGGCCGTCCACTGCCCAGGCGATTGGTACTAAAACGACAGCAGCCACAATAAGTGCTGCGGTGGACAGTGCCAACTCATTTACGTGTGGGCATTGGCGTGTGGCTATGGAGCCGCACGCATAGCAAAATGCGGCAACCACACAAGCAAGACGAGCTGTGGCTTCAAGAGGCCCCTCTGCGAATCCTAAGTCTTTGGTGCTGATCAGTAAGACTGCACCAAAGAAGCCTACAGAAAAGCCAATTGCTTTGCGTAGGGTTACCCGTTCACCTGGCACAAAAAAATGAGCCAGTGGTAAAACAAAAATTGGTAGGGCCGCCATGGTCATGCCGGCGAAGGCCGAGGGAACATGCTGTTGGCCCCAACTAAGTAATGCAAAAGGGATTGCGCTAGATAGTAGACCAACGAGTACAACAAACTGCCAAAGCTTTGCATTTTTGAGGGAGGGCAACATAATACCGCGCCAGCGCATCAAAATGTACAATGACACTGCCCCAATTGTAATTCGACCCGCCGCTAACGTAAGTGGTGGAAAGTCACTCAGTGCCACTCGAACGACCATAAAGGCCCCGCCCCAAATTAGAGCGATGAAGGCGATACGAAGCCAGTTGATCAACCCAGGAGATTTCATGCTGATGCTTTCAAGTGGGGAAACAAAAGGGGCTCGACCGATTGTCGCCGCGCCCCAAATACCTGAAATGAGCTAAAGCCCGCCGCAAGCTTAGTTTTTGGACTTATCAACCATTTTACCAGCAGAAATCCAAGGCATCATGCCACGAAGCTTTGCACCTGTAGCTTCGATTTGATGCTCATCATTCATTCGGCGTATTGCTTTAAATGATGGTTGGCCCACGGCATTTTCAAGCATAAAGTCACGCACAAATTTACCGTTTTGAATATCGGTCAGAACTGCCTTCATTTTGGCTTTGGTCTCGTCATAGGGCAAGATACGTGGGCCAGAGACATACTCGCCATACTCTGCTGTGTTTGAGATCGAGTAGTTCATGTTGGCGATACCGCCTTCATAGATCAGGTCAACGATCAATTTTACTTCATGCAAACACTCGAAATAAGCCATCTCAGGCGCATAGCCAGCCTCAACCAAAGTTTCAAAGCCCATTCGGATCAGCTCAATCAAACCGCCACAAAGAACGGCTTGCTCACCAAATAAATCAGTTTCACATTCTTCACGAAAATTAGTTTCGATAATACCAGATCGGCCACCACCGATGGCGGAGCAATAAGACAGTCCAATTTCTAGTGCTTTTCCAGATGCGTCTTGGTCAACGGCTACTAGGCAAGGCACGCCGCCACCTTTGGTGTATTCGCCGCGCACGGTATGGCCTGGACCTTTTGGTGCCATCATTATCACGTCAATGCCCGCTTTTGGTTCGATCAAGCCAAAGTGTACATTTAAGCCGTGTGCGAATGCTATAGCTGCACCCTCACGGATGTTATCATGGACGTATTTTTTATAGGTTTCAGCCTGCAATTCGTCTGGCATGGTGAACATTATAACGTCGGCCCAAGCAGCTGCTTCTGCGATACCCATAGTCTTCAGGCCTTCACCTTCAGCCTTTGCAATGGAAGCAGAGCCCTCACGCAGGGCCACAACCAAATTCTTGGCACCACTATCACGCAAGTTCAATGCGTGAGCATGTCCTTGACTACCATAGCCCAAGATTGCTACTTTTTTGTCTTTAATAAGATTTACATCACAATCACGATCATAATAAACGCGCATTTAGGCATCCTTTCATTGTTTTCTAAATTGTGGCAAATATATCAGAACTTAAAAAGCAATATTAGAGATTATTTACTGATATTTTGACTAAATTTGTCTAATTGTATTCTTTAAATTTAATATTTATGTATTAATCATGCTTAATGATCTTGATCGACGCATTTTGCGTTTTCTTCAATCTGACCCAACGGCCCCAATTTCTGAGATTGCAAGCCGCTGCCGATCCCAGCCTGCTACCGTAGTACGTCGTTTGGAGCGTTTAAAGGCTAAGGGAATTTTACGCGGACAGCATGCGGTGATTGATTGGGTGGCTTTGGGGTATTCGGTTGAGGTAAGCCTTAGGTTTACACTGGATAAAACTAATCCAAAAGCTTTTGACGAATTTCTGGCTGCCGCTCGCAAGGTTCAACAGGTTATTGCCATTCAAACATTTCTGGGGCGTGTCGATGTTCGACTGTCAGTGATTGCGAGAGATATGGCGGACTATCAAAAGCTTTACCGCAACGAAATCTTGAACCTTCCCCATATCTCTGAGCTTGAGACACTGATGCATGTTGCAACACTTAAAACTGCCGAGGTTTTACCCTTATGACAGCCTGGGATACCCTTGATTTTGCGCTCCTGCGCGCCCTATCGGATGATGCTACTCAATCTGCTGGCGCCTTGGGGCGTTCTTTAGGACTTAGCCAACCTGCTGCTTGGCGGCGCATTAAGCGCCTGCAGCGGGAGGGAGTTTTGGCAGGTAGGCATATTGATTTGAACGCTGAAGCACTTGGTTTTGGGGTTACAGTTTTCCTTGGTGTTAAGCTAGCAACTAAAGGCCGTGTGAGTTTGGAGGATTTCGAACGTGCGGTAACAGCTATTCCTGAGGTGCAAACGGTACAACATGTTTTGGGCCTTTATGACTACAGGCTTCGGGTAGTAGCTCGCGACATTTCTGACTTTGAAAGGGTACTGCGGCGCCGAATTATGGCTCTGCCGGGGGTTGGTGATGTGGAAGCTAACGTTCTGTTAAGTGAAGAACGCCTTATTGGGCCCCTTTAAGCGACATACGAAAATAGACCGTTCATAATGGAGTGTAGGAATTTAGACTTTTGTAATGATATAGGATTTCTTCAAATGCCTGCTTTGTTGGGTACGGTCGATCCGGATGGCCTTTTAGAATAGCCGGTGGTCTTTACTGACCGCTCACTCAACTATATAAAATTCAGGTTTTAAGATGTGATGTGTGATATTTCTTTAATCCTGAAGGAGGTTTATGCTGCTGATGGGGTAGCCTTGGTTCTTGGTGGTGGTACTTTTGAGATGGAAGCTGTGGCACCTCAGATTGCCGTCGACAAACGTGTAATGGTCCTACGTAATGGTTGGTTTTCTTATAGCTGGCCTCAAATCTTTCAGGCTTGATCTATCACTGATAATGAAGTGGTGATGAAAGCTTGGCGTATTGGAAATGGCCCGCAAGCTGCCTTTGCACCGGTGCCCATTGAAGAGATTGTGGCTAAGATTGTAGCTGATCAGCCTGATGTTGTATTCGCTCCTCATGTGGAGACTTCCTCTGGAATGATTTTGCCAGATAATTATTCGAAATCTATTTCTGATGGTGTGAACGAACATGGCGGTTTGTTTGTGCTGAATTGTATCGCATCTGGTTGTACGTGGGCTAACACGCGTAAGTCAGGTGTGGACTTTTTAATTTCAGCGCCCTGAAAGGGATGGTCAGCTTCGCCTGCTGTTGGAATGGTTATGATGCCACAAGCCGGTTTGGCCGCCGTAAAGGCTAATTAATCGAATAGTTTCTCTGTTGATCTTGGTAAATGTTGTTGGTTATGGAGGTCTATGAAGGTGGTGGCCAAGCCTATTGTGCGACTATGCCAACAGATGCGCTCGCATCATTTGGTGATGCAATGATTGAAACGCATGCCTAGTTTTTGAAAAGCCTGCTGTGGCGCAATGGGAGCAGGGCAATCGGGTGCATGCGGCCCCAGCATCGCGTGGTATAGCGTCTGTTGCGGCTGGAGGTTTTGGCGCGCCTGGTGTGGTGGTCTTTTTTGCAGATATCGCTGAGATGCAAACTGGTAAGCCTTTTGCCGCAATGGGACTGCAAGTTGCAGCAGGTGTGCTATTTTAATTTGACGAAGGTACTGAGTATAGCAGTTTTCGTTTGGGGTTGTTTGGCTTGGATAAGCTCTATGACGTGGATGCCAGCGTAGCTCGCTTGGAAGCTGCTTTAGATCAAATTTTGGCGGGGGTCTCTAACGCGAACCTAGGCCGATGTGCATCAAAGCTTTGCGCAGGGGCTCGATCCGGTGGATAGCCTCCAAACCGATGGCCCTGGTCCGAGTTACTATTTGCCCCTCGGCCTTCGAAGCACTGTTTAACATACCAACGCCTATGACCCTAGATTGTGCGAGGGGTCTGCGGGCTCTATCGTATTTTTTTAGCATAATAGCGTCACCGATGGTGTTGGGGTAGGCCTCAACCAGCTTTAACAGAGTCTGGATATCCCCAAGACTTAAATTTAGCCCCTGCGCGCCGATAGGTGGTACAACATGGGCGGCTTCTGCAATTAAAGCTATACGCTCACTATAAAAGCGGTCTGCCAATTGGCTAATAATTGGCCATGCCGTCCGTGCTGTGACTAAATTGAGGTGACCCAGTACACCGGCTGAACGCGCAGTAATTTTTGTATTGAACTCGTCAATTTCTAATACCTGCATTTCTTGAATGTTAGCGACTTTATCCATCCAAACCACCGCTGAAGATGGTTTCCCTTCAAAATCAGGCAAGGGAATAAGGGTGAAGGGACCACCCGCCTTATGAACTTCAGTTGAGATATTTTTATGTGCCATTGCATGAGTAACGGCGAAGCTCAGAGCTAATTGGCCAAAGTCAGTGCTTTTAGCTGCTATGCCTGCGCTGCTCCGAATTGTACTGTCGCGTCCATCGGCTGCAATTAAGAGCTTACATATGATGATCTGCCCGTCACTCATTGTGACGCGGGCTCCACTGCTGCGGGTATTAACTTTAGTCGAGGCAAGACCTGGCACAAAAACTACATTGGACAACGTGTTAATCCGCTCCAAAAGAGCATCCCGCATATGCCAATTGCCAACATTCCAACCAAAAGGTGCGGCCGATATATCTCTAGCATTAAAATCTTTTATCACCAAATCTGCGTTAGCAGCATCCACAACCCGCATGACTTGTAGTGGAGTGCTATAGATTTCTACCAGGGGCCAAACCCCAATTTCCTGCAAAAAAGCTTGACTAGGCTGCAAGTAAGCGGTGGTACGCAAATCTGCAGCTGGGGTATTTTTAGCTAGGATTGGGGACGTTGGTTCAACGCAAAGAACATCTAATCCGGCATTCCCAAATGCTACTGCGGCCACCAGCCCGGCGATACCTCCACCAGAGATGACTATGTCTTTATGTTCTATCATGATATTTTATCTAATTCGGAAAATCGCTTTGAAAAGCAGGCTGTAACTAATTGTGACAAAAGTATCTCAAGATCAGCATGTACCAAATCTACATATGGCGGAAATATCAGGTCTGGAGAAATAAAAATAGTTTTTAGTCCCAATTGGGCAGGCACCTCCAGATTACGCGGGTCATCCTCAAACATTGCAGCCGTATTGGGGGTTACGCTTGCACGCGCGAAGATCTCGTAAAACGCTTCCGCTCTCGGCTTTGGTTGGTAGCTGGCATGCTCAATGCCGTATACTGCTTCAAACTCTTGCTCTAACCCGCGGGCCCTAAGAACGCACCTAGCATAGGGCTCAGTACCGTTAGTATAGACAATTTTTCGGCCGGGCAGTGCTGCAATTAACTGTGCCAGATTTTGCGATCGTGGCAGGATTGAGAAATCAATTTCATGAACATTGCATAAAAATTCATGTGGAGGCATTGCGTGATTTTCCATCATACCAGCAAGGGTCGTGCCATGGCTGATCCAATATTGCGCTCTTAACACGTCGGCTTCGGCAAGACTAATGTTCAGAAAATCTGCAACAAAGCATCTCATTTTCTGTTCAATTTGATCAAACAAACGCACTTCTGGTGGATACAGCGTGTTGTCGAGATCAAAGATCCATGTGTCGACATGGCGGAATTCATCAAACTTCATAGGGCAGTGGTACCAAATAGCGCAGCAGGATCAATGGCGAAACGCTTGCTAGGGCGGGGATGCTAGCCCATACTTAACCATCTAAGCCAAAAGGGCCTTATTATGACTTTAACGATCTCTTTGCGACCAGAACAACGCGATGCCTATGTGTTAATCCTAGAAGCGATAGATGTGGGTATTTACAAGCCTGGTAGCCGCTTGGTTGAAAGTGAATTAGCAGAACGATTTGGCGTGTCGCGAACTCCAATCCGCGAGGCATTGCAACGGCTGGAAACCCAAAGTCTTTTGACCCGTGATGGCCGTAGCTTGATAGTGGCGTCTTTAGATCACAATCAGATGGCTGAACTCTATGTTGTGCGCACCGAGCTTGAGGGATTAGCTGCGCGTTTGGCAGCACAACATGCCTCTGAGGAAGAAATTGAAGTGCTGCAGCAGATGGTAAGTGCAGACGGAGCCTGGATTTCAGATGCAGCAGCTTTGTCACGATCAAATAAAAGATTTCATAAGCAATTACACTTGGCATCACACAACCGATTTTTAGTGCAGCAGTTAGATCTTGTATACCGCTCGATGGCACTTTTGGCGACGACATCCCTCGCGGTAGAAGGCCGCGGCCCAGTAGCAGTGGAAGAGCATCAGGCTATTGTCACTGCAATTTCTGAGCGTGACGAAGAAATAGCTTATCAGGCGGTTAAACAGCACTTGAGCCAAGCCTTTGTCACGCGACTGAAGCATGATGCTGGACAGTGACCTTAGTGAAAGGTATTTAATTTCTTGGTAACCCCAAAAGTGGAGTTAGCCCAGAGTACTAAATGTCTTCGACGTTTTGCCAACATATCTGCAATGGACAGGGATCAATTTTATGTTCGAAATAACATTTTTTTTATTATTTGTTAAAATAAAAAATTTTGTTATGAGAATTCTTAATTACAGGTTAAGTAGTAAACGCAGTTTGCATTGCAGCTGAAAATTTCTCAAACAGGTAAAAACTATCCTGTGGGCCAGGGCTCGCTTCAGGATGATATTGCACTGAAAATACAGGTCTATCCACCACGCGAATACCACAGTTAGATCCGTCAAACAGTGATATATGCGTTTCTATAACTCCTGGTGGAAGAGTTTGGCTGTCTACTGTGAAGCCGTGGTTCATTGACGTAATTTCGACCTTTTTACTTTCTAAATCTTTTACTGGGTGGTTGGCTCCATGGTGACCATGGCTCATTTTAATTGTTTTTGCGCCCAAAGCTAAGGCTAGCATTTGATGTCCCAGGCAGATACCAAAAACAGGTATGTTGGTTTGTTTTAGAATGGCTTTGATCACTGGAACCGCATAGATACCAGTTGCCGCGGGGTCTCCTGGGCCGTTAGACAGAAATATGCCGTCGGGGTTGTGCGCTAAAACGTCTTCAGCTGTCGCGGAGGCAGGCACAACAGTTATGTCACATCCGACTGAGGCCAGGCAGCGAAGAATATTACGCTTCGCACCGTAATCTATAGCTACTACTTTATATTTTGGTGTGTCTAGGTTTACGTAGCCTTCTGCCCAATCCCAGCATTTTTCACTCCAATTGTATGGTTGTTTACAGCTAACATCTTTTGCCAAATCTAACCCCTCTAATCCGGTAAAAGCCTTCGCCTGCAGGAGTAAATTTTCTATGTTAAAATCGCCATCAGGATTGTGGCAAAGAGCAACATGTGGCGCGCCTTGTTGACGGATTGCACGTGTCAATCTTCGGGTATCGATTCCACCAACAGCAATACGCCCGTTAGCCTTGAGCCAAGACGATAGCTCATTTTGGGATCTCCAATTGGATGGATCGGTTGGATCCCATTTCACAACCATACCAGCCGCAAATGGATCTCTGGTTTCATTATCTTCTGCTGTGATGCCAGTATTTCCAATATGTGGAAAGGTGAAGGTTACGATTTGGGAAGCATAGGAGGGATCAGTCATAATTTCCTGATAGCCTGTCATAGCTGTATTAAAGCAAAGCTCAGCAATCGTGATTCCTGTGGCGCCAAAACCATAGCCATAAAAAATGGATCCGTCCGCAAACACTAGGCAAGCAGTCGGTTTCTGGTTCGATGACATCGTCATGAAAATACCCCTTGCAGATTGCGGAGGTGGTAAAGTCAGAAATGTTTGGGGTCAAGGGTAAGAGATTACTACTAATGTTGTAAATCAATTATTCTACAAGTATAGTGACTTGTCTGAACAGTTCTAGGATGAATATAATATGAGTTTACGGGATCGGTTGAGCACATCGCTGAAAGATGCAATGAGGGCGAAGGATGCGACGCGGTTGCTGACACTGCGGTTAATAAACGCTGCCATTAAGGATCGTGACATCGATGCGCGTGCAGAGGGCAATGAAGCTGGCGTATCTGACGACGCTTTATTGGCTATTCTGAGCAAAATGGTTAAACAACGCCAGGAAAGTGCACGTGCTTATGAAGAAGGTGGAAGGCTTGAGTTGGCTGAAGAAGAGCTTTCTGAGATCACGATTGTTGAAGAGTTTCTACCGCGCCAATTAAGCGCTGAAGAAACAGCGCAAGCAATTGCCGACGCAGTCTCAGAATCTGGCGCCAGCTCGATTAGGGATATGGGTAAAGTTATGGGTGTTCTTAAAGATAAATATACTGGTCAGTTGGATTTTGGCAAAGTTGGTGGCGTCGTGAAGGCGCAGTTGAGTTAAGAAACCTAACGCACCATTTGTTTGCTCTTCCAAAAGTTTGACGAAGGTCTTGAACAAATATGCTGTGCCCTTTGTCTAATGATAATATATCACTATTTTTTATTTGGTGGCACTAGTTCAACGTCAAATTATTTAAATAGGTTTACCTTAGGTGGTTGAAATAAAGCCCTTTTATTTAAGTTTAATTTTGGCTGCTTTAGTATTTTATAGGCTTTTATACTTTACAGGGTTGTTCTCAACGAGAAGCTTGAAGCTTAGCTGACACGCTGTTACGTTTTATTTGAAATTGGCAACAACATAGAAATAGTAGTTTCAAAAAGCTATGTAGGTGGTCAAAATACTTCACTGTTTTTATTTGTCAGGGCTTTAATTCTATTAGAATACTAGTGATATGTATTAAATAGACAAAATCTTGATAGTTTAAAACTTTTTAAGTTACCAGTTGCTGCCAAATCCCAAAATTCAAGCAGGACTTTGTCGCTTCATTGGCTATTTTAGTAGAGCTGTGTGATCTGCAATGGCGCAGCGTTAAGTTTGAGATAATTAATTATTTATCACAAAAAAAGGCCCTGAGAATTTCAGGGCCTTTTTAGTAATTACATCTAACCACTATCTAATGAGTTGTGCTTTTATCCCAATCTTCCTGTTTAGCAAGTATCTCGAAGGTGTGCTCCGGTGGGGGCGACGGGATTGTCCATTCCAGCGTATCGGCCCACTCATTCCATGGGTTATTTGCGTTTACACGGCGGCCTGCAACGACCGCCCAAAATATAATTCCAATGAATAATAAAAAAGACGCAAAGGACAGAAAAGCACCCAAGCTTGACCAATAATTCCAATAAGCGAACGCTTCAGGATAGTCTATGTAGCGACGCGGCATTCCTTGACGTCCAAGAAAGTGCTGTGGGAAAAAAGTTATGTTTGTACCAATGAAAAACATCCAGAAATGAATTTTCCCAAGTGTTTCATTGTACCATCTACCGGACATCTTGGGCAGGTAAAAGTATACACCAGCAAAGATACCAAATGCTGCTGCAATTGCCATTACATAGTGAAAGTGAGCCACTACATAATATGTATCGTGATAGGCTCGGTCAACCGCCGCTTGGGATAAAACAATGCCCGTGACGCCACCAACAGTAAACATAAACACGAAGCCAACAGCAAACAGCATCGGGGTCTTGAACTCGATAGACCCCCCCCACATTGTTGCAATCCATGAGAAGATTTTAACTCCAGTTGGAACGGCGATAACCATAGTCGCCATCATGAAGTAGGATTGCTGTGTTAGGGACATGCCGACTGTATACATGTGGTGCGCCCAAACAACGAACCCCAAGCCGCCAATGGCAATCAAGGCCCAGACCATAGGTAGGTAGCCAAAGATTGGTTTTTTCGAGAACGTAGCAATTACATGTGATACGATACCAAAAGCTGGCAAGATCACTATATAAACTTCTGGGTGCCCAAAAAACCACAGTATGTGCTGGTAGAGTATTGGATCCCCTCCGCCTGCTGGGTCGAAAAAGGCAGTGCCGAAGTTTCGGTCGGTCAGCAGCATTGTTATTGCGCCTGCCAAAACAGGTAAAGCTAACAAAACCAACCAAGAAGTAACAAAGATTGACCATGCAAACAAAGGTACTTTGAACAATGTCATGCCTGGTGTCCGCATGTTAAGGAAGGTGGTGATCATATTGATCGCCCCCAAAATTGATGAGGCACCCGAAAGGTGTACTGCAAAAATGGCAAAGTCCATGGACATACCACCCTCGTTTACTGACAGTGGCGGGTACAAGACCCAACCTACACCAGAGCCTGCTTGCCCGTTGCCACCCGGCATGACCACCGACAAAATAGCCATAGTAGTTCCGGCAACATACATCCAGTATGACAAGTTGTTCATTCGAGGGAATGCCATGTCTGGCGCACCAATTTGTAAGGGCATAAAATAATTACCAAATCCACCGAACAAAGCAGGAATGACCACAAAGAACATCATCAAAATACCATGCCCAGTGATTAAAACATTCCAAAGGTGCCCATTCGGTGTACAGTCGCCTACGGCAGCAGCGGTTATTCTCGCGCCTTCCATACACATGTATTGTACGCCTGGCTCCATCAGTTCCATCCGCATGTAGACGGTGAAGGCAACAGAGATGAAACCGGCTAAGCCGCCGGTCAAAAGATAAAGGATACCAATATCTTTATGGTTGGTGGACATAAACCAACGCGTAAAAAACCCGCGGTTATCTTCGTGTCCGTATGCGGCTGCGTCGGCCATCAGGCTCTCCCGTTTATTAACTACTAACGTAAAACAGCCGACTCGAGGCTACTCTCGTTTTTTTCTATAGTAGTCTGTACCCCCCACAAGCCCACAGCGCAACGCGCAGATAGGTATTTTTGATGGGTTAAAATGGCGCAGGTGGGGTCTTTTAACACTGGCGGCACTGATCACACGCAGCTGTGCTGTAAAAGTTTTACGAAATAAAATTTGGAAGAAAGTTGCGTCAGAACTTTTAGTATGGCGCGTTTATAAAAAATGTTTTTTAAAACAATTTTTTAACGCAAGATCTAGATCACCCATTGAAACACGTATGCCTAGATCCACCAAAGATGTCACCCCATGTTTAGAAATGCCGCACGGCACAATACCTGAAAAATTCTCAAGTTCAGGTTCTACGTTGATCGAGATCCCATGAAAGCTAACCCATTTGCGCATCCGAATCCCAATGGCGGCTATTTTTTCGTCTGCAATGGCGCCTGATTCATCTAAAGGCTTGTCTGGGCGCTTCACCCAAACGCCGACTCGCCCCTGGCGAATTTCACCCACTACATTGAATTCAGCCAAAGTACTTATCACCCAGTTTTCAAGGTCTTTCACAAATTTGCGTATGTCGCGTCCGCGTTTGCCAACATCAAGCAAAACATATACCACCCTCTGGCCTGGGCCGTGGTACGTATACTGCCCGCCGCGCTGAGCCTGAAATACAGGGAAACGATCAGGATCAATTAGGTCTTTTGCGTTGGCGCTTGTGCCCGCTGTATAAAGTGGTGGATGTTCTAAAAGCCAAATCACTTCTGGAGCGCTTCCGGCAATAATTTGCGCAACGCGACCTTCCATCCAAGCTACAGCTTGGGCGTAAGGAATAAGCTTACTGGATGTTTTCCACTCCACATTTGAAAAAGTTTCATCTTGTGCCATCATTTTGCAATACAGCCCTTGAGTCCGTTACATCGTTTCGATATGCGCCACTATATTCACTGTGGCAAGCGGTCGTGGCGGAATTGGTAGACGCGCAGCGTTGAGGTCGC
>JAVLEV010000038.1:0-14107 GCA_031920365.1 Planktomarina sp. | reverse complement strand
AGACCTCCTAGCCACTAGCCAAGATGCGGTAAATTTAGGGGTTACTTGGCCCAATCCATACCGACCAAAGATGCCGAACTATGGTCATCAAATCACGTGTCGTACACCCCGGACCTAGGGCCTTTAGTGTTGGTTATGTAATTTTACCGAAGTCATGTAGCGTTTAGCTGTGGTCATAGTAGACTATGAAGGCAATGATCTGGAAAACCTTAGGTCGGGATAAAAAGCATGTTAAATCTTAGTTAGTGCAGAATAAACTAGTTAGTATGTTAAGCTTGTGACCCTCAACTTTTAAGCATGAACTCCGCATTGACCTGCTCGGTTTCAATGAAGCCACCTGACTGGCGTTTCCAATACCTGCTGTACAAACCTCCCTGATCCAAGAGTGCCTGATGAGAGCCAGTTTCTACAATACGGCCCTTATCCATAACAATGATGCGGTCCATTTTACTAAGGGTCGACAGACGATGGGCAATTGCGAGAACAGTTTTGCCCTGCATTACCCGCTCAAGAGCATTTTGTATTGCAAACTCTACTTCGCTGTCCAATGCGCTGGTTGCCTCGTCCAGAACTAAAATAGGAGCATCTTTCAAAAACGCCCGCGCAAGTGCAATTCTCTGGCGTTGACCACCAGATAGTTTAACACCCTGCTCACCCAGATGTGCTTCATACCCACAGCGCCCTTTATAATCTTGAAGTTGCAAGATAAAGTCATGCGCCTCAGCTTGTTTGGCCGCATTAACCAGCTCTGCCTCGCTCGCAGTGGTCCGGCCATATAGAATATTATCCCGCGCTGAGCGGTTAAACAGCGCAGTTTCTTGCGTCACCATACCAATCTGACGGCGCAAACTTTCTTGTGTCACTGTGCGTAAATCTTGGTCGTCAATACGCACGGCGCCTATTTCGGTGTCGTAAAGCCTGAGCAAAAGCGAAACCAAGGTTGATTTCCCCGCACCCGAGGCACCCACTACACCAACTTTTTCACCCGCGGAAATCAACAGAGAAATATCATCAACGCCACCCACATCACGGCCATACGCAAAGCGGACTTGATCAAAATCTATTTTGCCTGACGGCACTTTCAGACGCTGTGCATCTGGCGCATCGGCCAAGTCATGAGACGGTGACAAGGTGCTGATGCCGTCCTCAATCTCTCCTAGGTTAGCATAGATCGTCATCAGCGTATAACTGACCCAGCCAGTCATCTGGGACAGGCGTAAGGAAATTGCTCCCGCTACCGCAATATCGCCTGCGCTAATGGTGCCCGTACTCCAGAACCACAGGCTGCCTCCAACCATCATCACTGGCAGGACACCCCCCAAGCAGTTGAGGCAAAACCGAAACCACGATGCCACCTTGCCATAATCAAGCGATCGTGCGCGAAACCCATTCATCGCTCTAAGGGCGGCGTGATCTTCATGATCGTCATGTGCAAATAGTTTTACTGTTTTAATATTAGTGACCGTATCAACAATCTGACCAGTGACCATCGCGCGCGCACTAGCCCGCACCCCAGACCGCTTACGGATTAGCGGCATAAAATACCGGATTAGCCCTAAGTAAGCCAACAACCATAGGCATAGCCCAGCCGCCAAG
The DNA here is from genome assembly GCA_031920365.1 of Planktomarina sp. Classification (GTDB taxonomy): domain Bacteria; phylum Pseudomonadota; class Alphaproteobacteria; order Rhodobacterales; family Rhodobacteraceae; genus Planktomarina. The sequence continues at coordinate 12,511 of JAVLEV010000038.1, read as the reverse complement.
GAGATATCCACCGAGGTCAGCATCAGCGCCGCTCCGATCACCGAGGCCAGCGCAAATAGAACCGTATGCAGGATCTCAACAACTACATCGGTTACGGCACGTGCCGTTTGCATTTCTTTTTGTGCTATCCGACCCGCAAAATCATTATCGAAAAACTGGACAGATTGCCCCAACGTCCAGTGATGCAAACGCGAAAGCACCAGATTGAACACATTCGGGCTTACAACAATTGTCTGCATAAAACTGAAGACACCGAAAAATATTGGCCGAAGCACCAGAAAAAATACTACGCCAGCGGCAAACAACCAAATCTGATTGCCTAGTGGATTTTGCGGTGATGCGGCCAGCGCTGCGTCTATCAACATACCCAAAATTAGAACTGCAGAGACTTCTATCACCCCAGTCAGAACGGACGTTATGCCCGTAAGCGTCAAAACCTGAAAACTACCGTTCAGGGACCAGTGGAAAAAGCCCCTCAAAGTGTTGGGAGGCGGCCCGCTAGCCGGCGCCATATGATCAATCCAATTCGACGGTGTCATTTATCTGCCTCAATATATATCAAGTCACCAGATTTCCAGTTTCAAAATCTGGCGTATAAACAATTTTTTCCAACTGCTCAGTGCGTGTGCCACTTTATACCATAGACCCTTTTTCAGTTACTATGATCAGGTCCATCCGAGCAATAGTCGAAAGTCGATGCGCGATTTCAATCACGGTTTTGCCTTGCAACATATTATATAGTGTATGCTAATATTTCAATTTAATAACTAGGGCACTGCTCACCTCATCCAAGAGCAAAATAGCCGCATCTTTCAAAATCACCCACACGAGGATGCTATACTGAAATTTGTCCCCTAAAGTTTAACAGTCAGGCGGTTGCTTTCGAGTGAAGCGCCTGCATCTCTACAAACGCATATTGTTAATATTCTGTTTTATATTAATAAATATATAAAAATATATTTACCCAAATAGCTACCCATAATGGAAAATTTTATCAAGCAGACCTTCCAGCCATTAACTGCTACGCAAGATACAATGGTTTTAGGGTTTACTTGACTTAACCCATACAGCCTAATGGCACAGGACTATGGACCTTGGTGTACGGGCTTTAAGTGTTAGTTTTGTGCAGTTTCATTGGGGTACAGTTAAGGGGGCAAAAGGCCCTCTCAGATCGAGCCGGCTTCAACCATATAATTGTTTGCAGTGCACATTGATGCATCATCTGAGGCTAGGAACAAAACCATACGAGCTACATAAATGGGATCAATAAGATCTGGAAGGCACTGACGCTTATACTGATTTTCTAGCCCTTCGGGTGTTACCCATAAATCTTTTTGTCGTTCTGTCATAATCCAGCCTGGCACTACTGTATTTACACGGATTCGATGCTGCCCAAGATCACGCGCCATCGTTCTGGTCAGCCCATGAACAGCAGATTTAGCGGTAGCATACGCGGGAAATCCCCCACCAGCCTCCCACCACGAATTTGAACCGATATTGACTATAGAGCCGCCGCCCTTTTTAATCATACCTGGTGCGACATGCTGAATAGCAAAAAACTGGTGCCGCAAATTTACTGATAATCTTTCATCCCAGTAATCTTCTGTTACATCTTGCCAATTATGCCGATCATCGCTTGCAGCGTTATTTACCAAAATGTCAGCTGGACCAATATTTGTCGTTAATTTATTAATAGAGGCTTTCATAGCTGAAATATCATTCAAATCGCATATTTCAAAATAAACATTTTCGCCTAGTTTGTTCGCTAATTGTTTGCTGGCATCAGCATTCAAATCAATGAATCCAACTTTTGTACCCTGTTTTGCAAACGCCCAAACTATCTCTGCACCAATGCCTGAAGCTCCACCGGTAACTATAACAGTTTTTTCTGATAAGCTTGGGTAAATTGCAAGTTTTTTGGACATTTTAGCCTCAAATTTAATATTAATAAGTTGCACGACCGCCAGAGAGATCGAATACTGCACCAGTGGTGAAAGAATTCTCTGCCCCAACCAGCCAACAGATCATTGAAGCCGCTTCTTTAACTTCTAGAAAACGGTTGCGTGGGATTTTTGAGAGCATATAGTCTATATGTTCTTGCTTCATTTGATCGAAAATACGTGTTCGGGCGGCAGCAGGTGTTACACAGTTAACTGCAATATCCACGTCAGCAAGTTCTTTACCCAATGATTTGGTTAAGCCAATAACTCCTGCCTTTGAAGCAGAATAAGCCGACGCATTGGGGTTTCCTTCCTTACCTGCTATCGAGGCGATATTAACAATACGTCCATAATTTTGTGACCGCATATGTTCCACGACTACTTTATTTACATGGAACGTCCCAATAAGATTAATGTCTATAATTTGTTTAAACTCTTCGACCGAGTAATCGGCAAGTGCAGCGTTGCTTCCAGCTACTCCAGCGGAGTGGACCAGAATGTCTATATGCCCGAATTCATTAAGTGTTTTGTTGTAAGCATTCTGTACACTTTGCCAATTTGAAACATCAACTTCGATAGCAATCGAGCCATCTCCTAATCCTGCGGCTTTATTTGCTGCAAGATCAAAATCTAAATCCCAGATTGCTAACCGTGCACCATTTGATGCTAATTGTTCAGCGACAGCACCGCCAATCCCTTGCGCACCTCCTGTTACAATCGCATTTTTACTTATTAAATCCATTTGATGCATACCCTCAGTTCTATAAATAAAAGATTATTTGTTTAATTGTTCCGTCCCACGCCTTAATTGATCCAACTGGAGGTTATTTATGCGCAGCATATTTATCCAACGCAACTTTCAAAGCCTATACAAGAATTATATTGATCAATGTGAGTCCTTACCTACGGGGGAGCCGCGGCATCCTTTTAGGAAGCCTAAGTCAGCGCCCGTATCTGCACCTTCTACCTGAGTTTGATGGAGCCAAGCATATCCACTTTCAGCCTGATCATGACTGGGTTCCCACGCCTTAAGTCGCATCGCTAAGTCACCATCCGTTACATCCAAATGCAAACTTCGCGCAACCACATCGACTTCGATCATATCGCCGTTTTGAACGACCGCCAGAGGCCCACCTGCTGCGGCTTCAGGTGCAATATGAAGAATGACAGTGCCATACGCTGTTCCAGACATCCGCGCGTCAGAAACACGTATCATATCGGTAATCCCCTTTTTTAAAATTTTGGGCGGTAGGCCCATATTTCCAACTTCTGCCATACCGGGGTATCCCTTAGGCCCACAGTTTTTAAGTACCATTATACAGGTCTCGTCGATGTCCAGCGCATCATCGTTAATCTTGGACTTATAGTCGTCAATATCATCAAAAACGACTGCTCGCCCACGATGCTTTAGCAAGTGTGGTGAGGCTGCGGAGGGCTTTAGAACCGCTCCAAGCGGTGCTAAATTTCCACGTAAAACTGCAATTCCACCCTGATCGGTTAACGCGTTTATAACGGGTAGAATTACATCTTCATTGAAGTTTTTGGCATTTTTGACCTCATCCCAAATCTCCACGCCAGATACAGTCAGGGCAGATTTGTGAAGGAGCCCAGCTTCGCCAAGATGGCGTAAAACAACGGGTAAACCACCAGCATAAAAGAACTCTTCCATTAGGTATTTTCCCGATGGCATGAGGTTCACAATCGTAGCTACATCACGCCCGCAACGATCCCAATCATCCAAAGTCAAAGCTACGCCAACACGGCCTGCAATCGCCAACATGTGTACTACCGCATTGGTCGAGCCACCAATGGCACCATTTGTTCGAATAGCGTTTTCAAAGGCGTCTTTTGTCATTATGTCTGATGGTTTCAAATCATCTTTGACCATTTGAACGATACGCCGACCAGACATTTGAGCCATTACGCGGCGACGACTGTCTACGGCAGGAATCGCCGCGTTTCCAGATAATGCCATCCCGAGGGCTTCGGCCATTGACGCCATTGAAGACGCTGTCCCCATCGTGTTGCAAGACCCTGTAGAGCGGCTCATTGATTGCTCGGCTTCCAGAAACTCATCTTGCGTCATTTCGCCAGCTTTAACGGCCTCAGAAAACTTCCATAAATGGGTTCCTGACCCCACCCTCTCGCCGCGAAACTGACCGTTCAACATCGGGCCACCAGTGACGACAATTGAGGGTAAATCTGTTGATGCCGCGGCCATAAGAAGGCTCGGCGTGGTCTTATCACAGCCTACCAGTAGAACGGCCCCATCAATTGGTTGCCCTCGCATTTGCTCCTCAATCGACATAGCAGCAAGATTACGATACATCATGGCTGTCGGCCGAAATGTGTTCTCTGATGCTGAGAAAGCAGGCACCTCAACAGGAAATCCACCGGCCTCCCAAATGCCCGCCTTAACCTTCTCCGCAAGTTCACGTAGGTGCCCATTGCACGGAGTAAGTTCAGACCATGTATTCATGATGCCAATCACGGGACGCCCATCAAATAGGTCGTTTGGATAGCCTTGGTTTTTCATCCAGCCCCGGTGATAAATCGTGTCTCGAGAAGTGCCGCCATACCAAGACTGGCTGCGCAATTCACGGGGCCATTTTGCGGGTTTAAACGTCACGGTAAATCCTTTCTCGCTTTATTCTAATAACTTTAACAACCTGTGACCTTCAGATTCGTATATGAACCCGCTAACTCAAACAGCAAACGGTCGAAGGTGTTCGACTTCCTCGCGGTATGGCGCCGCACCTTTAGGTAATGTTGGGATAATCACAGCGTTGTGGTAACGCAGTTGCTTGAAGAGTACTGGCAACAGCTTGCGGTACGCGCTTAGTATAGATGGTTCAGGAACAGGCAAATCATTTTTGATTAACTCATGTAGCTCAGGCAACCTATAATACGGTACCATTGTGAACATATGATGTTCCAAGTGATAATTCATATTCAAATAGATGAAGCGGCTCACAGGGTTCATGAGGACCGTCCGCGTATTCAAACGGTGGTCAGTCACATTTTCAGCCAAACCAAGATGTTGTAACAGCCCTGTTAGGATACCGTGCCATGCACCATAAATACGCGGAAGCCCTATCAACATAAGCGGCAAAATAGAGGCCATCCAAATACTGGTAGCCACGACACCACCATAAATTAGTATCCAGATCCGAGCAACTAAAAAGACTTTGCTATAATCTTGTTTGCGAATATACGTCGCCTCTTCTGGATCAATGCGTCCACTAGCATGAAGACCCATCCGTAATAACAGATGGTAGGTATCTAAAATACCAAAAAAAATTAATGTAATACGTAAAAGATCGGGTGGGCGCATTGCGTGGATTTCAGGATCGCGTCCAACAATGATAGTATCCGTATGATGGCGCACATGACTGGATCGCCAAACCATTGGAGATCGGATCATCATAAAACTAGCTATTTGATAAACAACATTGTTCATCCACTCAGTTTTAAAAGCAGTTTTATGGCCACATTCGTGCCAACGTGAATCAGATGCAGATCCATAAAGAACTCCATAAGGCAGCCAGAACAGGAGCGACCACCAAGACGGCCAAAGCAGTACAGCTAAAGTAGCAAAAATAAACATTGAACCCAGCCAAAGTATGGTATCTTTTAATGCAAGGGCATCTGACTTTTCCATAAGCGGACGGAGTAAGTTTGGATCCACTTTAGGGCGAAACCAATTTTGTTTCTTTAATTGTGGTGTAGCTACCGGTTTTTCAACATAATTTGAAAGAATGTAATTCTCTTTCATGAATAAATATCCTCTCAGAAAAGTGCGCTTTGGTTTATTTCAGAAAAAATTCCTTTTAGTTAAATTTTATCACTTTTAGCAAACAAACATTTTGCAAGGTTCCAGCCAAATCACAGCGGATGAAATTGGGAGCTGAGGCCACCATCCGCGGTCAGACAGGTTGCGTTAATAAATGGGCATTCATCAGAAACCAGAAAAACTGCTGCAAGGGCAATTTCTTGCGCTGTGGCTATTCTGCCTCCTAGTTGCAAGGCTAAGGTCTTTGACTGAGCGTCTATGGGATCAAGAAAGCTGTTCCAATAATCTTTAACTTTTTGGGTTTCAACGTAGCCTGGTGCTAACGCATTAACTCTGATCCCTTTGTTAGCATATTCCACTGCAAGTGACTTAGTCATTCCAATAAGCGCGTGTTTAGCAACTGGGTAAGGAAACGTTTGCGGAATTATAGAGAAGCTATGTACGGACGCAATATTAAGAATAACGCCATCTCCAGCCAGGATCATGCTACCGAGCAATGCTTTACAGCAAAGCCATGCTCCCCTTAAATTGACGTCGAAGCAACGGTCCCATTCCTCATTCGTAGTTTGGAGAGGCTCGTGAAATACATTTATCCCAGCATTATTCACCAATGTATTAATTGATCCAAACTTGCTTTCAGCAACTCTGACAGCTTCTAAGATGCTTTCTTCTTTAGAAATATCAGCTTTACACCAACCGATGCGGTCATCTCCAAAGTTTAATTCGCTGACCCGCTCCTCTAACTGATTTACGTCTACATCAACCATAAAAAGGCTTGCACCCTCATCAAGACAAGCCTTGGAAATGGCCAAACCTATTCCTTGAGCAGCCCCTGTGATAAAAATACGTTTTCCAGCTAGTCTACCAACCATGAGTTATCCTACCTACCAGTTATAGACTGGCCACGTACCCTACGTTCTATAATTGTTTGTAAAACTACAGACACAACGATCACGAGCCCAAACACTAATTGGGTATAAAATGCACTGATTCCTGCAGATACAACCCCTGCGTTGATGGCGCCAATAATATAGGTCGCCACGAATGTTCCTACCATGGAACCCGTTCCGCCAAAGACAGATGTTCCGCCAAGAAATACAGAGGCAATAGTGTTTAGCAGAAACCCTTCTCCCGTTGTTGGCCAAAAGTAATAACCATAAATCGATGTCATGAGCCCCGAAAAAACTGCAAATAGACCTACCAGAGTAAAGGCCCGCATTTTTACTGATACAACATTCACTCCCATAAGACGTGCACTGGTTGGGTTATCACCTACTAAAAAAACATGCGCGCCAAATCTAGTACGATTCAGAAGTGTCCAGGCAATTATCCCCAAGATAAGCATCCAAAAGCTTTGTATCGGAAACCCGTATAGGGGTTCACGGAAAATAGCGTGCATTTCGGGGTATTCCTCAGCTGTCAACGGGACGCCCGTTCCATTCATTAAGACCAACTCAGCACCTCGGAAAAGAAAAGAAGTTCCAATTGTAATTACCAGTGAAGGAATATTTAATTTCGCCACGAGAAAGCCATTAAACAGTCCGCAAGCGGCACCTGTAGCAAAAGCGCCAACAAGACCAACATACCAAGGCAGGCCAAACTGAGATGTGGTAATTGCAAAGATTGCCGTTCCCAATGCCATAATTGAAGGAAAAGAAAGATCAATTTCACCAGTGATAACAACAAATGTTAGCGCTAAGGCTATAATTCCAAATTGCGGTGAGGTTTGTGCAAATGCTAAATAAATATCTATATCTGTAAAAACCGCTGGAGCAGCCACTATAAATACTAGCCACATTGCAAGCCCCACGCCAATAATGCCCAGCTGGCTTCCATATCGACGCATTGCAGATGGAGCAGATACACGGTTACCAGCGGGTGCATTAACATTTTTAGGGGCCGCCATAGACTATTCCTCCAATTTCCCAGAACGGGCAACGCGATAAAGGCGCTCAATTAGCTCATCCATTGTTATTTCGTCTTTAGAATACACCCCTGCAATTTTACCACGGTCTAAAACGTAGAGGCGGTCAACTATTGGGTAAACATGGAAAATATTATGGTCGATGAATATAGCAGATCGTCCCGCTTTTTTAATATTTGAGATGAATTCAAGCGTCTTTTTTGTTTCGCTCAATGACAGCCCCATGGTTGGTTCGTCCAGAACAACTAGCTCTGCCTCGAAATACAAAGCGCGAGTGATAGCAACACCTTGCTTCTCACCGCCCGACATTGTGGCAACCATATTGTCAGGATGGACCGCAGCAGAAGTAAACCCCATGTGCTCTGACATCAATCTAGAAGCTTCGGCCCTCATTCCCGCAACATCCAAAAGGCCATAAGAGTTGCGTAATTCTCGTCCCATAAACATGTTGCGCCAAATTGGTTGCTTCTCGCAAAGGGCACGCTCTTGATAAACAGTTTCGATTCCTAAACCGCGCGCCCGTGCAACAGACCAATCATGGATTTTGCTACCTTTAAAATAGACCTCACCGCCAGGATCAGGTTGATGAAACCCCATAATAGTTTTGACCATCGTAGATTTTCCAGCGCCATTATCACCTAATAAGCCTACAATTTCACCAGGGTTGACTTTAAAATTGACACCAGAAATTGCACGTACCTCTCCGAATGTTTTTGAGGCGTTTTTTAACTCTATAACGGGCACTGTGTTTATCGCATTTATGGGCGCCATATTATTCCTCGTCTCAGTAAATAGTTAGGTCAAAGTGCAAAGTTATTAACTTAAGACGTGGAGCAATCTACTCCACGTCTTTTTACTTTAAAGGTACAAACCCCTATCGGATTTCCACAGCAGCCAGTGGGGCTACCACATCAACGTTACTAGCATCTACAAAAGCACCAGCAGTGTTAATATCCAGCCCTGAGAAGCCATACTTCTTAGTTAAGCAGATATTAAGAATGGGCAAATAACCCTGCAGATATGGCTGCTGATCGATCACTAAGTTTTGGAAACCTTCTTGCACGGCCTTGGCGGTGTTAGGAGACATATCAAACCCTGCGAAGTAAACATCGCCTACTTCCAAAGATGCAGCGCGAGCGTAAACGCCAACGTTGGAGGTCAAGCCACCGTGGTCTGTGACTACAATTTTTATTCCAGGATTGGATTTCATCATTCCTACAAACGTGGCAGTTCCTGCGTTTGGATTACCATTGGTCGCACTGTCAATTTCCAGATAGATTACTTTCGCGCCAACAGATTCAAAGGCGTCGATCACTCCAACGGTTCTTTGGCCCCTATCACCTCCTTGGCTCTTAAGGCCCCATACAAAAACCTCGTCACCAGCCGAAAGGTTGGCACGCTTAGCTGCTTCAGATGCCAGAGCGTATCCCGCAGCATAATTTGGCGCACCAACATAACCTAAGCCATTGGCCGCATATTCTTTTTGGCTTTCTGGTAATGATGTGTTCAAAGTTGTAAATATCGTATTTTGAGCAAAAGCACGTTTAACTAAAGGCGCTGTGGCTGGTTCACCGCCAAACCCGTAAGTTGCTATGCCATCCACTTTAGTAGCGAGTGCTTGTTGTATCTGCTTCAGCATTTTATTCGGATCCCAATCCGAGAAGTAGTAGGTCACGTCTGCCCCAAGGTCTAGTTCGGCTTGCATTTGGCCATTATAGACATTGTTAGAAAAAACGCCGCCTTGAGGCCCACCAGGGAAAGCTGCTATTTTAACGCCTTCACACCATTTTGGGGTTGGGTCGGTCGCGAAAGACATCGAGGGAACAACTGCTGCAATTGCTACAAAAGCCGCAAGTATCTTACCATTAATATTGTCCATATTTTTTATCCTACTCTTCCTTTGTTAAAATTTCTATTTTTCGGCTTCCAAACTAATTAGTTTCAATGGGTTGACTATATCCAATTCATCATACCAGTCAATAAGTCTTGTCTGATGAAAATATACTTGATAATGAGCCTTAAAATACTCACTCTGAAAGCTTTTCGCATGATTTCGAGGGACGTGTAGCTTTCGCTAAAAGGGACCAATAAATGACGAGTAACGAAAAAAATAACAAATCCGAATCCGTGATCAAAAGACCTAGAGTGGGTAGAAGTCTAATAAATATTTTAGGGCATGATATATGCACTGGTGTTTTTCCGGAGTGTTTACCAATGCCAAATGAAAGTGAGCTATGTGAGCGATACAATGTCAGCAGAACTGTGATAAGAGAGTCTTTAAATGTTGTTGAATCTAAAGGATTAGTCAGTCGAAAGTCACGGAGCGGTACAAAAGTTAATCCTCAAAGTGATTGGTGTATTTTAGATGAAAAAGTCATTGAATGGCTCGGTCCTCTAATCCATGAAACAAATATATTGAAATCTGTTCTAGAAGCTCGGTGCGTTATTGAACCAATTGCAGCACGAATGGCTGCAGAAAGAGCTAGCCTGCAGCAAATTGCTGACTTAGAAAATTCTTTAAAGGCTATGTCTCAGGCTAAAAATAACTTGCGCCAATTTAACGAGGCAGACCTAAATTTTCATTACATAATACTTTCGGCAAGCCAAAATAGAGTTTTTCAGCAGTTGGCATCTTCCTTCCAGGCAGCAATTAGATGTGAAATTGAAGCCACGTCTCTAGTGACTGAGAGCTTTGATGAGGCTATTACTCTTCATGCCACCTTAGTTGAATCTTTGCGGGTCCGTAACGGTGATATGGCTCATACTGCTATGTTGCAAATCTTAGAATTAGCGGCGCGTGACCTAGCTATAGTTTCGCGCTCGGAAAAAGAAAATCATTAGAGCATAAGGATGACCAATGTTTAGGCCGGTTATTTGGTTAACCTGGTAATACAAATTCAAATATAAAAAAGCAGTCACAAATGAAAATTACTAAATTAACCACATATATCGTCCCTCCTCGCTGGCTGTTTCTCAAAATTGAAACTGATCAAGGTGTATCCGGGTGGGGAGAGCCAGTACTTGAAGGCCACGCAGAAACCCTTGCATCAAAGATCACTGAATTACAGGATTTTTTGATTGGCGAAAACCCAATGCACATCGAGGATATTTGGCAGAAAATTTATCGTAATGGATGTTACAGGGGTGGGCCTGTACTGATGAGTGCACTTTCGGGAATTGATATAGCACTTTGGGATATTAAGGGAAAAGCTTATGGACAACCTGTGCACCAACTGCTTGGTGGACCGGTTCGCGACCGAATTCGCACCTATCGTTGGACGGGTGGCGATAGGCCAAACTCTCTCATAGATGGAGTTATTTCTCTGCGAAACGAAGGGTTTGATGCAGTTAAATTTAATGCGTGTGGAGAACTAAAAATAGTAGATTCATACGCAAAAATTGATTCGATTGTACAGCAACTGTCCGAATTGCGTGAAGCAGTCGGAACAACAATGGATTTAGCTTTCGATTTTCATGGCCGCGTCCATTATCCTATGGCGCGTGTACTGCTGAAAGAATTAGAACACTTAAGGCCTATTTTTGTTGAAGATCCAGTCGCAGCCCAGCATGTTGATGCAATGACTTCATTGGCACAGGCTACATCGATTCCGCTCTGCGTAGGAGAAAGGATGCACTCAAGGTACGATTTTAAAACAGTTTTTGAAAACAGATCCGCCTCTGTGATTAACCCGGATACTGCGCACGTTGGCGGCATTTCGGAAATGATACGCATCGGGCACATGGCAGAAGCCTACGACGTAGCTTTAGCGCCACATTGTCCCCTTGGGCCAATAGCACTGGCTGCTAGCTTGCAGGTTGATGCAGTCTGCTACAATGCTTTCATTCAGGAGCAAAGCCTCGGAATTCACTATAATGCCGGTTGTGATTTGAATGATTATTTGGTCCCTGAAAGTAAATTTGAAGTCAATAAAGGGTGTTTAAAAATACCTCAGGGGCCGGGGCTCGGTATTACGGTTGATGAACCTTTCGTAATAGAGCAGGCAAACATTGGTCATAAATGGCGGGCGCCCGTTTGGCGCCATAATGATGGGTCAATTTCCGAATGGTAGAGCTCCCAAAAAAACTTCAGGATTTATCTGGAATTCATGCTGTCCTTTATGCACTATTTGATAAAAATGAAAAAATCGATTTTCAAGCAATGCGAGCGCAGGCACAGCTTTTATTAGATGCCAAAGTTCATGGAGTTACAGTTTTAGGTTTAGCTACTGAGGTCCAAAAACTATCAGTATCCGAGCGGCTTGACGTAATTGATACTATTTCCCAAGAAGTTGCCGGCCGAGTTCCTTTTTCAGTCACTGTCTCAGGGAATAGTATAGCAGAACAACGTAAAGTGGCAATTTACGCTATCAATCATGGGGCAAATTTCTTGATATTACAGCCCCCATCTGCGGGCTCCTTTTCAGGAAGTGAATATATAAATTTTTTCTTACGAGTTACTGATGGCCTAGAATGCTGCTTTGCAATTCAAAATGCTCCACAGTATCTTGGACGTTCCCTCAGCAATACTGATATTTTAAAATTAAGATCTGCAAATGAAGGATTCAATGTTATAAAAACAGAATGCTCATCTATTGATTTGGCCCAGTTTATTCATTCAGCTGGGCCAAATTTAACTGTACTAAACGGACGTGGTGGTCTTGAAATGACTGACTGCCTGAAAGTTGGCGCCTCAGGTTTCATTCTAGCACCTGACATAATTGATCATGCTCAAAAAGTTTATAGATTGTGGTGCGCTGGCGAAAAGCAAGCGGCAATAGAAGCGCATGCCCACGCTCTGCTTGCTATCACCTTTGTGATGCAATCCATCGAACACTTAACGTGTTATGGTAAGCG
>JAVLEV010000037.1:10581-14230 GCA_031920365.1 Planktomarina sp. | reverse complement strand
TTGAGGTGTGCACAGTCACGGTCTTTAAACGCGCCTAATAAAGTAAACAGGCTCCTAGTTGAAACGGTTGTGAACAGGTTTGCCGCCAACGAAACTTGAGTACCTACTTTTTTGCTTGAAGTGGATTTCAAAATATTTTTACATATTTTTTCTGCTTCCATAGAGGATTTTTTTGAATTTAACTCTGTCTAACATTCAAGTCATTATTTGGACGTGGAAACCTTATTAATTTAGTATATGAAGCGCTGGGTATAGGTATTTATAGTGGCCTCTCGCTGTTAGCTGGGTAAGTGCCCAAAACGCGAATTATATCAGTAAAAAAACTTAACTCCTCAAAGGCTTGCTGCACATTGTCGTCCTCGGGGTGGCCTTCAATGTCTGCATAAAACTGCGTCGCTGTAAATGCACCACCCACCATGTAACTTTCCAATTTAATCATATTAACGCCGTTTGTAGCGAAACCGCCCATCGCTTTATAAAGAGCAGCTGGGATGTTTCGGACCTGAAAGACAAAGCTAGTCAGCATCTTTTCGTTGCGCCGTTCACGGGTTTCAGTGGCGGACATAACAAGAAAACGAGTGGTGTTATGAGATTTATCTTCAACATCCTTTTTCAAAACGTTCAGCCCATAAATCTTTCCAGCGAGTTCGGAAGCCAACGCAGCGGCATTGCGTTCGTTAGATGCTACGATATCGGCTGCCGCGCCGGCATTGTCAGCAGCAGTTTCACCTCGGATGCCATGAGCGTCCAGAAATGTTCGGCATTGTGGTAAAATAACTAAGTGTCCACGGGCAACTTTAATATCGGACAACGCCACACCCGGTAACGCCAAAAGATTGATACGCACACGCACGAAAACCTCGTCATTTATGAACAGGCCACTTTCTGGCAGCAGGCGGTGCATATCGGCTACGCGTCCATAGGTAGTATTTTCTACAGGTAGCATAGCAAATTCGGCGACATCAGAGCGCACGGCAGTGATCACGTCTTCAAAAGTAGCGCATGGCAAAGGACAATGGTTGGGCCGTGCGGCTAGGCAGGCTTCGTGAGAGTACGCACCCAACTCACCTTGAAAGGCAATTTTTTTGGTCATTTGACGTCTCCTGAGCATTTTCCGCGAAAAAGGTCGATTAGTCGCGCCAACTATACCTTGCGCGATAGTGTGGGAAGAGACTACAGGAGAGCAACTAAAAAGCAATCACGGAACGCGACATGTTTGACACGATGACCCTAACCAAAATCGCCGGCGCTTCTTGCTCGGCACTTCTAGTATTGGTTCTCGGCGGTTGGATCGCTGACAAGATCTATAGCCCGGCCAGCCACGGCGATGATCACGGGGTCGCTTGGATCCAAACTGATGATGGAAATTCTGAAGATGTTGCGGTGGTTGCGGGTCCTGCTTTGGTAGATCTTTTGGCCTCAGCTGATCTTGAAAAGGGTGCAAAAACATTTAAGAAGTGTTCTGCCTGTCACAAATTAAAAGATGGGAAAAACGGTGTCGGCCCTCATCTATATGGCATTGTAAACCGGGCGGTTGGATCCGCAGCAGGGTTTAATTACTCTGGCAGCCTGGTTGCGGTAGCACAGATCTGGAGCGAAGAGAATCTTAACGGGTTTCTTACTAAGCCCTCCAAATACGCTCCAGGGACTAAAATGAGTTTCAATGGTCTGTCCAAACCCGAAGACCGAGCAAACCTGATCGCGTACCTTGAGACTGTCGGTAAATAAAGATTAAAAATCTCCGAGATATTTTATCTTAAAATTGATTTTCTGGTGTGATGGATGAAATGAGTGTACTCATAGCCATAATTCGATGTTTAAAAAAATAGTATATATTTAATTGTAATAAACTTAAAATTACAAACTAGCCGCTTCGCAATCGGTAGAATTGGTCTAAGCTACCAAGAAGATCAAATTGTGATCTGCAAGTAATAAGGGATTTAGCAATGACTTTGACTTTGTTTAAACGTTTGGTATTTTCGGTGATCTTTAGTGTGGTTGGCGTTGGGCAAGTTCTGGCGGAGGGTGAAGACCCTATAACGATTAGTCATGGCTATTCGTTTTTTGGTGATTTAAAATATCCCGCTGATTTTCAACATCTGGATTATATAAACCCAGATGCGCCAAAAGGTGGTGAAATTTCGCAATGGGGCTTTGGCACGTTTGACAGCTTCAATGCTTATGCCCGCAAAGGCAATCAAGCATCGCTTTCATCTATTCCTTATGAAACGATTTTGACTGGCTTTTCTGATGATGTGACTGCGTCTTATTGTTTTCTTTGCACAACAATTAAGTATCCTGAAAGCCGTGATTGGGCGATATTTAACTTGCGCAATGACGTTACATTCTCAGATGGCTCGGCTCTAACGGCTGAAGATGTTAAATTTACCTTTGAACTTTTTATGGAGCAAGGTCTGCCGTCGTATCGAGCGGCGGTATCTGGGATGGTTGCTTCGATTGAAGTTGTAGACCGTTTGACAATTAAATTCACTTTTGCCAAAGATGCACCACGCCGTGACGTAATCGGTTTGGCGGGCGGCATCCCAGTATTTTCTAAGTCTTGGTTCGAGAAGACGGGTGCGCGCTTAGATGAATCTACACTTATACCCTTTATTGGAACCGGGCCTTATGCATTAGAATCTTTTGAAATCAACGAACGGGTGATCTACGCTCGTCGCTCCAGTTATTGGGGTGAAAATATCCCAGCTAATGTTGGGCGTAATAATTTTGATCGCATTCGTATCGAATATTTTGCAGATTCGGCTGCTGCTTTTGAGGGCTTTAAAGCTGGAGTATACACTTTTCGCTCTGAAAACAGTTCAAAGCAATGGGCTACCTCTTATAATTTTGGCGCAATCGAAGCGGGTAATGTGGTAAAAACTGAACTTCCGAACGGAAATTTGGCGCTTGCACAGGCCTACGTCTTCAATTTGCGGCGCCAAAAATTTCAAGATCCATTAGTGCGGGAGGCTCTAGGCCTGATGTTCAATTTTGAATGGTCCAATGAACAGTTGTTCTTCGGACTTTATGATAGGGTGAATTCTTTTTGGGGTAATTCTGAACTTGAGGCGGTAGGGGTACCCGAAGCCGCCGAATTGGCTGTGTTGCAGAGTATTGTGGATCAAAATTTGATCACTGCAGATATCCTGACGGAGCCGGCGGTATTAGCTCCTGTCTCAGGAAGTACGCAACTCGATCGCAAAAATTTGCGCCGTGCTTCGAAGCTGATGGAGCAAGCTGGCTGGCTAGTCAATGCCGCTGGAATGCGTGAGAAAGATGGCCAGGTGTTTACTCTTGAAGTTCTTGCTAGCTCACCAGCTTTTGACAGAATCACTAACCCAATGATTGCAAATATGAAATCTCTTGGTATTGATGCGAGCCTAAATCGAGTGGATGGTGCGCAAGCGATGGAGCGTTCAAGGGCTTATGATTTTGACCTAATGAATCACACAATGCGTATGTCGTTTGAGCCTTCCTCTGGTCTTGAGCAATATTTTGGCACTAAGGCGATGGATGGTAGCAGCCGTAATCTTATGGGGTTTTCAGACCCTGCTGCGGATGCTTTGATAGAGCTAGTAGTGCGTGCGGAAACCAAAGCGGATCTTAACATACGTATACGAGCTTTGGATCGTGTGCTTCGGTCCAAAAG
>JAVLEV010000037.1:8788-10481 GCA_031920365.1 Planktomarina sp. | reverse complement strand
GATAAGCCGCCGTTAGAACGCTTTACAAATATGATGTGGAAATACATGCGTTTTGATTTTGGGGAGAGTTATTTTCGCTCGATCAAGGTCACAGATTTAGTGCTGGAGAAGATGCCTGTTTCGATTTCATTGGGGCTCTGGTCAACTCTACTGATCTACCTGATCTGTATACCGCTTGGAGTTCGTAAAGCCATGCGCGATGGTAGTACCTTTGATACTGTGACGAGCGCATTAATTATTATAGGCTATGGAATCCCGTCATTTCTTTTCGCGATTATGCTTCTGGTTCTTTTTGCTGGTGGGTCCTATTGGCAGATATTCCCATTACGGGGGCTGACTTCAAATGGCTGGGAGGATCTTAGCCTTATCAGACAAATTGGTGACTACTTCTGGCACATGGCACTACCTATTTTCGCTTCAGTAATTTCTGGATTTGCGACACTGACGCTTTTGACCAAAAATTCCTTTTTAGATGAAATCCGGAAACAATATGTAGTGACAGCTCGGGCGAAGGGTCTTACCGAAAACCGTGTACTATTTGGGCATGTGTTTCGAAATGCGATGTTGATTGTGATTGCAGGGTTTCCAAGTCTTTTTATCGGAGTGTTTTTTGGGGGCTCACTTTTCATTGAGACTATCTTCTCATTGGATGGGCTTGGGCGGCTTGGATTTGAGGCTGCGTTGACACGTGATTATCCGGTAATGTTTGGTACATTGTTTGCCTTTGGGCTCTTGTCGCTTGTGGTCGGGATCCTGTCGGACATGATGTACGTTTTCATCGATCCTCGTATTGATTTTGAGGCCCGTGGATGATGACAATGTCGCCCTTAAATAAGCGTCGGTTACAAAATTTCAATAAAAACCGCAGGGCAGTTTGGTCTCTGTGGATTTTTGCTTTTCTGTTTGGAATGAGTTTGTTTGCCGAGTTTTTGGCTAATGACAAGCCTATTTTGGTTAGTTATCGCGGTGAACTATTTAGTCCGGTCACTCAGTTTTATCCTGAGACTGTCTTTGGCGGTGATTTTAAAACTGAAGCCACTTACCGTGATCCAGAAGTGCAATGTTTGATACGCTCAGGTGGCCTTGAAATATGTTTTGATGATCCAGAAAGATCTTTGGGTGCTATCTCAAGTGGCGATTTAGATGTCAAAACAGAAGGGTTTCATAAAGGCTGGATGATTTGGCCGCTAATTCCTTATAGTTATGATACGCCAAATGACTTGGGCCGTTCTGCGCCATCACCGCCCGATGCACAGCATTGGCTCGGTACGGATGACACCACCAGAGACGTCTTGGCTCGTGTGATTTATGGGTTTCGGTTGTCAATCCTATTTGCACTTGTGGTCACGGTCTTTGCGTCAATTATTGGTGTCATTGCTGGTGCTATTCAGGGGTATTTTGGTGGCTGGCTGGATTTATTATTCCAGCGGTTTCTTGAAATTTTTTCGGCTCTACCCTCACTTTATGTAATCATTATTTTAACTGCAATTTTGGGGCGTAGTTTTTGGCTGCTGGCAACACTGTCTATTATATTTGGTTGGCCTGCGCTTACAGGGCTAATTAGAGCAGAGTTTTTCCGAGCTCGAAACTTTGAATATGTGCGAGCTGCACAGGCGCTTGGTGTCAGCAATTGGACCATCATGATGCGTCACATCCTGCCCAATGCAATGGTGGCAACACTCACATTCTTGCC
>JAVLEV010000037.1:0-8688 GCA_031920365.1 Planktomarina sp. | reverse complement strand
ATTTGTTGATTGCTGATGAGCCTACAACAGCATTGGATGTGACTATTGAGGCGCAAATCCTTGAGCTATTGGCCGAGCTGCAACGTACTGAGGGCTTGAGCCTGTTGTTTATTACACACGATTTGGGGGTAGTGCGCAAGATTGCAGATCGGGTTGTTGTGATGCAGCATGGAACTGTGGTTGAAACTGGTATTACACAACATATTTTCGAGAATCCTACGCATTCCTATACTAAACTATTATTGGATGCTGAAACTATTGGTGTACCATCTCCTGTACCACCAAATGCGGTGGAGTTACTACGCACTGATCAGCTTAAGGTTTGGTTTCCGATCCAGCGTGGGCTTCTGCGTCGCACTGTAGGCTATGTTAAAGCTGTAAATGCGGCTAGCTTGTCCGTAAGGTCCGGGGAAACATTGGGTATTGTGGGGGAATCTGGGTCGGGAAAAACATCACTGGCTTTGGCTGTAATGAAGTTAATAGCTTCCAAAAATGAAATTTCTTTTTTGGGACGACAGATTGATAATCTGAACCGCCGGCAGATGCGTCCTTTCCGCAGTGACATGCAAATTGTCTTTCAAGATCCATTCGGCAGCCTTAGTCCGCGTATGTCAATAATGGAAATTATATCTGAGGGGTTGGAAATTCACAACAAATCTAATTGGAAAAACCATCGTGAAGAGGTGGCGACGATGCTGAGAGAGGTAGGCCTTGATCCAGCCACCATGGATCGTTACCCGCATGAGTTTTCTGGTGGACAACGCCAAAGAGTAGCAATTGCCCGTGCCATGATTTTAAAGCCTAAATTGGTTGTGTTGGATGAGCCTACTTCAGCCTTAGATCGTACTGTTCAGGTTCAGATTGTTGATCTTTTGCGTTCTTTGCAGGATAAGTATCAGCTTGGATATCTATTCATAAGCCATGACCTAAAAGTGGTGCGCGCATTGTCGCATAAAGTTCTAGTTATGAAAGATGGGGACATTGTTGAGCATGGGCTTGCAGCACAGGTATTTGATGCTCCAAAACATCCTTATACGAAAACGTTGTTGGCCGCTGCTTTAAACTAACGAATTAAGTTGTGTAGGTGAAGATGGCTGGGCTCAAGCCATCAATATCAACTGAACAAGTCTCTCCAGGGGTAACCGGGCCCACACCGGCGGGGGTACCTGTCATGATCAGATCACCAGGAGCTAAAGTTATATAGCTGGATAGTGCTACTATGATATCATTAATAGGCCATGTCATTTGTGCTACCTTGCCGGTTTGGCGCACCTCGCCGTTCACAAGGCAGCGGACGCGGGTCTCGTTTGGCATATGCTGTTGCTGCAAAAGAGGTCCGATTACGGCGCTGTTATCAAACCCTTTAGACATATCCCAAGGTCGCCGTTGTGACTTAGCCGTAGCCTGCAAATCGCGTCGGGTTAGATCATTGCCCGCGGCAAAGCCAAAAATATGAGTAATCGCCTCTTGAACTGTGATATTGCTCCCGCCCGCGCCAATGGCTACCACTAGTTCCGCCTCATGATGTACTTCCTTGGTTTGTGGTGGATATGGAAGTATCGAGCCGCTTGGCACTATGGCATCTGCAGGCTTGGTGAAAAAGAAAGGTGGATCACGCTCGTCATTACCAAATTCTTTTGCATGTTCAGCATAGTTTCGTCCCACGCAAAATATGCGCCGTACTGGAAAGCGCTGGTCACTACCTGAAATTTCGAGGCTTGGTGTATGTATTTTGAACGCAAAGTTTATCATGCGAACTTATTGTCGCGCCTTGGAAAAAAGAGCAAGCCCATCTATTAACTCGGTGCAACTATAAAGCAGGATAGTTGTTGGGCGTGTAACCTACGGCAAGCTAGGTCAGCGCTATCTTGGGTGAGGCCTGTAAACATGGCATCGTATCCGGTGGCGCGGGCTTTGACCGTACGATCGGCTCCGTCTAGCGTACTCATTTCTGCCAATGCCATTCGTAACAGCATTCGCTCAGCTTGATAGCGTGAATGAAACTTTCCAACGTTAATCGCCCAAGTTCTGCTGCCGGATTTTGATCTGCGTAAAACGGTTTCAGTCTGCTGTTCAGCTACCGGTGCAGCCACAAAGGATAGCTGTGATGGGCGTGCTCGTGGAGGTATGTTACTCACTTTTGACTCAAATGTACGCTCAGAGACCTGCACCACCACGGTTCCAGATGTGACTGCTTTGAGTGCCGCGAGAATATCTTTAGATTGATTTTTTGCTTCTGTGTTGGAGGCCTGTAGCAATTCGATTGATAATATTGAATTTCCAAACGGCCGCATTTTTGGGCGTTTAGACTGCTTTACTGCTGTCACTACTCTAGCGGTTTTGCCTTTATGCTCGTCTTGGTTTTTGTTGTAAGAAGGCAAATTAGGTTTGTGAAGTTTGGCAGTTGAAGGCGCGCGCTTGAATCCCATATCCAGTAGCTTGGCTACTCGAGCATTGCGCGCAGCAGTGGAGGAACCTCCAAACATTGTTGCGATTATGCGTTCGCTGCCGCGTTCTGCTGAGGCGACAAGGTTGAAACCTGCGGCGCGAGTATAACCAGTTTTGATGCCGTCAGCGCCTCTATAGGCGGCAAGAAAGCGCCGGTTAGTATTGTTTACCTTGCGTATTTTAGCATCGGTGCTTCGCCGCGAGAATAAATTGTAATATTCTGGATAGTCATAGATCATATGACGGCCCAAGATCGACATGTCGCGTGCGGTTGACAGGTGGCCTGACTGGGTCAGACCGTGAGCATTTTTGAATGTGGTGCGCTTCATTCCCATTGCGCGTGCAGTACGTGTCATGCGCTTAGTGAATTTCGCCTCTGACCCAGAGATGGCTTCGCCAATAGCTGTGGCGGCGTCGTTGGCAGATTTGACGGAAGCTGCGCGAATTAGATAACGCAACTTAATTTTTTGACCTCTTCTAAGCCCTAGTTTTGATGGCGGTTCTGAAGCGGCGTTGGCAGATACCTTCACGTAACTATCTAAAGAAATTTCATTTTGGTGAATGGCTTGAAAAGCTACATAAAGTGTCATCATCTTAGTTAGAGACGCAGGGTGTAAACGGGTATCAGCATTTCTAGAGTGGTAAATTTCACCAGTCCGCGCATCCATAACTACAGCAGCGTAAGGCGCAGAATTAACTGCAGACCCAGGGCCTATTAGGGCTGCGAACAAGGCAGATACCACATATATATAAAGTTGGGTTCTCACGCGCACTGCCTCACTTTAAATTTTGCCCGGACTTCTCCAAGGCAACTATAGAGTGATTCTAGCACATCCGAATCAGCTAAAAAATAGCTAAAATATGACTATTGTACGTCATTGCTTTAGCTTATTTAGTGCCACATCTGAAAGAGTCTACCATATCTTGTTTATGATATTTACTTTGCCCTATTTTAGTCATATTTTGGTGAGGAGCTATTGAACATATTTGAATCCTAAAACTTTAAAAAACCTCGGATTTAATGTGGGCTCACCCTCTTTGTTCATGTCCCATTCGTAGCGAGCCGGTACCTGGATTGCCGTGGCACCTGCTTCGAGTGCAGGCACTATGTCTGATTTTATTAAATTGCCGACGATGGCAGCGGCGTTCACATCATCGCTAAAAATTCTTCTGTATGTGGCAGTCCGCTTTTCACCAACAATATGTACATCTTTAAAAAAATCGCCTAAATTCGAATTCGCAAGTTTATTCTCTTGGTGAAAAAGGTCTCCCTTAGTAATAGGAATTAATCATTAGGTTTCGGCCAGTTGGGGTAGACTTTCGGCGACCCCAGGTAACAGATGTATAGGGTGATTTAGCATATCACGGCCCATTTTCAGGATGTCGTGGATTATATGTGCTGGGACATGTGCTTGTGATACGTTGATCGCAGTTTCTACCATGGACAGTACAAAGCCATTAATTCCAGAGCCATACCGCTCAATGTTGCGCCGCTCGGTAGCCAAAAGATGTTAATGCAGGTAATCTCGTGGCATGTATGATGTCAGCAGATAGGCAAAGCGATCTTGGGTTAGGAGAAAGGACTCTTCATTTTGCCAAAGTGTGTCATCGACATCTATCCCCAAAATTTTGATGCTGCTTGCCATGACTCCCCTTTCCATTACGCGGCTGAGTTTTATATAGAGTAGCTAGGCCCTAAATTGTAAACTGGGTAAAATAAGGATTATATTGTGACTACTTACTGGACTATGGCTGCGGATACTCCCGAGGACGAGGGTGATTTTGGCATCGCCCTAGACACCCGCCCTAAAACAAAGCGTCCTCCTTTGTACAAGGTCATGATCCTCAATGATGACTATACTCCCATGGAGTTTGTGATAATGGTTCTTGAACGCTTCTTTGGACTTACACATCAAGAAAGTTTTGAATTGATGCTTACAGTACATAAAAAAGGTTTGGCGGTCGCAGGAATCTATAGTCGTGAAATTGCAGAAACGAAAGTGACGCAAGTATCGGACATGGCACAGCGACATGAACACCCGTTGCAATGCACTATGGAAAAAGAATAGGATATGTCTCGTCTATCGCTTGCGTTCGATGCCGGTTTATCCCGCCCTGATGGTCCAGTTGCAATACTGCACCCGTATGTTGGCTTTGATATATCGGGGCTAACTGATGCCCTCATCGTTCAGCCGTTTTTTCCTTCAAACCTTGCATGGAAAAACCAAGGTTTTACATGTGATGTTGTACCCCCAAGGCACAGTTTTTCGCTTGCTATTGTTTGCTGCACGCGCTCAAAACAACAAACATCGGATTTGATTGCTCAGGCAGCTGCACACGCCGATATAGTGGTTGTGGATGGACAAAAGACTGATGGTATCGATAGCCACTATAAGACGCTCCGTAAATTAGTTTCCATTCGGGGCAGCGTTACAAAAGGACATGGCAGGCTATTTTGGTTTGCCAAAGCAGACTTGCCAAGCCTGCAAGCTTTGGATCAGGTTTTTGATAGCTTTATAACCAAGCCTGGTGTCTTTTCTGCCGGCGCAGTGGACCAAGCATCTTTACTGCTGGCTGATGCGCTGCCGAGCCATTTGGCTGGTGATGTAGCCGATTTTGGGGCGGGCTGGGGATACCTTAGCTCTCGTATACTAAGCCGTGATAGTATTACGAAACTAGATGTCTTGGAAGCTGATTTCTTGGCTCTTAAAAGTGCTAAGAAAAATGTAAAAGATGCCCGTGCAGAATTTTACTGGACTGACGTTGCTACCTGGAATGGATCTTATGATGCTGTTGTCATGAATCCGCCGTTTCACACCACTAGAGAAGGAGATCCTGAATTAGGGCGTTCCTTCATTGCGGCGGGTAAACGATGCCTGAAACCTAAAGGTTCCTTGTGGCTGGTGGCCAACCGTCACCTACCCTATGAATCCGCTCTAGATCAATGTTTTTCAAAAGTTGTAGAACTTCCTGGGACGGGTCGGTTCAAGCTGTTTCATGCATCTCGCCCAAAACGCAAATAACCGCTAGAGTGCTTACGATTCTAACTGCATTGGAGCCCAAATGTCTTTTTCTGTAGCTGGCAAAACTGCCATTGTAACCGGTGCCGCTAATGGGGTTGGTTTGGCAATTGCACGGCATCTTGCCGATGCTGGTGCCAATGTAATGTTCGCAGATAAAGATGAGGCGCGTCTGCGTGCTGAAGTGAGTGCTCTTGGTAACGACACTGGTAATATTCGCTACTTTGCTGGTGACCTACGCGAAAAGCTTACCATAGCTAATCTGCTTTCGGCGACATTAGATGCTTTTGATCATGTGGACATTTTGGTAAATGGCGCGAGACAAGTGATCAAGACCTCACCATTAGATCCTGATGATGAAAGCATGTCGGTTATGCTTGATCAAAATTTATTATCTAGTTTAAAGCTTTCACAACTAGTGGCTCGTCGGATGATCAAGCAAGGTAAAAACTCAGATAAACTTTGCATTGGTACCATCGTAAACCTATCCTCTATTGCATCTCAACGTACGCAGTCTGAATTGATGGCATTCTCTGTAAGCTGTGCTGCATTGGATCAAATGACCCGTTCATTAGCTGTTAGCCTTGCGCCAGAGCGAGTGAGGGTCAATTCAGTGGCGTTTGGGTCGGTTATGTCAGCTTCTTTGCAAAATCACCTGCGTGAAAACCCAGATCACCGTGAGGCGATCTTAATCGCTACACCTCAGGGCCGGATTGCCGGCCCTAAAGAGGTTGCTGCGGCGGTACAGTTCCTGGCCTCTGACAGTTCGGGCTTTGTAACCGGTGAAATTTTGACAGTAGATGGTGGGCGCAGCTTGATTGATGCTGTTAGTACATCCCTTCATTAATAGTTATAGGACTGATATGGCTGATATTTTCAAATCTAAAAAATCTGATGCAAGCATATGGTTTCGAAGTTTGCGTGATAACATAGTTGCTTGTTTTGAGTCCATTGAACAGAGAAATGTGAGTGATACCCCCCCGGGTCAGTTTGAGGTTAGAGAAACCCAACGCGCCTCTGAAGATGGCTTCGATGCGGGTGGCGGACTCATGAGTACGATGCGTGATGGTCGGGTTTTTGAGAAGGTAGGGGTAAATATTTCTACTGTGTTTGGAGTATTGGGTGATCAGGCTCAAGAGGCGATGGCGTCTCGAAAGAGTTTACCAGGCATGCTTGAAGATCCTAGGTTTTGGGCATCTGGTATCTCGCTAGTGGCGCATATGCAAAACCCACATTGTCCAGCGGTACATATGAATACGCGCATGTTTTGGACCCCAGAGGCTTGGTGGTTTGGCGGTGGATCTGACCTGAACCCATGCATCGAATATCCAGACGATACCGCACAGTTTCATAGTGTTTTAGCTGCCCATTGTGCACCCCATGGTGCAAGTTTGTATCCGCGCTATAAAGCTTGGGCGGATAACTATTTCTATTTGCCACATCGCAAACGAGCCAGAGGTGTAGGTGGTATTTTTTATGATGATCACTGCACGGGTGATTGGGAGAAGGACTTTGCTTTTACCAAGGATGTTGGTCGAGCGTTTTTGCCGGCCTACATGCCTTTGGTTAAGGCGCGATTGGGGCAAAGTTGGGATGCAGTAGATCGGGAAACGCAGTTGATCCACCGTGGACTTTATGCGGAATATAACCTGCTCTACGATCGTGGTACGCGGTTTGGCTTGGAAACGGGCCATGATCCAGACGCGGTATTGATGAGCCTGCCGCCTTTAGCTAAGTGGATCTAGGCGCAGCTGCGCACAGTATCTATCATCAATTGAACGTTTTTGGGGTCTGCATCAGGAGTGATGCCGTGGCCTAAATTAAAAATATGTGGCCCATTGGCTAAGGCCTTTACAATTAAAGTGGTGTCGTCGATCAAATCTTGTCCACCTGTTACCATATGCCGCGAGGCTAAGTTGCCTTGAACGCAGCTGTCTACTTGTACATGTTCCGCAGTCCATTCGGCAGATACTGAGTTATCGATGGCTACGCAATCGGCACCTGTTGCCTTGGCAAAACCGATATATTTATTATCGGCTTCACGTGGGAAAACTATGATTGGTGTTTGTGGGTGGCGTTTTTTTAGGGCTGAGATTATGCGTTTTGTTGGGGCCAATGCATAATTTTGAAAATCGTCACCGCGCAAAGAACCAGCCCAGCTATCAAACAGTTTGACAACTTCAGCTCCTGCTAGAATTTGTTGGGAAAGGTATTCAATAGTGGTTTCGGTGATTAGATCAATTAAAGCGTCAAAAACTGGTAGGTTGATAGATTTCAAAAGATGAGCGGGAGCTTGATCTGGTGTGCCCTTGCCTGCTATCATGTACGTAGCAACGGTCCAGGGCGCGCCTGCAAACCCAATCAAAGTAGTCTGTTCCGGTAAGGATTGCGCTAGGTTTCTTACAGTTTGATAAATTGGTGCTAGATGGTCATGGATATCATCTTTGCCTTTTAGCTTAGTAAAGCTGGCGGCATCTGTAATGGTAGAAAGACGTGGTCCTTCGCCAGTGACAAACCATAGGTCAGCGCCAAGCGCCTGTGGTAGAAGTAAAATATCTGCAAACAGAATGCTTGCGTCAAAACCATACCGGCGTATTGGCTGTAGGGTGACCTCTGTCGCTAAATCTGAGTTGTAGCAAAGTGACAGGAAGTCACCGGCTTTTGCTCGGGTCGCTCGATATTCTGGCAGGTAGCGGCCCGCTTGGCGCATCATCCAGATTGGTGGTGTTGGTAGAGTTTCACCATTAAGGGCGCGCAGGATTGGTTTGATCTGTTTCATGGACGCTCGATCCCAAGTGGGCGTCGATATGTCAAGTGAGCATCTATTGAAAACTGCGTCTTGCCGCAGTAAAGCAGCTTTATGAGAAATACTGTTCCCTCTTCGCCGCTTAAGATTGGCACTCGCGGTTCTCCACTTGCGATGGCACAGGCATTTGAAACACGTGCGCTACTTATGAAAACATGGGATTGGCCGGAAGAGGCGTTTAACGTGGTAGTCATCCAAACCTCTGGAGATCGCATCCAAGATAGGCCTTTGCGGCTAGTGGGGGGCAAGGGGCTGTTTACGAAGGAAATTGAAGACCAGCTTTTAGACGGGCGGATAGATATCGCAGTTCATTCAATGAAGGATATGCCCACCAGACAACCTGTCGGTCTGGTTCTAGATACGTATTTGCCCCGGGAAGATGTGCGGGACGCTTTCATATCGCAAGGTGTAAAT
>JAVLEV010000036.1:0-14738 GCA_031920365.1 Planktomarina sp. | reverse complement strand
CCCATATTCTTTGTGTATTTTGGAACTACCGTCAGAAATGTGTCCCATGATATATTCTGCTCTAGCCAAATCTACTCTTGCTGCTGTACTTCTGTCTCTCAACGTATGCCTTGCTGAGTAGGGGGCGATTGCTCTTTCTGATATTACCTTAACATTGTTAACGATGTTTCTGAGGGCTGCTGAGGCGTTTTGGTGACCTTTCTTGCGGTAGTGTCTCGGAAATAAGGGGGCATTTGCTTTGTTTGGTATTTCGTAAAACTGAAATGCATACACCACGGGTGTTAACAGGGGAACAGCGCGTTCTAAATCACTCTTCTCCATCCGTCTGATTGAATTTGTACGGTACACGACATGGGGAATATTGTTATCCATCCGCAGGTCTTTAAACTGTAATCCTGCTGGTTCACTTATTCTACAGCCGCTGTAGATCATAAGTAACCCAACGAGTTTAACTTCTACGCCTTTAATATTGATTATATTACTTAAATATTTGTCTAACTCCTTGGGCTTGAAGGAGCGGCGTTTTTCACGCTCATCTTTTTCTCGCTTTTTATTGGATAGGCCAGAGAATGG
Source organism: Planktomarina sp. (assembly GCA_031920365.1). Lineage (GTDB taxonomy): Bacteria > Pseudomonadota > Alphaproteobacteria > Rhodobacterales > Rhodobacteraceae > Planktomarina. The sequence continues at coordinate 14,165 of JAVLEV010000036.1, read as the reverse complement.
ATTGAAGACCGACTGACCCTTCTTTTCTCGGTTCCAGCAGTTCACTACTGCGCTTAGGGTGTTGTTGTTGCGGTTGCGTATCCCAGCTTTGGGATATGTTGCCCACAGCCAGTCTGACACCATCTGCCTATCAAGATCCTGCAATCTTGTGTTGCGACCATCTACTGCCTTCTCAAAGCGTCTAAGCAGTCCTCTGGTCTTGCACTCCCACTTGGCTTCTACATCTGGCAGACGTATTTTGGCTCTCTTGTTAGTCTTAATATATAGTTCGGTAGCATCTGCCCAAGTGGCATGGGATGTAACCTTGGTTTCGCCTGATACAATTGCATATTGTGCCACCAGAGGGTCATTTGGGTTCTCTGCTTTGTATGGAATTTGGTAACCAGCTTCCCCCCAACGACCTGACTGGTAGTTTTTCGCCTGTTGTTCTTCATCAACTTTTTTGTTTAATGAGTCAGTCGGTGTTTTTACAAAGATGTGTGGCTCGTACAGCACTAAAAATGGCGCGCATGGCACCGTGCCACTGGCCCATATGCTATGCCATTATGTGATCACAAAAACACTATTATCGTTATTAATCAATATATTGGCTCCGGCGGTAGGGATCGAACCTACGACCAATTGATTAACAGTCAACTGCTCTACCGCTGAGCTACGCCGGACCACTGAATGCGGCTATAGCTTGGAGCATTTGGGAGGTCCAGTCTAAAAAGTCTAAAATAAGCTTAGAGTAAAGAATATTTCGTATGAAGATCTATTATCCCATGGGCTGATACAACATTACGGACGTTAAGATCGATCAGATGAGCCAAAACGTTTCTGGTTGCGGCAGGGATTAATAGAGGATCAATATCTGAATAAATTCTCTTTGTTAGGCCTTGCGCTGTGTCCGGTTGTTGTTTTAGGGCGGCTAATACTTGGGTTTCACGGTGTTCACGATGTGATAGAAGCCAACGCAGTCGAGATGGTCCGTCCTCAATAGTATCGCCATGGCCTGGCAAGTAGAATGTCTCTGGTCTTGTTAAGAGGTGGGTACAGCTGTGCCTAAAGGCAAGGAGATCTCCATCAGGTGGCGAGATCATAGTGCTGGCCCATTTCATTACGTGGTCACCACAAAAAAGATAATTACCGTATGCAAAAGCCATGTGGTTACTAAAATGCCCAGGTGTCCAAAGAGCTGTGATACATAATTCATCATGTTGTAACTTAGCTCCATCTTGCAATGTGATATCTGGTTTAAAGGCCTCATCTACGCCTTCACCGCCTCCTATTGTTTCTGATTGGGCAAGCCTCGACATATAATCACTGCGCCCGCTAAAACTATCTCCATAGGCATATACTTTTGCGCCACAGCGCTGGCTAAGAACTCTTGCTAACGGTGAATGATCCATATGAGAATGTGTTACTAAGATTTTGGTAATATGCGTCCCGGGTGTAATTGCCTCCATGATTGCATTCAGATGGCAACAGTAATCTGGCCCTGGATCAACTACTGCGATCTCCGTGGTCCCTAATAGATAAGTATTCGTACCGGTAAAGGTCATTGGAGAGGGGTTAGGGGCAACTATTCGGCGTATTGAAGGAGTAATTTGTTCAACCATTTATTCTCTGCCCTCAACCTAGTATAGTAACCTCATGATAGGTACTTATATAAAAAAACTTGTACCCCGGACACTCTATGGCCGCGCGGCAGCTATTTTGCTTTTGCCTATGCTTACGCTGCAGTTGGCTGTTGCTGTGGTCTTTGTGCAGCGGCATTTTGAAGATGTCACGGTTCAAATGACCAACAATCTTTTATTTGAGATTAAAATGGTTCTTGATGAAATAAAGTATCGTCCAGTTCAGGATGTTGCCAGGACCACAGCAAAATCTCTAAATTTACATTTGACCCGATGGGACGGTAAACTTAGTGACAACGTCCCAGTATTTTACGATATTTCAGGACGCATGATAACCCCGTTACTGTTTGATAAATTGAAGCGCGTACGTGATGTCGACTTATCCGATTTAGATCGCGTAACTATTGGCTTGGCTAGCGCTAAAGGCCCTGTTCAGATTGTGTTTCGCCGTTATCGTGTTTCGGCGTCTAACCCGCACCAGGTACTTGTTTTAATGGTATCTACTGGAATTTTTATGACGATAATTGCATTTATGTTTCTGCGGAATCAGCTGCGTCCTATCAAGCGTCTTTCGCTGGCCTCTGCGGCCTTTGGGCGTGGGCACAGCGTAGACTTGAGTCCTGGAGGAGCAATTGAAGTGCGGGCGGCAGGACAAGCTTTTTTGGACATGCGTGATAGAATTGAACGTCAAATAGAACAGCGCACTGTTATGTTGAGTGGCGTCAGCCACGATCTTCGTACCCCGATTACGCGGTTGCAATTGGGGTTGGAATTACTAGATGGGCCTGAGGTACAGGGCCTCAAGAAAGACGTGGATTCGATGCGGCTGATGGTTGACTCATTTTTAAACTACGCCCGCGATTCGAATGCAGACCCCGTGGTGGATGTCGATCTACTGACGTTGGTTTCAGACATGGGTAAGCAATATGAACCCTCAGCAAAAGTGAAAGTTAAAGGTGTACCGCGCCCGATTACCCTCCGCCGTATTCCGATTGAACGTGCGGTTGAAAACTTATTGGTTAATGCTAGGCGTTATGGGGATTGTGTACAAATTCTAATCTATTTTTCGGTTAGCGAAATTAGTATTTGTATATCGGACAATGGCCCTGGCATTCCTAAAGATCAGCGTGATCAGGCGTTAAAGCCCTTTGTGCGGCTTGAATCGTCGCGGGGGCAAAACCTAGGGAGTGGTGTGGGCCTTGGCCTTGCCATTGCGGCAGATGTGGCTCGCTCCCATGGGGGTGTACTTGTTTTGGGCTCTTGTGATGAGTTGGGAGGGTTATCCGCTATAATAAAATTGCCACTATAAGTTTCTGATAGGGGGAAAACGCTCAGGAATGAAATCTTTGACTAATCTATGGTGGGATAGTTATTAGATATTAATAGTTAATGGTTTAGTAAAATCACTAATATGGTGAATATAGTATTCACTTTTTGACCTGTTTTATTTTTGTGGCAAGCCCTAACGGAACAGGAAATTAATTCCTGGAATGTGTGTAATTTTAGCTAAAAAACTAATAATAAAAAAAGTAGCCCTACCAGTCCCCTTATTTATAAAATTGATAATAAAAAATGACTGGTAGGCCCGAGAGGACTTGAACCTCTGACCAATCCGTTATGAGCGGACTGCTCTAACCAGCTGAGCTACGGGCCCCCTTAACACTGATTAACAGAGAATTCTCAGGCGTCAAGCAGGCTTAATGGACACTTTTACTAGAGCCTGATATCGCGTTAAAAAAAATTGCAATATTGGTGTTCAAATGAGTCAAGGTTTAACCTATGCGCAGACTGGTGTTGATATTGATGCCGGTAACAAATTGGTCGAAATGATAAAACCGGCCAGCAAGTCAACTCAACGCTCGGGCTCTATGTCGGGCCTGGGTGGTTTTGGTGCGATGTTTGACCCCAAGGCAGCCGGCTACCAGGATCCAATTCTTGTTGGGGCAACTGATGGTGTGGGAACGAAACTGCGCTTGGCGATTGATACCGGTGACGTGTCTACTGTGGGTATTGATCTTGTGGCTATGTGCGTTAATGATTTAATTTGTCAGGGCGCAGAACCCCTGTTTTTTTTGGATTATTTTGCAACTGGTAAGTTGGATGTGAGCCAGGCAGCGCAGGTAATCGAAGGTATTGCTGATGGATGTCGAATGTCAGGCTGCGCGTTAATTGGAGGCGAGACCGCTGAGATGCCCGGCATGTATGCCAAGGACGATTTTGATTTAGCTGGGTTTGCTGTAGGTGCTATGGAGCGTGGTACGCATTTGCCGTCTGGCGTATTCCTAGGCGATGTTCTTATCGGATTGCCTGCCAGTGGTGTGCATTCAAATGGTTTCTCTCTAGTACGCAGAATTGTTGCTACCAAAGGCCTAAGTTGGGACAGCCCTGCACCTTTTGGTGGGATAACACTCGGGTCTGCACTTTTGACCCCAACCACAATTTATGTCAGCGCTTGTTTGGCCGCACTCAAAATGGGTGGTGTCCATGCGATGGCTCACATAACTGGTGGCGGATTGACTGAAAATCTTCCGAGAGTTTTACCTGCCGACCTAGGGGCGGCTGTTGATCTTTCAACTATTCCGAATTTGCCAATTATGGCTTGGTTGTCAGAGGCTGGCAGTATTTCTCAGGATGAGATGCTAAAGACCTTTAACTGTGGCATTGGTATGATTTTAGCAGTTGAACCTACTCAGGCTTCTGCAATTGAGTCAGAACTTTTAGCGTATGCTATGGCCCCAGTTCGTATAGGTGAAGTTACCAAGGGGCATGGCGTCCACTATTCTGGAAAGCTACCATTTTAAACGTTGCTATTCTTATTTCTGGTGGTGGCAGCAATATGTTGAAATTACTTGAGGATATGGCGCATTACCATCCTGGTACGGCGCGTTTGGTTGTGTCCAACAGGCCAGGTGCTAGGGGTTTAGTTCAGGCTAACGCCATGGGGATTAAAACCGAGATTGTTGACCATAAGTTTTATCAAGGTGACCGCGCGGCCTTTGAATCCGTACTGCAAGATATCTTAATAGACTATGAAATTGATGTTGTGTGTTTGGCTGGGTTCATGCGTATCTTGGGTGGGGAGTTTGTGGACGCCTGGAAAGGTCGCATGCTGAACATACACCCTTCATTATTGCCAAAGTATCAAGGTTTAAATACATATCAGCGGGCTATAGATGCTGGCGATCATGAGGCTGGCTGTAGCGTGCACCAGGTCGTTCCTGATCTGGACGCAGGTCTAATTCTTGGGCAAAGCAGGGTTCCAATCCTGTCAGATGACACAGCAGGCAGTCTTGCAGCCCGGATCTTGGTTCAGGAACATTATTTATATCCTAAAGTTTTGCGTGAATTTCTGTCTCTTTTGCCATCCTAGCCCTTACCATAAAATACGCTGCTTTCTTTTCACTATGTTTCGCCATAGTATTACCAAAATTATAATCAAACGGCCGGAACACCTATGAAAACTATTACTACTGAAGCTGAGCTAGATGCATTTTGCAGTATGGCGCAAATGCACGATTTTGTGACGATTGACACAGAGTTTTTGCGCGAGCGGACTTATTATTCCAAACTTTGTTTGCTTCAAATAGCAGTGCCTGGCAACAGTATAGAGGATGCAGTTTTGGTGGATCCATTATCACCAAAGATGTCGCTTGAACCTCTTTATCGCCTCTTTCGCGATACATCAGTCGTTAAGGTTTTTCATGCCGCTCGTCAAGATTTGGAAATTTTTTGGAACGATGCTAAGATTTTTCCAACCCCACTATTTGACACGCAAGTAGCCGCCATGGTTTGCGGATTTGGTGAGCAGGTTGGCTATGAGACATTGGTTCGTAAAATTGTAAAAGAGCAGGTCGATAAGTCATCACGCTTCACCGATTGGTCACGGCGGCCGCTCACAGATGCGCAAAAGACGTACGCGATAGAAGATGTTACTCATCTACGCGGTGTTTATTTGTTCTTAAAGGCTGAGCTGGAGCGAACTGACCGCGCAGCTTGGGTTATAGAAGAAACCCAATCCCTCACAGACCCAACCATATATGATGTGATGCCGTACGAGGCTTGGCGTCGTATCAAAACACGCACAAGTTCGAACAAGTTTTTGGCTTATGTGCGCGAATTGGCAGCCTTTCGGGAAATCCATGCGCAAACCCGCAATATACCGCGAAACCGAGTATATAAAGACGATGCAATGGTCGAACTGGCCTCAACCAAGCCGATCACTCATGAAGATTTGAGTAAATCGCGTCTTTTGTTGCGCGAAGCGCGCAAGGGTGAAATCGCTGACGGAATTATGAACGCGATCAAAACCGTGAACTCGATGGATCCGGAATCCTTTCCAAAATTGCCAAAAGCAAACGATAAGTTGCAGGTTAATCCGGCTTTGGCCGATCTGCTGCGTGTGTTGTTGAAAGCTAAATCTGAACGATCTGATGTTGCCCAAAAGATGATTGCTAATACCTCTGAATTGGATGCATTGGCCGCAGGTCAGCGCGATTTACCATCTTTAAAGGGGTGGCGCATGGATGTGTTTGGGTCTGATGCTTTGCGTCTCTGTGAAGGCAAGGTCGGTCTGGCTGTTAAGGGCAATAAGGTCAAGTTATTCGAAATTTAAGAACATGATGCTTTAGTTCTGGAACTCATTTAATTTTGAACTATTTGAATACGAGATGGGAGAGTTACATGGCACAAGGTGGGTTTGAAGATCTAGTTGATACATTTGAGTTTTTGGATGATTGGGAAGATCGCTACCGGCATGTGATCGATTTAGGTAAAGCTTTGCCTGACATGCCCAAAGCACTTAAAGTATCCGCCACCAAAGTGGATGGCTGTGCATCACAAGTTTGGCTGCATATCACAGTCGAGGATGGGCTTCTGACGTTTATCGGGGAGAGCGATGCAATCATAGTGCGTGGACTTATAGCAGTGTTGATTACCTTATATTCTGGTCTGCAAATTTCTGAAATAGGTAAAGTTGATGTGGTCTCTGAACTTGGCCGTTTAGGATTGAACGAACATCTTTCTTCACAGCGCTCAAATGGTCTGCGTGCTATGGTTGCGCGAATTGTCGAAACGGCTGAATTGGTTTAAGAGTAGTTTGTGTCAGTACGGTCAGCGCACCAAACAAATCCTTATAGCTTAGAAACCCTATTCACAGGCAGTTTAATTCGTCGCGCACAGTATTGAGCTCTAGCATCAATTGCTACGTCTTAGGTTTGAGCGTGGTATACCAACGTTGTGTAATTGCCTAAATATATTTTTAAAAGTTGTGGGTGTCGATCGCAGCCCATGTGCCGCCAGAAAAAAATTAAACTGGAACACCAAAAAATCAGCTATATAAAAGCAAGTAAGCTACCCATACGCTTCAAAATTCGTGTGGCTCTCATAAAAACTATAGCAATGCGGACCACAGATGATCGCTACCCCCATTTTACTGCACAGCTGTTGTAGCTGGTCACCGGTATCGAAATCTGCATATGTAAAGAAGATTTTATCTTATTGGTACTGAACTTTTCAATAACGACTTTAACGGATTAACTTATTTTATTCGGTTCATTATGGTAAGTCCCAAGTAGGCACTGAAAATTCATATGAGTCTAGCTATTGATTTTAATCAGCGCCTGTAGTTGCGTGCCAAACCGTTGTAGGCAATCAGCAGACCCAGCCATATTTTCTCAACTCTACTACTTCAGCATAGCGTTGTTCGTTTATGATGTGCCATAAGCACTTCCTCAAAGGTTGGTATATCTTAGCAGTTACAATCACGACCTCATAATAATGGTCGGAAGCGCGCTAAATCATTTTTGGCCTGACTTAAGCGTTTGCGGCCATACTGTTGTGTTTACGCGCCATAAACTCTTTTGCGGTTTCCACGGCCACCGCGGCATCGCGGCAATATGCATCTGCACCGATGGCTTTACCAAATTCTTCATTCAGAGGGGCACCGCCCACTAAAACTGTATAATCATCTCGCATCCCTTTTTCTATTAGCGTGTCAATAACAACCTTCATATATGGCATTGTTGTTGTTAACAAAGCGGACATCCCAAGAATATCTGGCTCTTCCTTTTCAATAGCTTCAAGGTAAGCCTCAACTGAGTTGTTTATGCCAAGATCCACAACTTCAAAACCAGCACCTTCCATCATCATGCCAACTAAGTTTTTTCCAATATCGTGAATATCACCCTTAACAGTTCCAATTACCATCTTGCCTACGCGCGGGGCACCCGTGGCGATAAGCAATGGTTTTAGAATAGCCATTCCGCCTTTCATCGCATTAGCGGCTAACAAGACCTCTGGTACAAACAAGATTCCATCACGAAAGTCATTTCCGACTATGGTCATACCACCAACCAATGCTTCGGTCAAAACCCGGTAAGGGGTCCAATCTCGTCCTAGAAGCAAATTGACACCCTCTTCAATTTCTTCTTTTAAACCATCATAGAGGTCATCAAACATCTGCGCGACGAGATCTTCGTCGTTTAGTTCTGAGAGGATGATATCGTCTTCTTGGTATGACATACGCAAACGCCTTTTAACTGTTTTTCACATTCCGTATGAGGGATGGCCTGAGTTTGGGTCTTAACCGATTGCGACAACAAGTTCATCGCAACCGACTTTTTTGCATATGGCTTGTAAGCATTTAGCATTTCTATCTGGTCCGGCGAAAAATTTTATACATTTGGTAAAACCTTAATCGTTCTATTTTGTGCCGATGCTAAGTAGTCTGCCGGCGCTTATTTTGCCGATTACGGGTTGGGGCATTACCATCGGTACCGTCACTTTCGGATGAAAAAGTGCCTAAAACTTTTTTAATTTTTTCAAGTGAAGGTCGCTCTTGAGGGACATGTATTTCCAGAGCTGCTCGCATTGCGCGCAAATGGTCTGGGGTCGTTCCACAGCAACCACCAACGATAGTAGCGCCGCAATCTCGGGCCAAAGTGGCATAATTAGCCATCAACTCAGGTGTGCCGTCATAATGGATGTGGCCATCATGATATTTTGGAATGCCTGCATTGCCTTTGGCTACAATTGGCACCTTGGTACAGGTTGCTGAAAACCCCAATACAGTACGCAGTAAATCAGAGGCTCCGACACCACAGTTTGCTCCAAAGGCGATCGGTTTATTTGGGATTTTTGCTAGTAACTGAACCATGTCAGGTGCTGTTAGTCCCATCATCGTTCTGCCTGCAGTATCAAAGCTCATTGTGCCCACCCAATGAATGTCGGCTAATGCAAAAGCTTCGGCTGCCGCGCGGTATTCATCTGCCGAGGATATAGTCTCTAGCCATGCCACATCTGCGCCGCCCTCCTTTAACCCTTCTGCTTGCTCATGAAAGATTTCGACAGCTATCGAATAGGAGAGGTGGCCCATAGGCTCCATAATTTCTCCTGTAGGTCCAACAGAACCCGCAACTATTACTTGACGACCTGAAGTATCAGCCACCTCACGACCAATTTCAGCTGAAATACGCGATAGTTCTGAAGCGCGATTTTCTGCAGCATGCAATTTTAGGCGGGATCTATTTCCACCAAAGGAATTAGTTAAAAAGAGGTCTGATCCTGCATCAGCACTTCCTTTGTACAAAGCTTTAACCTTTTTTGAGTTGGTAATGTTCCAGAGCTCAGGCGCATCACCTGAAGACAACCCCATATTGAATAAGTTGGTCCCGGTAGCACCGTCAGCCAAAATCCAATTTCGGTTTGCTATCATTGTTTGAAGGGGATTAGAGAATGTAGTGTTCATATTGCCACCGTATAATTGCCTCGTCAATATTACTTAGCATATTGTAAAGTTATTAAAAAATTCGTTTTTATCATAAAAATTATGAATTTTTTGAGAATATTTACAATTCATACACAGCTTTAAGATAAATTATTAAAATGACAGAAAATAAAACTGAAGAGTCCAGGAGTTTTATTTTAATCTGACATTTTTTCCTATTCTTTGAGTAGGTCTCTGGAGTAGATTAACCCTGATGGCGTTGCACGCTTGCCCACCTCGTTTTGTTGTCATATGACGCAGACAAATACGGAGGGTCGCATGGCACGTCGAAAGCTGGTTTATGAAGGTAAGGCTAAAATTCTATATGAGGGCCCAGAGCCTGGGACATTGGTGCAGTACTTCAAAGATGATGCAACTGCATTTAATGCTGAAAAAAAAGATGTGATTGAGGGGAAAGGCGTACTGAATAACCGCCTTTCTGAATTTTTTATGACTGGCCTAAATACTTTGGGTGTTCCAACCCATTTTATAAAAAGGCTAAATATGCGTGAGCAGTTGATCAAGTCAGTAGATATTGTACCGCTGGAAATAATCGTACGCAATTACGCAGCGGGATCTATGTCTAAGAGATTGGGTATTGAAGAGGGGACTGCCCTGCCGCGTCCAATTGTTGAGTTTTGCCTTAAAGACGATTCACTAGGTGATCCATTGGTTTCTGAGGAGCATATAATTGCTTTCAACTGGGCTAGCCAACAAGACTTGGATGACATGCTTGCTTTAGCGCTGCGAGTGAATGATTTTATGTCTGGAGTTATGTATGGCGTTGGCATCCGTGTGGCTGATTTTAAAATCGAAATTGGTCGAGTGTTTGAGGGTGATTATCAACGGTTGATTATAGCTGATGAAATCAGCCCTGATAGCTGTCGTTTGTGGGATCTCAAAACTGGTGAAAAGCTAGATAAAGATGTATTTCGGCGTGATCTTGGCAGTCTAACGGATGCTTACGCTGAAGTGGCACGTAGGCTCGGGATTCTGCCTGAAAACCCAACTCCCATCACTAAGCCAACTTTGATTAAATGACCCTGAGGACAAAATTATGAAAGCTATTGTCAAGGTAATGCTTAAGAGCGGTGTTCTTGACCCACAAGGTGAGGCAATTAATTCTGCACTCGGTAGTTTGGGTTTTTCTGGGGTTAATAGCGTGCGCCAAGGTAAGGTGATCGAACTTAATCTCGCTGATGGGACACTAGAATCAGAAATTGACGAGATGTGTAGGCGCCTTTTGGTAAATGCTGTTATCGAAAGCTATACTGTGGAAGTTCTGTAATGCGCGCTGCGGTTATTGTTTTCCCGGGATCCAATTGTGACCGTGACATGTTGGTAGCACTGCATGAAAGTGGAGCTGAAGTGTCTAGAGTTTGGCACAAAGATGCCGAGTTGCCCGAAGACTTAGATTTGGTAGCTATTCCGGGAGGGTTTTCTTTTGGTGATTATTTGCGATGCGGTGCCATTGCAGCTCAATCCCCAATTTGCCGCGCTGTAGTCGATCACGCCAATCGGGGTGGCTACGTATTGGGGGTTTGTAACGGCTTTCAAGTGCTTACAGAATCTGGCCTTATTCCTGGCACATTGATGCAAAATTCTGGTTTAAAATTTCTTTGTAAAACTGTCAGTTTAACCGTGGAAACTCAGGATAGCGTATTTACATCTGGGTATGGTGCAGGCGCTGAAATTCAGGTGCCTATTGCGCATCATGACGGAAATTACTTTGCTACGGATTCAGAGCTTTCTGTGTTGCTTGGTGAAGACCGAGTGGCATTTCGCTATAGCGAAAACCCTAATGGATCTGTTGATGCTATTGCTGGTGTATTGTCTTCAAACCGTCGAGTTCTGGGGATGATGCCACACCCTGAAAGGGCAGTAGAAGCGCTGATGGGATCTGCTGATGGACAGGCGCTTTTCCGCGCGTTGGTCGCTAAAACTATCTTTGGATAGGCAGCCGATGCTTGTACGGGGCAGACAGGCACCGTACTCTGCATCATGCGACAAGTAAGTGACCATCCTAATATGCTAGCGCCACGTTTAACCAACCTGTCTTGGAGGGTTAGGGCTGCATTGCTAACTATTTGTCTGCTGGCAGTGGGCACGGTCTATGTTACCAATCAACTACTAACAGCGCGGTTCACTCAATCCACTCTGCAAAGCGCTCAATTAAGACTTGCTTTGTATTCGGGTAATATGGTGAGCGAGTTGCAGCGAAACTCTATTGTACCAAGACTTTTGGCAAGTGACGCTGAGCTGGTCGGCGCATTGAGCTCTAAAGATTATCAACGTACCAGCCAACGACTGTTATCGTTTGTCGAAGAAATTGGTGCCGCAGCAATCTTGCTACTAGATTCTGCTGGCCGAGTTGTTGGTGCGACAGACCGTAACCGTTTAGGTGAAAATCACCGTAATCTATCGCATTTTGTAGGAGCGGTACGCGCCAGTCATACTGTTTTCACCACCTATAAGCAGGATATTGGCCAATTTGATTTTGCCTATTCACGCCAGGTCACCGTTAATAATAAGCTGCTTGGGGTGATTGTAGTTGAAGTGGATTTGCGCAAGTTCCAATCAGCCTGGGCGGGTATTTCGGATGCCGTAATAGTATCGTCACCGCAGGGCCTGATTTTACTAGCTACAGAAAAAACATGGGTTGGGTCACTGGAAGATGAAGCACTTATGCGCCGCTCAGCTTCGAGTGCTATTGAGCGAGCAATTCAAGCAACGCAAGAGTGGAGTGCCTTGCCCACAGATGCTTATGTGAAAGGCAAGGCGGTAATGCGCCAAGAACTACGTGTCCCATTTCGAGGTTGGAATATGGTTCTGTTCACTACCTACGGTGTTATAAGGCAAAGGGTGAATGCGGTATTGGCATTAGAAATTATGGGCTTTGCCATATTTAGCGCCTTTGCATTATATCAACTATCGCGTCAAACTCTTACTAGGGCTCTTTTCTTTCAACAGGAATCGGATGATTTACGACAGCTAAACATTCGCCTACAACGCGAGATTTCGGAACGGCAAAAGGTTGAAAAAAATTTACAAGTGGCCGAGCAAACGCTGGCGCAATCCTCTAAATTGGCTGCTTTGGGGGAAATGTCGGCGGCAGTGAGCCATGAATTGAACCAACCTTTAGCTGCGATGAAAACCTACTTGGCGGGGGCCAAGCTTTTGATGCAACGCAAGCGGTTGGATGAAGCCTTGAGTTCGTTTCAAAGAATTGATGACCTTATCGGTCGGATGAGTGCAATTACGCGGCAATTGAAATCTTATGCCCGTAAAGGTGGTGACGAATTGGTACCAGTGGATGTTCGCATCGCGTTGAACGGTGCGTTGGCCATCATGGAACCCCAGTTAAAGTCAAGAAAAGTTTCTCTATCTAAAACGATTCCTAGCTGCCCAGTTATGATACTTGGTGACCAGCTGCGTTTTGAGCAAGTTGTGGTGAATTTGCTGCGTAACGCACTGGACGCTACATCTACGGTGGCAGCGCCAGAAATCGAGCTTTTTTTATTGGGTGGTGAAACTGCCACTCTGACCGTAAGGGACAATGGTGAAGGTATATATGATCTTGAAAATCTTTTTGAGCCATTTTTTACTACTAAAAAGCCCGGCGATGGCGTGGGACTCGGATTAGCAATTTCATCTGGCATCGTTACTGATCTGGGCGGTCGTCTTGTGGCTCGTAATAGCGACGAATCTGGAGCAGTTTTTGAGGTTACTCTCCCTATTTTAAGAAATAGAAACAGTGAGGTTTAAAAATGGCGCAAGGAATAAAAGTCGCAATTGTAGATGATGAGCAAGACATGCGACAGTCTATCAGCCAATGGCTGACACTATCGGGTTTTGAGACTGAGACATTTGCGACTGCTGGTGATGCTCTCAAAGTAATTAGTGCAGAATATCCGGGTATTATTATAACAGATATTAAAATGCCGGGTATTGACGGTATGCAATTTCTTAAGAAGGTTAAAAGTATCGATAGTAGTTTGCCAGTGATCATGATCACTGGCCATGGTGATGTACCGATGGCTGTTGAAGCGATGCGCCTTGGTGCTTTTGATTTCTTAGAAAAACCCTTTAACCCAGATACGATGACCGATCTTGCCAAAAAGGCCATGCGAACCCGTCGTCTGTTGCTTGATAACAGACAATTAAGGCGTGAGCTTTCCACTGGCAGCTCCATGATGGAAAAACTAATTGGGGCCAATGGAGTAATGGAGCGTCTGCGTGACGACATCCTAGACTTGGGGCAGGCAGACGGTCATGTACTGATACAAGGCGAAACTGGTACTGGTAAAACTCTTGTGGCGCATGCACTGCATGCCGTCTCATCGCGGGCGGGCAAAAAATTTACTTTGTTTTTTTGTGCAGGAGAAGAAGAAGAAACAATTTTGCGGCGGTTGTTTGGCCCCGCTGGCGAGGAAGATCTGATACCCGTTATGGAAGCGGCACGTGGTGGTACTTTAGTATTGGAGGATATCGAAGCACTCAGCCCCCAGGTACAGTCTCGACTGCTAAAAACTATGAACGCGCAGGGTGATCCCTCTGAGACTCGCATTGTCGCAATTTGTAATTTGCAAGAGCAAGGAAAAACCTGCGAAGATGTGCTGCGATCTGACCTTTATTACCGCTTGGCAAGATTACGTATTGAGCTACCACCGCTGCGCAATCGTGGTGAGGATATACTAGCTCTTTTTACCCGATATTTAGAAAAATTTTCCGAAGAATATGGCTGTGATGCGCCCATAGTATCCGCGCAGGAAGCAGCTCAATTG
>JAVLEV010000035.1:0-14745 GCA_031920365.1 Planktomarina sp. | reverse complement strand
GCTTTTGTCATTATGCCTTCCCCCTATAATTTGCATACTGAATTACTGTCTAAAGAAACACCACAAATGCTTCTGTCATTATTTTTTAGTCGCGGTTACCTCTCATCCTAAAACAGTCTGAAGTAGCTGACTTATTATTGTTATGAATTTTTAACGCTCAATGAAACGCAAAAAGCGCCCTGAAGGACGCCTTTTGATATTTTCATTCATAGGTAAATATTTAAGCTGCTTCTGCCTGCTGGCGGCGTTCGCTCTCTTCACGGCTTAAGGCTACAGAGGTTCGAATACCCTTACCAACAAAATCCATCAGGCCGGTTACAACACGCTCATTGGGATCGATACCAGCGCAAGATAGAACCTCACGACCATCACGAGAGCGGGCCCAGCGTGCAATCTGCTCAGGGCCATTACCATATTTTTTGTCATCCGCAATCGCATCATCTAATGCAGCTAATACAACCGCCGCAAACAATTTACGGGCACGGTTGCCCTGTTCGTTATTAAAGGCATTTCCGTCGACGAAATCTTTCATCTCGCATCCTTTTAATTTTTATTATTTAACTTGAATGATCTGTTCCTTATGGAGCAACTAAACTGATTCGGGTGGTCTCTTTTGGAATGGCTGCTATGCGTCAGGCGCATAGCTATAGTTGAGTGCATTCTGTGTCTAAAGGCTTGAAGCACCTTTATTGGTTCGATACAAGCGATCCAATATCAATTTCAACTTTTTACTTAAGGCTCTTCAAAATGCCAAAGATCAACGGAAATGAAATTCGTATTGGAAATGTTCTCGAACATAACGGTGGCCTTTGGAGCGCAGTCAAAGTCGATCATGTTAAACCGGGAAAAGGCGGTGCATTTGCTCAGGTTGAAATGCGCAATCTCCGTAACGGTTCAAAATTGAACGAACGCTTTCGATCCGCGGACAAGGTAGAAAAGGTTCGCTTAGATCAAAAAGACCAGCAGTTCCTATATGAGAATGATGGAATGTTAGTTTTTATGGATATGGAAACTTATGACCAAATCGAACTTCCAGCTGAACTACTCGGAGATCGGCGCCCGTTTTTACAGGATGGCATGACTGTCCAAATTGAGTACCATGAAGAAGAAGCGCTGCACGCGTCATTACCACAAAAAGTAACCTGCATGATTGTTGAAACAGAGCCCGTTGTGAAGGGCCAAACTGCAGCAAACTCATTCAAACCTGCTGTCTTAGATAACGGGGTCAAAGTGATGGTCCCGCCGTTTGTAGGTCAGGATGAAATGATTATTGTGGACACAATTTCGATGGAATACACCGAACGCGCTTAAACGGTTATGACTGCGTCGCCTGCAGTCATATGATCGGTGATGCGGTCAAAGCGGAGATAGGCTAAAGCTTGCCCGCCGTGCTGAGTATAAATCACACCGGCAGGTTTTTCGTTGGCAATTATGGTGGTGCCAGGCATAGTTGCACCTGCTATCTGCACTTGGAGTAACCCTTTGCGAAGCAGAGTTTTATGCTTCATTCGTGCTACGATTTCTTGCCCTACATAGCAGCCTTTTTTGAAGTCAACGCCATTCAGGCGTTCAAAATCCATTTCTAATATGAAGCGATCTGCTTTTAGTTCAATTCCAGTTTCTGGAATTATATGCATTACGCGGATAGCTGGCCAATTAATAATTTTATTGTCCTGAGAGCCATAGGCTCTCCATCCAAGGGCTGGGTTTCTAGGATCTTGATATGCTTCTGCGGGAATTGATCCCAAACCACAGTTGACGGGGCACTCGATGAGCGCAATATCCACTTCAGCTCGTAGCTTGTACATGCTCAAACGTGACAAAAGGCTTGGCTGCAAACTATCGGCCACATCGATCAACGTATCGCTTTTGCGTACGATAACGAAAAAATCTGCTAGTAATTTTCCCTGAGGTGTTAGTAATGCCGTGTAATGTAACCCTTGCTGGGAAACATCGTTGGTTACTAAGTTTTGTAAAAAGTTGATCCTGTCTGCGCCAGTCAGTTGTAGTATACCGCGCGGATGTTCGGGCTGGGCCATGGGCTATTCCTTCGGTTCACTCTCTCGTATAGTATGTTTTTGCGGTAAAGCCAGAGGCCACATGTCTGCACCAATCTCAGTTATTATCCCAACGCTCGACGCGGCTGGCTCACTTCCAGCTACACTGTTGTCATTGATGGAAGGTTTGGATGCTGGTTTGATCTGTGAGGTTGTAGTATCAGACGGTGGATCGCAAGACGCTACCAATATTATCGCAGCGGCTTGGGGGGCCGAAGTTATTGAGGGACCTGCGTCCCGCGGCGGACAGTTGCGTCGTGGCGTTGTCGCTTCCCGCGGTAAATGGGTGCTAGCCCTGCATGCAGATACTGTTTTGCAGGACGGTTGGTCCGTTGAGGTAAAGGATCGGATGCACGGCGGCCCTTTGTGTTTCTCCTTAGCATACCGGGCGCCCGGTATAGCTGCCAAGCTGGTTGCCGCTTGGGCAAACCTGCGCACAGATGCTATGCGCCTTCCTTATGGCGATCAGGGGCTCTTGGTGCGTCGTAAAGATTATGACATTGCTGGTGGCTACCCAGAGCAACCCCTAATGGAAGACGTAGCCCTAATCCGGTCTCTTGCACTGGGTACAAAGAGGTTGCGCAGCCGTGCATTTACAAATGCCACAAAATATCAGCAGCAAGGTTGGATGCGAAGAGGCTGTAAAAACTTAATTTTACTCATCCGCTATTTGGCAGGTGCCAGACCAGAAGATCTTGATCAATCCTATCGATCTTCAGATGGGCCAAACTGAAGTCTGCACAGATCAGAATAATACCCACTGGCAGCGATTAGTTCTGCATGTGTACCTTGCTCAACTATTTTACCTTGATCCATTACTATAATGTGATCGGCGGCAACAATGGTAGACAGCCTATGCGCAATCACTAAGGTGGTTCTGTTTTGCGACAGTTTTTCCAATGCCGTTTGCACCAAAACCTCTGACTTCGTATCCAACGCCGAGGTTGCTTCGTCCAACAGCAAAATGGGTGTGTCCCGCAACAAGGCTCGAGCGATTGCAACACGTTGACGTTGCCCCCCCGATAGGTTTGCCCCTCGAGGCCCGACGTCCGTGTTCAGGCCGTCGGTAAGTGATGGTAAAAAATCGGCGACGTGCGCTGCGGCGATAGCTTCTTTGAGCTTTTTTTGACCTATATCCATAGTGCCAAGGGTTATGTTTTCGCCGAGGGTCTCATCAAATAGCAAGCTGTCTTGTGATACTACTGAGATTTTGGCGCGTAAGGCTGTGGGATCAATTTTGGCGTTTGATACGCCTGACACTTTTATTGTTCCAGAATTGTGAGCGAACAGCCGGGTCAAGGCGTTAAATATTGTAGTTTTCCCTGCTCCTGATGCACCAACTATAGCAGTCATTTTGCCAGCGGGAGCAACGAATGAAATATTGTTTAAAACCTGCATATCCCCAAAATTGAGGCTGACATTGCGAAATTCAATACTGCCCTTGGCGGAAAAGGGCTCTGGCAGCTCAGGCCCTAGTAACTTTGGTTTTTGGTCAAAAATGTCGCTCATTCGTTGGATCGACACTGCTGCAGCATTAATTAGCCCAGTGATCCCCGCAAGGCGACGCAGTGGCTCGAAAGCTAACCCAAGCGCACTAAAAAATGCCATGAACTGGCCTACAGACTTTTCACCACTTATGATTTCGTATCCACCGTAAATGATAACACCGGCAAATCCTATACCGCTCATTATATCAACTAATGAGGGGATTACGGCAGTACCAAACAGGGTTTTTACCTCTACCTGAATTTGTCTTTGAGTGAGGGCACGGTAGCGGTCAGTATAATATTGTTCTAAGCCGTTGAGCTTAATAGTACCTACACCGTGAAACGCCTCATTTAACCGGGTAGCCATGTTTGCAGCTACGTCGCGCGCTTTTACGGCTTGTTTGCGTGTGTAGCGCGTAGCGATTAGCGAAGGTCCCAACAGCAACGGAGCACCCATTAGGGCAACTAAAGTCCAGAGCCAATCAATTGACAGCATGACTGTTAGTAAGGAGAGTAAGCCGATGAAATCTCGCGCTGCGCCGCGCACTATTAGTGCCCAAATGTCACCTACGGCCCGCACATCTCCTTGTACACGCTCCATTAAGTAACCAGGGGCGTGTTTGGCAAAAAACTCCATATCTAAACTCAAAAGGTGACTTAACAAATCGTTTTGAAGGTCCGCCACGGATTCCTTAGAAATTTTAGTCATCAGCACTCGATGCACAACAGATAAAATCCCACGAGCAAAAAATAGTCCAAATACAATTGCACCGACAGCCCAAAGCTGGGAATAACTACGACCAACAAATACATTATCAAAGAGAGGCTGCATCATCCAAGCTAGCCCACCGACCATACTCCCTTCAATCATCATAAGAAGTACAATAATGGCCAAAACCCAAACATGACGGTGAAGGTAATCTTGCCACAACCAGACAAAAAGTTTGCGCTGGCTTATTCGTTTGGTGGATGATAATTTTATATCCATAAATGCCTGTTAGTGCTTTGTCCTGCTCCCTGCAAGGGAAGGCCAGTTGACCTGGCACCAAACCGTGAATACCGATGTATTATAAAATTAAAGGTTATAAATCATGTCACTTTCTCAAGGGCGTCAATATCTCGCAATTCCTGGCCCATCAGTTATGCCTGATCGGGTGCTGCAAGCCATGCATCAACCTTGCCCAAATATCTATGAAGGTGGTCTGATCGAGTTGACCCATAGTCTGATCCCAGATTTGAAATATGTGGCAGGCACAACTGCCCATGCTGCGATTTATATAGCAAACGGCCATGGAGCTTGGGAGGCTGCGGTCTCCAATGTATTGGCTGCGGGCGATACTGTTTTGGTTCTGGCGACAGGCCGGTTCTGTATAGGCTGGGGCGAGATGGCTAGCAGTCTTGGCGTGAATGTTGAAACTATAGATTTTGGCAGCCAAGACACTATCGATCTTAACCAAGTCTGCGATTATCTACGCGCAGATACAAGCGGGCGGATTAAAGCGGTAATGGCCGTGCATGTGGATACCTCAACCTCTGTACGCAATGACATCGTAGCTTTGCGTGGCGTGATAGACGACAGCGGTCATAAGGCGCTTTTGATGGTGGACTGCATTGCCAGCCTTGGCTGTGACGAATTTAAAATGGACGACTGGGGTGTCGATATAATGGTCTCGGCCTGTCAAAAAGGACTGATGACCCCCCCCGGTATTGCCTTTGTATTTTTCTCTGATAGGGCCAGAGATGCTCGCAGTTGTATGGAACGGGTTAGTGCATATTGGGATTGGAATCCGAGGGTAGACCCTGATTTATATTTTCAATACTTCTGTGGAACGGCACCGACCCAGCATTTACTTGGCCTGCGTGAAGCATTGGATATGATCCGCGAAGAAGGGTTACCTCATATTTGGGCGCGCCATGAGATTTTAGCCAGCGCAGTTTGGGCCGCGTGTTCAGCATGGGGAAAGGATACGCCCCTGACACTGAATATTTCCGACCCAATTTTACGCAGTCGCGCCGTGACGGCGCTATCTATTGGGGCACCACATGGGACAAAATTGCGCAGATGGACAGAGCATGAGGCAGGTCTGACATTGGGCATTGGTCTAAATATGGGCTCACCTAAAGATCCTAAGGCAGATGGTTTTTTCCGTATCGGTCATATGGGTCATGTAAATGCCCAGATGATTATGGGTACGCTTGGATCAATCCAAGCTGGCTTGCTTGCTTTGGATATCCCGCATGGACCAGGCGGTTTAGATGCGGCGGCACGAGCCTTGGCCGGAAAGAATTTCTAGGGAGCCCTTGCTTTTATAAGTGCTTGCGGCAGGGCTTGTGCAAAAGCTTCCATCGCGGTGTCGTCACCGCAAGAAACCCGAATGCACCTATCCATTGGGGCTATAGCTGGCATGCGGATGAATATGCCGTTTTCTACCAGATGGTGCAGCACAGCCCGGGCGAAGGCTCCATCATGACCACAATCAACAGCAACAAAATTTGCCGCTGAGGGTAAGGTAGTAAGGCCGTTGGTTTGCGCAATTTCGGCTATCTGGTTACGACTGTGCTCCACCTTTTTTAAAACAAAGTTAAAATAGTCTTGATCGGCGAGTGCCGCTAAGGCCCCCGCTTGTGATATACGCGACATACCAAAATGATTACGTAGTTTATCAAAAGCAGTGATTAATGATTTCGGGCCAATCGCGTAACCGACCCTTGCGCCAGCCATGCCGTAAGCTTTTGAAAATGTTCGCATTCGGATCACATTTTCAGTCTCTGGTTGCAGCTTGGGTGCAGTTCCGGCTGGCGCTAGGTCTACGTAAGCTTCATCTAAGATCAACAGTGTAGTTTTAGGCAGCGCATCGATAAAATGGTCTACCACATCAGCTTTATGCCAACTACCCATTGGATTATCTGGATTTGCAAAATAAACTATTTTTGCCGAAACTTCATGAGCTTTGGCGATAAGCGCGTCACAGTCTTCATGGTCTGCTGCATAAGGTACCATATGCAATACGCCACCAAAGCCTGATACGTGAAAATTAAATGTTGGGTAGGCACCCTCCGATGTGACAATTGGCATACCAGGTTCCACCAATAGGCGCACTAAATATGAAAGCAACCCGTCGATCCCTTCGCCAACCATAATGTGACTGGGGTCAATCCCGTGATGCTGCGCTAGAGCCTGACGGAGATCATAGTTTTCTGGGTCGCCGTACTTCCAGACGTCAGCCGCAGCCTTCCTCATGGCTGTGATGGCATGTGGTGAGGGACCAAAGACGCTCTCATTTGCTCCCAACCGAGCGATGAACTCTTGGCGCATCTCCCGCTCCTGGGTCTCGGGGCCTATGAAAGGTACCGTTGATGGCAAAGTTTCTGCCAAAGCTGTCAGTGCAATCTTGTTCATAGGATTACTCCTTTAGTTTTTTTAGATGACTTTGTTTTTATATTAAATAATTTCCGCCAATCGCACCAAAGCTTCTGAAAGTTTTTGTTCTTCTTCTTTACGCATGACCAAATTAGCCTGGGTCTCCGCTAGAACTTCAGGTGGTGCCGACGCCGCAAATTTTGGGTTGTTGAGCCGACCGCGCAATCCGCCCAGCTCTTTGGCCAATTTGCCCATATTCTTTTCGAGACGCGCCTTTTCAGCAGCTACGTCAATGATATCAGCCAATGGCAGGCCAAAAGTGGCATGGGGTGCTGAGATGGTAATCGCGCCTCTGGGCATTTCTGCTACGCTTGTTACCTCAGTGATCCGGGCCATTTGCTTGATTTGGGCCATATTGGCTGCTAGAGCTGCCTCTCCTTCAATATTGTTTTGTATCTGCACTAAGGGCACTTTTGCTCCTGCTGGTACATTCATTTGAGCGCGGGCAGAACGGATTGCATCAATCAAAGTAATCGCCCAATTAATTTCTGATGTGGCGGCGTCATCTATAAGTTCAAGCCCATAACTTGGCCAATCCTGATGAATTAACATCGTATCACGTGGCGCGGTAATTCCCCAAAGTTCTTCGGTGATAAAGGGCATGATCGGGTGTAGCATGATCATGCTTTGCTCAAGCACCCATGCGAGTGTGGCCTGGGTTTCCAAGCGGCCCGCATCGTTGCTAGAGTGTTCACCTTTGAGGATGGGTTTGGACAGTTCTAAATACCTGTCACACACTGAGCCCCATATAAATGCATAAAGTGCTGACGCAGCATCGTTGAAGCGATAACTATCAAGAGCGGCATCAACAGCCACACGCACACGGCCTACTTCGCCCATAATCCATTTGTTTAAAGCTAAATCTGGCGTTGGAAGCAAATTACTGCGTTTTTTAAACGCTTGGTTGAACTCTGCAAAAGAGCATGCGTTCCAAAGTTTGGTACCAAAATTTCGGTACCCCGCAATTCTTTGCATATCTAACTTCAACACCCCACCCAAAGATGCCATTGAGGCGTTGGTGAAACGAAGAGCATCAGCGCCATATTCGTCAATTATTTCAATGGGATCCACTACATTTCCAGTGGACTTACTCATCTTTTTACCCTTAGAATCTCGCACCAATCCATGCAGGTAAATAGTTTTGAATGGAATTCTATTCACAACTGCTAACTGCATCATCATCATTCGCGCCACCCAAAAGAACAGAATATCTGAACCTGTGATCAGATCAGAGGTTGGAAGGAAACGCTGTAGCATGTCATTTTGCGCATCAACTTCTGAGTCACCAGTCCAGCCCAAAGTACCGATTGGCCAGATGCCAGAGGAAAACCATGTGTCCAGAACGTCTGGATCTCGCGTGAGTGTTATCTCAGGGCCCGCCAGCTTTTGAGCTTCGGCTTCAGTAGTTGCGCAAAACTGGGCTCCATTTTTGTCAAACCAAACTGGAATTTGGTGTCCCCACCACAATTGCCTTGAGATGCACCATGGTTCGATATTTTCCAACCAATGATAATAGACTTTTTTCTCTGACTCTGGTAATATTTTTACTGAGCCATCGCGCACTGCTTCTAGGGCTGGCTCTACAATCTTGGTGGTGTCCACAAACCACTGGTCGGTCAACATGGGCTCTATTACTACTTTCGAGCGATCACCAAATGGCTGCATGATCGGTTTATTTTCAACTAATGGCCGCTGATTGGTAGTTTCAATACCATCTGCGTCTGTGGTAATGACGCTCTCCATCACAGCCAGCCCCTCCGCAGTAATGTCCGATACAATCTTTTGTCGTGCTTTAAAACGATCCATGCCGCGATAGTCTTCTGGAACTAAGTTCATTGCTGCAACTTTTGCTATGTCAAATTTTTCTTCACCATTAGCAATACGCTGTGCTGTCGCCGCTTCCTCAGCATATGGAAGACCATCCGCGCGTAGATTGGCTTTTGTATCCATCAGATTATACATTGGGATTTTGCCGCGCTTGGCCACTTGGTAGTCATTGAAGTCATGCGCACCGGTGATTTTAACTGCACCCGAGCCAAAATCCTTATCGGGATACTCGTCAGTTATGATTGGGATCAAACGTCGTTGGGCCTTAGGGCCAACTGGAATTTCACATAGCGTCCCAACGATTGGCGCGTAGCGCTCGTCTGATGGATGCACAGCCACAGCGCCGTCCCCCAACATGGTCTCAGGGCGGGTGGTAGCTATCGAGATGTAGTCACGCTCTTCTTCGAGTGTAACCACTCCGTCGTTGTCTCTCTCTATGTATGTGTAGGTGGCGCCGCCAGCTAGCGGATATTTAAAATGCCACATATGTCCGGCCACTTCGAGGTTTTCCACCTCTAGATCGGAAATAGCAGTTTCAAAATGCGGATCCCAATTGACCAAACGTTTGCCACGATAAATCATGCCCTTGTTGTACAACTCAACAAAAACCTTGAGTACAGCATCATGAAAATTAGAACTGTTTTCATGGCCTACGCGGGTATCACCTTGCGCACCGGCCATTGTAAAAGCTGTGCGATCCCAATCACAAGAAGCACCAAGACGCTTGAGTTGATTTACAATGGTACTGCCCGAATGTTCTTTCCATTCCCAGACTTTGCCTAAAAATTTTTCGCGGCCTAACTCAACGCGGCCCGGTTGCTTGGTTTCTGCCAGCTGGCGTTCCACTACCATCTGGGTTGCAATACCAGCGTGATCTGTGCCCGCTTGCCACAGTGTGTCAAAGCCACGCATCCTGTGCCACCGCACCAGAATATCCTGAAGAGTATTGTTGAAAGCATGGCCCATGTGTAAGACACCGGTCACATTTGGAGGTGGAATCATAATGCAATAGCTAGACGCTCCCGGCTTGGCGTTTGCCCCTGCCGTAAAACAGCCTGCTGCTTCCCAGTTTTTATAAAGCCGGTTTTCGGCTTCTGATGCATTGAATTTTTCCATAGCCATTTGACGGGTACCCTTCGAATTTATACTCGAATACCCATTTATAGAAGCGAGTAAAAGCCCTTCGTTTTTAGCCGAGTGACTTAACGCATCAGTGGTTCACGGGCGCCGGGGCGAATAACCTCTGGATCGTAAGGTTGACGGTCAAAAACTTCCCGCACCTGCGCCTCAAAATGGCCAATGGGCAGAAAGTCATAGTCAGGGTCAAAGCTGTTTTGGTCCCAGCTTTCGCAAAAGGTTGCACAGTCGTCAAAATAGATGTGCCCGCGATAGTTCTCACGTTTTTCTGGATTGGCACCCACATGTTGGCCATAATAAACCATCTGGAAGTCACCATGCTTTTCCACAACCCAGCTACATTGTTCGCGTACAAAGGGTCGCAGAATTGTGGCCGCATATTCATCGTGGTTATATGGTGCAAAAATATCGCCGATATCATGTAGAAGTGCGGACACGACCCAATCTATGTCTGCCCCATCCCGTTCAGCTCGAGTTGCGGATTGTAGCGAGTGGCCCAGCCTGGAGACCTGATACCCTGACAAGCTCTCATCGAGCCCAACCAGAGCTTCGAGAAGCCTGCTGGCTGTGCCCTTAGTATATTCGACTTCGTGTTTTGTTAAAAATGCATAATCTGCGGCATCACCGTCTTTCATGGCGCGGAATTTTACGTGATCCATTATGAGTACATCCCTGTCTTGCCCTTGGCCCCAGCCATCATGACCTTTGCTTGGTCTTCACGAATTTCCTCATACAATACTAAATTATCAGGGTGGAATAATCCCTTTGGCGGAGCGCAGAGATTGAAGTTTCCAGTGTCACATTTGCCGCGCAGGGGCACGCCATAATCGCGCGCGTCATTAGGTTTTTTGACATGGGGGCTTATATAGCGGATCACCACTCCAATTCTGCGCTCATCTGTGCTGTTTGGCCCGGAGCCATGGATCATTAACCCATGATGCAGGCTCAGCTCCCCAGCTTCTAAAGTGCCGCAGGTTTTATCAGCTTGGGTTACCTCTACTTTGATCTCTTGGCCACGTGAGAGCAGATTAAACTTGTCGAAGCTGTCTTCATGCGGAACTATTCGATTTTTGTGGCTTCCCTTTACGAAATCCATGCAGCCACTTTCCTGAGTTGCGGGGGATAAAGCAAGCCAAGCGGTTACAATGCCGTCAATCTCGCCCAACCCCCAATAGGCCAAGTCTTGGTGCATAGTCACAATATGTTTGGTTTTGCCTTCTTTTATTAGAAACTCTGTGGAATAGAGCAAAATGTCAGGGCCTAATATGCCTTCAACCGCATCCAAAATCCTAGGGTGAGCCGCTATTTCATGCGCTATAGGCATGACCACGTGGGCATTAACGCGTTTATAGGTATTTAACGGGCGGGCTAATTCATTATCGAGCCAATCACTTTCAATCGTCTCAAGCGCGTCCCTCCAAGTTTTGGCTTGCCCAGCAGAAACAGCAGATATTGGAAAAAGAAAACCATTATCCCAGTATTGCCGCTTTTGTATTTTTGACAAATGATTTTTTGTGAGATGAACGTACATCAAGACCTCCAATGCTAAGTGGAGTTTTCCATAGCAAAAACTGAAAGTCTCGCCCAAAACCGACATATTGAAAAAAATGCCGTATCCACTGGACAGTGATGGTTGCTTTGATATTATTTGCGTAAGAGTTGGGAGCATAGTGCGTGGAAAAATTTGGGAAAAGTCAATCAGTCGAGCGGCGTGAAGATGATCGGTTTTTAACTGGCACGGGACGCTATGTGGATGACACTGCGCCTATGACAGCTATGTATGGGTACGTGTTCCGTTCGCCTTATGCGCATGGCGTCATAAAGTTTTTGGATGTTGAAGCAGCCGAAGCAGCGGCGGGTGTGCATCTTGTGTTAACTGCTAAAGTTTTAGAAGATGCCGGTATTGTGGGTAAAATGGAAGCCAGTCTGCTCAAGAACCAAGATGGCCAAAACGCACCTAATACAGACCGTTTATTACTTGCAAAGGACAAGGTCCGCTTCGTTGGTGAGCCTGTGGCGATGGTCGTTGCCGAGAGCTTGGCACAGGCGCGCGCCGCGGTTGAAATGATTTGGTTAGAGATTGATGATCTCCCCACTCACATGGAGGTCCGCCCTGGAGGTACGCCTTTGCATGATAAGGCGCCTAATAATGTTGCATTTGACTGGGCTATGGGAGATCTAGAACGAATGGATGCGGTCAAGTCCGATGCTGCGCACCTGTTAAGTTTCGAAATTACCGATAATCGTATTATTTGCAATTCAATGGAGCCCCGTGGATGTTGGGCTGATTTGGAGAGAGGCCGTTTGCACCTTTGTGTTAATGGCCAGGGTGTTTGGGCGCAAAAAACTCAACTGGCAAATATGTTTGGACTGTCTGAGAGCAAAATCCGTGTTACCAATCCCGATGTTGGCGGTGGATTTGGTATGAAGGCTATGAGTTATCCAGAGTATTTCTTGGTGGCGCAAGCTACCCTTATGCTTGGAAAGCCTGTGCGCTGGATGTCGGATAGATCTGAGGCAATGTTGTCGGATAACGCAGGTCGTGATTTAACATCAACGGCTACCTTAACGCTAAATTCAGATTTCAAAATTACTGGTTACCAAGTGCAAACTTTTGCCAATATGGGTGCTTACTCTGGCCAATTTGCTCAGCCGATCCAAACCCAGCTGTTTTCTAAGGTGCTTACTGGACTGTACGATATACCTGTTGCGCATTTGCAGGTCACAGGAGTTTACACCAACACGACCCAAGTAGATGCTTATCGGGGCGCTGGGCGCCCTGAGGCAATCTATGTTTTGGAGCGTGCGATGGATTACGCTGCGCGGTCTTTAGGCATAGATCCCTGGGACTTCAGGCGCCAGAACTTTATCCCTGCAAATAGTTTCCCGTATAAAACCGCCAGCAATGTTCGTTATGACGTTGGAGATTTTCACCAGGTCTTGGATAAGGTGATCGAGAAATGTGACTTGGCTGGTTTTGAAAAGCGCAGAGCGGACAGCACTGCTAAGGGTCTGCTGCGCGGGATGGGCTTGTGTTGTTACATTGAAAGCATTCTTGGTAATCCTACTGAAACCTCCCGTGTAGTCTTCAATGAAGATGGCACTTTGGATTTGTTTGTTGGCACCCAATCTAACGGGCAGGGGCATGAAACGGTTTATGCTCAGTATCTGTCGGACCAAACTGGGCTACCTGTTGAAAAAATTAATATAATTCAGGGTGATAGTGATAAGATTCCAACTGGTGGCGGTACAGGTGGCTCTCGGTCCGCTACGGTACAAAATACTGCAACTCTGGCACTGGTGCGAACATTAACTGAGCGCTATGCTGAGTTCTTGGGACAATATCATGATGTGGAAGTAACTTCCGTGACCTTTGATGATGAGGTATTTAGACTAGGCGGCTCAAACGTTGTGTTCAGCCTCATGGATGCCGCAGATCTCGCTCGTATTGAAGGAAAGCAGGATCTACTCGACATTACTCAATCGGCTACCTTGGATGATCTTAGCTTTCCAAATGGGGCCCATGTTGCTGAGGTAGAAATTGATCCGGAGACAGGCCAGTCCAACGTTGTACGGTATGTGATCGTTGATGATTTTGGATATCTGCTCAACCCTATGTTGGTTGAGGGGCAGGTGCATGGCGGCGTCGTACAGGGCTTGGGTCAAGCTATGATGGAGCATGTGGTGTATGATGAGAACGGCCAACTTTTGACTGCAAGTTTTATGGATTATGGAATGCCGCGCGCCAGTGACGTGCCAATGTTTGAGTTCAATTCTGTTATAGTGCCGTCTACAGCGAACCCTATCGGAATGAAGGGTTGTGGAGAGGCTGGGACAATTGGATCAATGGCGGCTGTATCAAACGCAATGATGGATGCATTAGCCGTAAGTGGTGTGACGCAGGCCGATATGCCGTTCACCCCTCAGCGTGTCTGGAATATGCTGCAGTCGAATTTATAAGCTTAAAAGCTCCTTGTTCAATTATTTCAGTTAATTTGCATTATAATGCAAGTGGTTGACCCTGTGGCATAGATCTTTCCATCTCTAACTCCGCGGACTTCGCCTGCTGCAACTCCCGTTGATCGGCCGACATGCTGTACCCAGCCACATGCGGTAACCTCCATGCCAATAGGGATACTGCGAGTTATATTCACTTTATACTCGAGTGTAGTGTAGATACTGCCCTTTGGGACTTTGGTCATGATAGCGCAGGCCATGCAGCTATCCAGTACCGTACCATACCAACCACCGTGTAAAGTGCCCATAGGGTTTGTATGGTCAAAACTGGGTGTGCCAGTGAAAGTGATGCTACCCTCAACTACTTCGGTCAAATGATAGTTTAAGACCCGAGCTATTGGTGGGCGTGGAAATAAACCATCACGAATGGCGCACATAAACTCAAAACCGGACATTGATAGTAATTTCTCACGATCTGGTAAATCAGTGAAGGAGGTCGCATCTGGCATATGTTTTCCTTTGATAAGGTTTTATCCTATCGCGCGCCATTTTAGACTTCAAGCAACCTGCCGTATGGATTTTTTTTGGGGGGGCATTTTCAATCGCTGCGTAAATAGCAGCTACAAGTGTAGCGTGGTTTATAGTCAGAGAATGCAATTGACTAATACCGTTTTGGATCAAAGTTGTTGCGAACCTCTGTGGCCTGTGCCGCCGCCATAAGCTCTGAGTGGCCTGCACGTGCCGCAGGTGCAAACCCTCCGTCAAGTCCAGTGCAAAGGATGTACCGAATGTGTGGGCCATGGATCGAGCTTTAGACCAATTTTGTAAAAGAAAAATACAGGGTATCAGGGAAAGTGTG
>JAVLEV010000034.1:4992-15197 GCA_031920365.1 Planktomarina sp. | reverse complement strand
TAATTGCCAGTAAATGGCTGCTGTCTGAGTGCTGGGGATTTGATGGTGAACCGAGGAGGATTCGAACCCCCGACCCCCTGATTCGTAGTCAGGTACTCTATCCAGCTGAGCTATCGGTCCACTGGGCGCGGGATAGCGTCAGGACAGAGTGGATGCAAGGGCAATGTTACGAATAACTCAGTTGTTTCCCTTTGGTAGGCAAATGGCAAAGATTGTGCACAATGTATTAGTTTTCTCAAGAACCAAGCTGCCACCATGACCGCGGACTAATTCTGCACTGATTGCCAATCCCAAACCAGATCCCCCCTTAGTCGTACCTCCTTGAAACGCAGTGAATAGGCTTTCCAAAGCGCGCTTGGGCAGGCCCGGACCATTGTCTTCAATCTTAATCCACCAATTAGTAAGATCTTCACCGCCCGCGAGATTGATGGTGCCGGTGCGATGCGCACCTTCCAAGGCTTGGCGAGCATTTCGGCATAGGTTAGAGATAACTCTATACATTTGTTCAGGATCAACCTGCAATTCGAGCCCAGGCTGTACCGCCGTATGGTAACTAATGCCTCCAAGACCCATCAGTCTCTCTCCTTCTAAAACATCCTCAAAAAGGCGAGCTAAATCAACTGATTCTAGGCGCGGTGGAGGTTCCTTAGCGCGGCCATAAACTAGGGTAGTCTCGCAGAGGTTCACCGCTCGAGATATTGAACGGACCAATTTGGGAGCCAGACGCGCCACAGTTGGGTCTTTGCTACCTTCAATCCTATCAGTAAATAACTGAGCTGAAGTTAAGATATTGCGCAAATCGTGGCTAATCTTGGCAACGGCACCACCAAGCTGAGCCATACGTTCCTTTTGCTTAAGCGCACCAGTTAACTCGATCTGCATGGATTGCATGGCCTCCTGAGCTTCGCGCAGTTCAAATAACTGGGCATCTGGGGTGATGATACGGCGGGCATCTTCAGGGGCATTAGCATAGGACTTCATGTGACTGACCACACTACTAATAGGTAATACCAAGGCCCGCCGCACCGCCCAAAATAGCAACACAGCCGTAAAAATCGAGATTGCAGCAGATAGCCAAAATACTCGTAAGCCATAACTTAGCATCGCCATGCGCAGGCCCGTGGATGACATGGTGACCTCAATCATCAGACCTGCCCCCTGCACAGGATCACCCAACACTCGAATGACTTTTTCAGTAGAATCAAATAAGCTAAGCATTGCATCATAAATCAGTCTCAAGGGGGAGGCATCTCGCATATCGTAAGAAGCAGACACTGGCAAAGGAATTGGGGAGGACAACACCAACTGGCGTACTGAGTTGCGGCGCAGCACTACATTATAAACTTCGGCCGTAGCTAATAGTTCGGCTTCTAACTCAGAAGAAAGCATATCTTCGGCCTCCAGAGCCAATGAAGCAATCTGGGCGCGCTCTAATCTTGTGTTCAAATAATCTTGCCGAAAACGAGCCACCGACGGCACAAATATTAACACCTCTGCCAACATGACAAATACTATTGTTAAGATCAAAAACCGTCCTGAAAGTGTATTGAACATTTTACCCTGACTAGCTCATTACGGTAAAAAACGCTGCACAAAAGCAACTACCCATTTAATCATACGACTTTCAAACAATTTAGGTGAAAAATATGCACCCGCAGCTCTTTTATTAATTTCACCCATGGACGGGTAAGGCAAAACAGTCGCGGCTATGGCTGACATCTTCAGATTATTTGCAATGGCCATCGACCAAAGGCCAATCAGCTCCCCTGCCCCCGCCCCCACGATTGAAGCTCCAACCGGACGCCCCCTCACGATCATGACCTTGATCAAACCATCAACCTTACCAGTCGCAATAGCACGGTCACTGCCTGAAAAATCAAACCGTACCACGTCCAAGCGTGAGCCAAACTTCTCTCGGGCCTGTGCCTCCATCATACCCACCTGTGCAAGTTCTGGATCGGTATAGGTAGCCCAAGGGATATGTTCCACCTTGGCTTTAGCAGGTAGCGCAAACAGCATTGACCGGATTATAACACCAGCATGATAGCCCGCTACGTGGGTAAATCGCAGCTCCCCAGCCACATCACCAATTGCATAGACTTTCCTGTTGCTAGACCGCAAACCTGCATCCGTTGTAATGCCACCACGGTGATGCTCAATCCCAGCAACTTCCAAGTTCAACTTTTCAGTATTTACTTTGCGGCCTGTCGCTACCAGGAGATGTGTCCCTATGAAAGTGCCGTTTGACGTGGCTACCGTTATTTCCCCAACCACACCAGATATATTTTGTGCCAAAGCGCCCTCTACGATTAAGATGCCTTCTCCGCGCAGTTTTTGCAAAGCAATCGCAGCGATCTCAGGATCATCTTTGCCAAACGCCTTTTGGCTTTCTATTACAGTCACTAAACAGCCTAAGCGCCGATGTGCTTGGGCCATTTCCATTCCAATGGCCCCACCACCAAGCACCAGTAAGTGTTCCGGTTTTTCCCTTAAGTCAAAAATATTTTCATTAGTGTAAAAGGGCACATCTACCAACCCTGGGATAAGCGGCACAAAGGGTCTTGACCCTGTAGCGATAACAATTCGCCTAGCAGTGATCACTGTGTCACCTGCCTGTACCTCTGTGGGAGATATAAAACGGCCGAACTCTTGAATAACCTGCACGCCTAGCGCCTCAAACCGTTCCACACTGTCATGTGGCTTGATTTCAGTAATCACTGAGTCAACAAAATCCTTAGCTTTGGCATAATCAGATTTAGTAAAAACGGGTAATACCCCCATGCTTTTACCGATTGTGCGGGCATGGGCTGCAGCGCCTACTGCCAGTAGGGCCTTCGAGGGCACACAGCCATAGTTGAGGCAATCGCCCCCCATCTTATGACCTTCCAGCAGCACAACGCGCGCTCCCATTTGCACAGCTCCAGCTGCAACCGATAATCCACCCGCCCCCGCACCAAGCACTAGGATATCTGTTTTGAGGGTTTTCATGATCAAAGCCCAGTCTTTGCACGGATACGTTTCAAAATAATAGGTAGTGTCGAGAGTGCGCAGAGGCCGAGAATAGGGAAGATGATCTGTGGCTCCCAAAATATTCCTAAATCTGGGTTTTCTCCACGCTCAAAGATTTCACCCAATCCCGCACCAATGGAGGTAAAAACCAAAGCGCCAGGAAAAATACCAAAGAAGGTTGAGATCACAAACCGGCGCCATGATACATCCAGAAAGCTTGGAACTAGGTTGGCGAGGAAGAATGGCACGCCAGGGATTAGCCGAATAAGAAATAGCATCGACCATTGATTTTCAGATATACCGTCTTTGATTTTCTTCACTAAGCCCTCGGAGTTCGCAAGCGAAGCCGCAAGTCGCGCACCAAAACCCCAACGTGCCGCAAAAAAGATTATGGTCGCCCCAAGCGTTGCGCCAATCATATTGTAAAATACGCCAGGAAACGTCCAAAACAAGAAGCCACCAGTGATCGACAAAATTAATCCACCAGGTACTGAGAAGGCTACAAATAAAGTATAAGCAAGGATAAATACAACAACAGCCACAATGTAATTTGAATCTCGGAAACTGACCAGCGTTTCTCTGTGCTCGCGCAACATCTGAAAGCTGAGGTAATCATGCAAAAAATAGTAGCCAGTAAAGGCCATAACCAAAAAAACAACGAGAGCCTGGTAGTGCGCAATTTTACTAAGCATTGAGGTGATTTGAACGTACATATTAATTTCCTAATTTATATTTCTTCGATATGACTGTCAAAGCAAATTCTTCCTAGCCCCTTCATGCATCAGTGAATAAAATGTCAGAAATATTTCAATATTTTGTAATTAGATTTAATTTTCAATCAAAATATCACATTGTCTGTTTGACTCAGCTTCAAACAGGGCCTAAAGCCTAAATTTGAAATATATGGTTTGGCAGTTGAGCTGAACCAACCCGGAGACACCGTGATGAAACGCACATTTCAACCATCTAACCTAGTTCGCAAACGCCGCCATGGCTTCCGCTCACGTATGTCCACTAAAGCTGGCCGTAAAATTCTAAATGCACGTCGCGCACGCGGTCGGAAATCACTGAGCGCATAAGCGCTCATTTGGTGATGACTAATACTGTTTATAATAAGTCCGGGGAAGTCAATTCACCGGACTTATTCTATTTAAAACGCATAACTCAGCGCAAAGACTTTTTACGGCTTGCCAATGCCCAGCGCGTACACTCCACAAGCTTTGTTCTGCAGTCTAGAAACCGCGAAGATGAAGCTCCAATGCGTGTTGGTTTTACTTGCTCCAAAAAGGTTGGTAATGCCGTAGCGCGTAACAGAGCCAAACGCCGGTTACGTGAGATCGCACGACTGGTCCTGCCAGTTAACGGCCAAGTCGGGCATGACTATGTTTTGATTGGTAGAGCAAATTTAACCGCCACAAGCGATTTTGCCACCATGCAGGCCGAGTTGGCTCAATCCCTACAAAAACTAAAGTCGAAACTATGAATATAGTTTCTCGTATAGTGGCAGCCCCAGTGAGACTTTACAGGCTAGTTTTTAGCCCTTGGGTGGGCTTTAATTGCCGCTATCAACCCACCTGTTCAGCCTATGCTCTTGAAGCATTGGAGATTCATGGTGCTCTCAAAGGTAGCTGGTTAACGCTCCGCCGTTTGAGCAAGTGCCACCCTTTTGGTGGCAATGGTTATGATCCTGTTCCGGGCCCACACAACCATTAACTGTACTGCAAAAATTTACTTTAAGAAAAATAACTGCAGCTGTAGCTGCAATTACAGTCAAGCACCTTAACAGCTATACTTAGCGAAAAACGCTCGAAACTAGCAGTAAGTTGTAACTGGTGTAGCATCTCTTTTACAGCTGTCCGCAGGGCCTCAGGTCTGTTGAATCTGAATCTTTAGATGAGTTTCATAAATAAAGTTAGAAGGACTAACCAAAGCTGACACCCCATGCCGCAGTCATTAAAATCGGCTCACAGGCTTTTAAACCCCAAAATTACCCGAATCCACTTGACCTTTTGCCTTCCCAACGGTTGAACCCCATGTAACCCGACAACCGGGAAAACGACGCATGGTGGGCTCAAATGGACGATCAAAATAAAAACCTTCTCTTAGCGACAGGCCTCAGCTTTGCTGTGATGCTCGCCTGGTTTGCAATTGCTCCACCACAGACAGCGCCGCCCCAAGCAGAAGGGCTGCCCTTAACAGCATCGGTTGCGGAAACGGCCAGCAGTGCCGACATAAACACAAATTTAGGGTCTGGAAATGCGCAGGCCGTAGCCAACGCTGAGCGTATAACGATCGACACACCACGCCTCGAAGGGTCCTTGTCGCTTCTTGCAGGCCGGATCGATGATTTACGTCTGAAAGATTATACGGATACAATTGAAGATAGCTCCCCCATAGTAACCTTGCTATCGCCTGAGGGCTCCGACCATGCCTATTACGGCATTAATGGCTGGGCTGCTGCATTCGGAGTGGACCCCACTGAAGTTCCAGGGCCCACCACCCTTTGGACCTCGCGATCCACAACCCTCACAACCTCTACCCCAGTCACCCTGAATTGGGACAATGGCAAAGGTTTGTCATTTCAGCGAGTTATCTCCATCGACGAAAATTTCATGTTTAATATCGAACAGTCTGTGACTAACTCAAGTGGCATCCCTGTAGGGCTTGCACCCTATAGCCAAATCGCACGTCACGGGGAGCCACCCAACCTTAAAGGGTTCTTTATCTTACACGAAGGTATGGTGCGTATGTCAGATGGTGAGTTGAATGAAACTGCTTATAAAAAAATGCCTAAATTTGATATTAATCCAAAAGAACGTGCACCTGCTGACGTAATTCAAGTAACTGAGGGTGGGTGGGTTGGCTTCACGGATCACTATTGGATGACCACAATAGTGCCGCAAGGTGCGTTTAAATCAGTTGCCAAATATGACATCAATAACGATGTCTATTTAACCGAAGCCGTGCAACCAACTAAGACCGTTGCTCCAGGCGCAACAGCAACCGTGACCTCACAGTTTTTTGCTGGGCCCAAAGAATGGGAAGTGATCCGCAACTACCAAAACGACGGTGGCGTTGATCGCTTTGTAGATATAATCGATTGGGGCTGGTTTTACTTCCTAACCAAACCTATATTTTGGCTGCTACACACCCTCAACGGCTATATCGGGAATATGGGCTGGTCCATCATCTGCCTGACATTGGTCATCAAAGCTTTATTACTGCCACTCGCGTATAAATCTTATGTTTCCATGGCTAGGATGAAAGAACTTCAACCTGAAATGGAGAAACTCAAGGAAAGCGCTGGAGACGATAAACAAAAAATGCAGAAAGGCATGATGGAGCTTTATAAAAAGAATAAAGTGAACCCTGCTGCCGGCTGTTTACCTATCTTACCGCAAATTCCGATCTTCTTTTCACTGTATAAAGTAATTTTCGTCACGCTTGAGTTGCGCCACGCTACCTGGTTTGGCCCCTTCAACGACCTCTCGGCTCCAGACCCAACCTCGATTATGAATTTGTTTGGCTTGCTGCCATGGGGCACACCAGATGCTGGCTCTATCATCGCTTTGGTCTTAATTGGGATTTTACCACTATTGCTGGGCATTTCCATGTTTATGCAGCAACAGCTGAATCCAGCACCCACAGATGCTACCCAAAAGATGATCTTCGCCTGGATGCCTTGGGTTTTCATGTTCATGTTAGGTGGGTTTGCATCTGGCCTTGTGGTTTACTGGATCGCTAACAATACAATCACATTTATCCAGCAATATGCTATAATGCGGAGCCAAGGCGTAAAGGCGGATGTGTTTGGTAATATCACTAGTGTCTTTAAAAAGTCCAAAAAGGACGAATAAAATGCCTTATGTCACGGATATTTTTCGGTACCCTTTAAAATCCCACGGACGTGAGGCCTTACAACTTGTCTCACTTTTAAAAGGCAAGACTATGCCCTGGGATCGGTGCTGGGCAGTGGCGCATGAAGCCTCAACCGCTGATGGCAGCACTTGGGTGCATTGCGTGAATTTTTCACGCGGATCAAAGGCACCAAGCTTAATGGCGATTGAAGCCAAGCTGGATGAGACTGCACAAACCCTGACGCTGTCACATCCAAATCGGAAAGACTTCACATTCCAGCCAGACGACGAACGTCAACTCTCTGGTTTTCTAGCTTGGGTAAAACCACTAATGCCACCTGAGCGAGCACAATCGGCCCGCATCATCCGCGTTCCAGAGCGTGGATCTACAGATACCGATTATCCCTCGCTTAGTATCAATAGCCATACCTCCTTGCGAGCACTGTCAGACAGCATGGGCGTAACATTGTCACCCTTGCGGTGGCGCGGAAACATCTGGCTGGATGATCTTGACCCTTGGGCCGAACACAGCTGGTGCGGTCGGCGTTTTCGCATTGGTACCGTCGTATTCGAAGGGGTTGAGCCTGTAGTACGCTGCCTTGCAACCACGGCTAATCCAGAGACAGGCGAGCAAGATGCAGATACTTTAGGCGCCTTAAATGACGGTTGGAATCATCAAAATTTTGGCTTGTATGCACGCGTCATTGAAGACGGTAAAATATCGATCCAAGATACGCTGGAGCTCCTATGATATTACCTTTCCCTATTGCCGAACCTGAAAGCGACGCAGCATCTGAAGTTGGGCGGAAGTTATTTTCTGGCCCTGTAGATTTCTTAAAAGGCGTAGTAGCCATGGACGGTCTGCCAGGCGCAGATCGTGTTGAGGTTTGCTTTGCTGGACGTTCAAATGTTGGAAAATCAAGCTTAATCAATGCAATAACAAATCGCAAGGGCCTTGCCCGTGCATCTAACACACCAGGTCGAACCCAAGAAATTAACTTTTTTGGATTGGGAGAGGACCGCTATTTAGTTGACCTTCCCGGCTATGGCTTTGCAAACGCGCCAGTTGCCATAGTCGAAAAGTGGCAACGTCTTTTGAAAGATTACCTATCAGGCCGTCCAAATTTGCGCCGTGCTTTTGTCTTGGTGGATAGCCGTCATGGCATGAAGCCCGTAGACGAAGAAATAATGCAATTAATGAACAAATCCGCTTTAGCATTTCAGGTAGTACTCACAAAGCTTGACAAGATAAAAGATCACGAACGAAATCAAGTTTTGGAACAGGTACGCAGCAAATTAGCTAAACATCCAGCAGCTTTTCCAGAGCTAATCCTTACTAGTTCTGAAAAAGGTGAGGGCCTTGCCACCCTGCGTGCTGTAATCGCAGGGTTAGATTAGCCTCATAACCCTACAAATTTCTCTTGGCAGCACCGTATTGGATCACTAGTCTTGCTTAAGATTATGTCAAAGAGAGATGACCCCATGAACAGCGATTGGTTAACGACAGCCAGCACCTTGTCGAAAGCTCTACCCTATCTACAACGCTATGATGGCGCCACTGTGGTGATAAAGTTTGGCGGCCATGCTATGGGCAGTGATGAGGCGATGGAGACCTTTGCCCGCGACATTGTTTTGATGCAGCAAGTTGGCGTAAACCCAGTTATTGTGCATGGTGGTGGTCCGATGATCAACAAAATGTTGGAACGGCTCAACATCAAATCTGAGTTTGTTGGTGGCAAGCGCGTAACAGACGCTGCTACGATGGAAGTGGTGGAGATGGTACTTTCTGGCTTAGTAAATAAACGGATTGTACAGGCGATCAACGCTCAAGGGGGCCGAGCTGTTGGACTTTCAGGCAAGGATGCCAATTTAATTATATGTGATCCTGCCGACCCCGAGCTAGGATTGGTCGGTGCCCCTCGCGATATTGATCCCACTTTGTTAAACAAACTTTTTGAAGCGGATATGATCCCCGTAATCGCACCCTTGGGTGCTGGTGATAATGGCGAGACATTTAATATCAACGCTGACACCGTAGCAGGGTCAATTGCAGCCAACCTGAAGGCTGATCGTCTGTTGCTGCTTACAGATGTCTCCGGCGTTAAAAACGCTAATGGTGAGGTATTAACCGAACTGACACCTAAAAAAATTAGAGAATTGACTGCATCTGGTGTGATTACGGGAGGCATGATCCCAAAAACAGAGACTGCCCTAATAGCGATCGAAAGCGGTGTGCGGGCGGTGGTTATCCTTGATGGCCGAGCACCCAATGCCTGCTTACTGGAACTGTTCACAGATCATGGCGCAGGATCGCTTATTCGCATACCAACATGAAACTCTTAAGGCATAGTCAGGGTGTATCAAATGCAAAGTGAAGCCGCAGTTCGTTTGGCAGTTTTCATCGGGCTTTTTATTGTTCTAGCCATAATTGAACGCATCGCACCACGTAGACCACGCAAGCATGAGACAAGCCGTCGGGTGACCAATTGGCTCTTGGTGATCATTGACACGATCAGCCTGCGGGCCTTAGCGATTTTTCTACCCTTCGCAGCCGTTTTAGCGGCTGCGGATGTCACCACTCGGGGATGGGGACTCTTAAATATGGTCTCTCTACCCGGATGGGTTGAGTTAATCATAACCGTAGTTCTACTGGATTTGGCTATATGGATGCAGCATGTTCTTAGCCATAAAATCCCAGTACTTTGGCGCATCCACCGGGTACATCATTCGGACATTGAGTTTGATGTCAGCACTGCTATTCGGTTTCATCCTATCGAAATAGCCCTCTCAATGGCTTTTAAAATTGGGTTAGTCTATCTCTTAGGCCCAACAGTATTAGCCGTAGTATTTTTTGAGATTTTACTCAATGGATCCACCTTGTTCAACCATGCGAATATTGCAGTGCCGCAACGGTTAGACCACTTCTTACGTACAGTTTTCGTGACCCCAGATATGCACCGAATTCATCATTCAGTATATCGCAACGAACATAACACAAACTTCGGATTTGCCCTATCATGGTGGGACCGCCTGTTTGGCACGTACACCCAAAACCCACAGGATGGCCATGAAACGATGGAAGTTGGCCTCCAGTGGCGAGGTCTAAGGCCAACACGCTTGATTTGGTCACTTACCATGCCATTCTTTCGGAAATAACAAATAATAAAATACTAGTTATCGCAGTATTTTATTATCTTCGTCATATTTGCACAATCAACAGGCAGCATCATATTAATCCGGCCAAATGGACCCAACTATTGGTCTAGTATAAATGATAACCCTGAATGGCGGGATCACAAACCAAACCTCATAGACAGGTGGTTCTGCAGAACTACGAAG
>JAVLEV010000034.1:0-4892 GCA_031920365.1 Planktomarina sp. | reverse complement strand
AAGCTAATCTTAATGCGCCACACAGAGGCTAATTGGGGCTTTGGCCTTAAGGATCATGAACGTAACCTTAGCAACAAAGGGCAACGTGATGCACGCAAGTTGGCTTCATGGCTGACCGAACGACAACACCAACCTACCCATGCATTGGTATCTGACGCAAAACGTACTCAGCAAACCTTTGCAAGTCTCAATTTTAAATGTGAAGCGGTGATCTTGCCTGAGCTTTATTTAGCGCCACCAGAAAACCTGGTACTGGCAACTTTAAACATTGATACAGAGTGCCTGCTAGTTTTGGCCCATAATCCGGGGGTTGCGGAATTAGCTATCAAAATAGCAGCACCAGAACCCATGCACCCACAGTTCTTAAATTACCCTCCTGGAGCTACATTGGTGCTAGGCTATAGCCATGGGGACATCTCTGCTCAGGCCATAGATTTCATAATACCAGATGATTTACCTGCATAAGAAGCGCCCTTTTTGGGGCCCTTTTCAATATTGCAAATTTAGTGGCCGAGGATTTGGCTCAAAAATAACTTTGTCCGATCAGATTGTGGATTATTAAAGAAAGATTCTGGCACATTCTGCTCTACTATTTGGCCTTCATCCATGAAAATTACCCTATTCGCGACTTGACGTGCAAAACCCATTTCATGCGTCACGCAAATCATGGTCATACCATCCTCAGCCAGTTGGATCATAGTGTCCAAAACTTCTTTAATCATCTCCGGATCTAATGCTGAAGTAGGTTCATCGAACAGCATGATACGCGGCTTCATGCACAGGGAACGGGCAATCGCCACACGCTGTTGTTGGCCACCAGACAGCTGGCCAGGGTATTTGCCAGCCTGCTCAGGAATTTTAACTTTTTCAAGGAAATGCATCGCTATTTCCTCCGCTTCTTTTTTAGGTGTTTTACGTACCCAGATTGGTGCTAAAGTACAGTTTTCCAAAATTGTAAGATGGGGGAAAAGATTAAAGTGTTGAAAGCACATCCCAACCTCAGACCGAACTTTGTCGATATTTTTCACATCTGATGACAACAGTGTTCCGTCCACAGTGATTACACCCTGCTGGTGTTCTTCAAGCGCATTAATGCAGCGAATGAGTGTGGATTTTCCAGATCCAGATGGACCACAAATTACAATACGTTCACCACGCTGCACGTCAAGGTTAATATCCCGCAGCACGTGAAATGTGCCAAACCATTTGTTCATGTTCTGGATTGAGATAGCAACCTCATCAGACACTTTTAATTGGGCTTCAGACATTCTCAAAGCTCCCTTAATGATGATCGGTCCGAAGCTGACGCTCCAACCATTGTGAATATTGTGAAATGCAGTAGCACACGACGAAAAACAGGATGATTGCAAAAAGATAAAGTTCCCAATAGATGCCCGTCCATGCAGTGGACGATGAAATTGGCCCGCGGATCATACCCACCAAATCAAACATCGAGATCACCGAAACCAAGGTAGTATCTTTAAACAATCCAACGGCAACGTTCACGATGCCTGGGATCGAGATTTTCAATGCCTGGGGCAGGATGATTAGGCGCATTGCCTGTGGGTAATCCAAACCTAGGCTATCTGCCGCCTCATATTGACCTCGCGGCAAAGCCGCCAAACCGCCTCGTATTACTTCGGCAATATAAGCGGATGAGAACAATGTAATCATGATGATAACGCGCAGGATCAAATCAAGATTAGTTCCCGGTGGAAAGAAATAGGACAAAACTACATTGGCCACAAACAAAAGTGTGATCAGCGGCACACCGCGAATAAACTCAATAAAGACAACGCAGATGCCTTTAATTATAGGCATATTGGACTGACGGCCTAAGGCCAATATAATGCCCAGTGGAATAGATAGGGACACACAGATTGTTCCCAATATGAGGTTTAGCATAAAGCCCCCCATATCGCGCGATGCGACAGGCTCAAGAGAAATAAAACCTGACAGGGGCTGCGTTAGGTAGCTGCTAAAATACAATGTCGCCGATGCGCAAACAATGCCGGATACTAAGCCAGTTACAAACCCAACCCGTTTTTCCATTTCGACGAAGATAAAATAGGCCAAAATCAACGCTGCAGCAACCATTAATGGTGCTAATATTGTACCACCCCAAATTAGCCAGAAGGTCAGAAACGGATAAATAGCTGAGACAACCAGCATCTTGCGTGGAAGTTTCTTAAATAGAACTGGTGCGACGCTGATCAGCAACAATACAAAGGCCAGTGTAGGGCGCCAGTACTCTTCAACAGGATATTTAAACCCAAACAACATTTGGTTCCAACGCTCTGTCAAGACTGACCAACAAGCCCCACTTGTGCCTTCCAACACTTCACGACATTCTCGCAGGCTATCTGTAGTCCAAACTCCATTCCAAATCCACGGAACTGATGCCAGCACCAGTTTGATCACAAAATAGACTGAAAGGATTGTAAGAACCGAATTTATGATATTTGAAAAAAGGTTTTCACGGATCCATTTAATAGCACCGGCTTGGGCAATCGGAGGGGGTGACGGCGGGATCGGCTCATGGCGTACAAAGCCAACAGTTAATCTATCGCTCATGTCAACGCTCCTCCAGCTTCATTGTGTTGTTGTAGATATTCATAATCGCCGAAATCGATAAGCTAATTACAAGATAGAACAACATTAACACGAGGATACATTCAATCGCACGGCCAGTCTGGTTCAGGGTAATCCCGCCCAAGGTTCCTGTAATATCCATATAGCCCACCGCAATCGCGAGTGAGCTATTCTTCGTTATGTTTAAGTATTGCGAGATCAGCGGGGGCACTATAACACGCAGCGCCTGTGGCAAAATAATCAGAGACATAATTTTTCCTGGGCGAAGACCCAGAGATGCAGCTGCCTCAGTTTGGCCACTACTAATTGCCTGAATACCTGCGCGTACGTTTTCTGCGATAAAGGCACCTGTATAGATTGCCAAAGCAAACCAAAGCGCAATCAAAGATAATCGAAGATGTAGGCCACCTCTAAAATTAAAGCCCTTTAACTCCGGGTATTCTAATCCAATAGGGCTGCCCGTTAAAAAGAAAACCAGAACCGCAGGTAAAACCAAAATAGCAATGGTAGGCAGAAATGTTGGGATCATACGTCCTGTTTCAAACAAAAGTTTCGTCGCATAGCGTTTAAAGCTAAAGGCTCCTACAATCGAAGCCAAGAAAGCCACTATAACAATCCAAGAGTCAGTTCCCATAACTGTCGAAGGCACATAGACGCCCCGATTAGTGAAGGCTATCATGTCAAACCACATCGCACTTGTTGCTGCCTCTCCACGAAATTCCCGAGGCTGCGGTAGGACGTTAGACATTACCAAGAAAATTATTAAAATCCATATCAGAACTGGAACATTACGAAATGCTTCAACGTAAACGGCCATAATTTTAGAGACAACCCAGTTGTTTGATAACCTCAGAACACCTGCAGCCACACCCAGGACAGTCGCAGTGACGCAGGCCAAAAAAGCCACAATTAATGTATTTACAGCCCCAACCATGGATGCACGACCATGTGACATTTGGTTATCATAAGCTATCGGCATTTGGTTGATATCATAACCAGCAGTATCAGTTAAAAAACCCCAGTTTATATTAAGACCCGCTTTAGATAAATTAGACAGTAGATTTGAAACTAGATAACCCATCGCAAAAATCAAAGCTATTAGAGCAATTGCCTGAAATGTGGTTGAACGATAACGTGTATCGTTGATCAACATAGACAAGCGAAATCCGCTCGATTCTGTACCAGTCGGTAGAGACATTTGATTTTTCCCTGAGTGTCTGAGCGCTAATATTATAATATATTTTAGTTCATCAGATTTTTTTGTAGGTACTTATAAAAAAAGGGCGCAGATCTCTCTGCGCCCAATCCAACAAGTTTCTAGCGGAACGGTGGCGAATAGATCAAGCCGCCGTCTTTCCACTGAGCGTTCAAGCCACGGGATAAACCAATGTTTGTAGCGGAGCCAATGTTACTTTCAAAGACTTCACCGTAGTTACCACCGGACATGATAGCACGTTTTGCCCATTCAGCATCCAGACCAAGCATTGCGCCCAGTGTACCTTCAGTGCCCAACAAACGGTTAATTTCTGGGTTATTTGTACCGGCAGACATCTCAGCGATGTTATCGGAAGTTACACCCAGCTCTTCGGCCGTGATAAGTGCATTCAAAGTCCAACGAGCGATATCTGCCCATTCGTTGTCGCCGTGGCGAACAAGTG
This sequence comes from Planktomarina sp., assembly GCA_031920365.1. GTDB lineage: Bacteria > Pseudomonadota > Alphaproteobacteria > Rhodobacterales > Rhodobacteraceae > Planktomarina. Next base: position 642 of record JAVLEV010000034.1, on the reverse strand, counting down.
GGCCGAGTGGCTCTTTTGAAACAACTTCAGGAAGTACAACCCAGTCATCAGGTGTCGGGAAGTTTGCACGCTGTGCAGCCAAAGCCGAACGGTCAGTTGTGTAAACGTCACATGAACCGGCTAGGAACAATTGAGCAGCTTCTGAACCCGTTTCAACTGGAACTGGCTCATAAGTAATGCCGTTTGCACGGAAATAGTCAGCCAAATTCAGCTCTGTTGTTGTACCAGTTTGGATGCAAACAGTTGCGCCGTCGAGTTCAGCACCTGTTGTAACGCCCAAAGATGCTGGAACCATGAAACCTTGACCGTCGTAATAGTTTACGCCGATAAATTCAAACTTCAGGTCAACGTCACGGCTCATTGTCCATGTTGTGTTACGTGCCAACAGGTCAATTTCGCCAGAAGCCAATGCTGTAAAACGTGTTTTGCCAGTTGTTGGAACAAATTCAACAGCCATGTTGTCACCAAGTACGGCCGCAGCAACAGCGCGACATACAGCGACGTCAAAACCCTGCCAAACGCCATTCGCGTCAGGCTCAGCAAAACCAGGAACACCTGTAGTAACACCACAGTTCAGTTTGCCGCGTGCTTTAACATCATCAAGGGTGCCAGCAGATACCAAACCAGCCGCAAGGCCAGCAA
>JAVLEV010000033.1:10691-15362 GCA_031920365.1 Planktomarina sp. | reverse complement strand
CACTGGGATGGCGTGATAGATGATCCATGCGGGTTTTATCACCTAAAATAGAACCGCCTGAACGCGCCGACGAAGGATCAACAGCCAAAACTGCAACCCTTAGTCCACCTTCTACCAGTTGCAGCCCAAAACTTTCAATGAACGTAGACTTGCCAACACCCGGCGTCCCAGACATCCCAATACGAATCGCCTGCCGTTCGCTGCCTAAAGTTTCCAACAGCTCTGTAGCTTGGGCTCGGTGAGTAGGATGAGCACTTTCCACCAAGGTAATAGCCCGAGCAAGCGCCCTACGGTTGCCCCGTCCAATTAGTCGCGCAATTTCTTGTGGCGCAAAGTCTTTTTTGCTCATTTATCCTCCAGGGCGGGTTTTTATGTTACTAAAAGCGTAAACATTGAGTTGAACTGATCATCTATCTGCGGCCTACGCAATTGCAACAAATCTATTCCAGATAATAGGTCATTTCTCAGCCTAGTAAAAAAGTAATGCATCACCAATTCAAAACTTCCTTCCAATCTCACCCTTTCGCACCCCAACATACAATCAACCCGTGGACGCGCCCGATTTTCTAACAGATAAGGATGAGGTGAAATTTAATCTGCCAATAGATGCGGTTTTACCGCAAGTTCTGGAGAGCCTGACTGCATCAGGCTGTGTCGTGCTGCAAGCCCCTCCAGGGGCAGGCAAAACGACACGCACCCCATTGGCGATTTTGCACTCAGGGCTCTGTTCTGGTAAAATTCTGATGCTCGAGCCTAGACGCCTCGCAGCAAGGGCTGCTGCCGAAAGGATGGCTGAAACCCTAGGCGAAGACATGGGAGAGACCGTTGGCTACCGCATTCGCGGCCAATCTAAGGTAGGCCCAAACACGCGGATTGAGGTTTTAACAGAAGGTATTTTGACTCGAATGTTACAATCTGATCCCGCACTGCCTGGCGTATCAGCCATCATATTTGATGAATTTCACGAGCGATCTCTGGCAGCTGATCTGGGACTTGCTCTAAGTTGGGAGGTTCGCGAAACTCTGCGCAGTGACCTTATGATTGTCGTTATGTCCGCTACCTTAGACGCAGAGCCAGTAGCTAAATTATTGGGCGATGCTCCTGTTGTGACCAGCGCAGGGCGCAGTTATCCTGTCGAGATTATTCACCTACCCCGTCCAGTAAGCAAAGACATATCCCTCGAGGCGGAAGCCAGTAGACTGACCTTACAAGCAATTACCGATACAGAAGGCGGAGTTTTAGTATTTTTGCCCGGTGAAGCCGAAATTCAACGGATGTTATATTTGTTGCAAGATAAATTGCCAAAAAATTGCATCATGCGACCATTACTGGGCAACCTGCCCTTCGCCGAGCAACAACTGGCAATCCGTCCAGAACCAACACTTCGCAAAATAGTATTGGCCACGGCCATCGCTGAAACCTCACTAACCATCCAAGATGTACGCGTTGTGGTGGATTGTGGCTTATCGCGCCGGGCACGTTATGATCCCAAAAAGGGGCTGCAGAAGTTAGTAACAGAGCGCGTAAGTAAGGCTGAGGCCACTCAACGCACAGGACGTGCTGGCCGAGTTGCAGCTGGGAAATGCTATCGGATGTGGGCACGTGCTGAAGAAGGAGCAATGCAAGCCTATGCACCACCAGAAATACAGATATCAGACCTTGCATCATTTGCTCTGGAATTGGCTGTGTGGGGTACGGGACCGGACCACTTAGCTCTTCTAACCGCACCCGCAACAGGAGCTTGGGCACAGGCTCAAGACCTTCTGCATCAACTTGGCGCACTGAGCGAGGGCCGGCTAACAGCTCATGGTGCCGCATTAGCAAAACTGCCACTGCATCCACGTCTGGCTCAAATGCTTTTACAGGCTGGTGCCAAGGCAGCCCCATTGGCAGCCTTACTATCAGATCGCGATATCCTAATTTCGCGACAATCTGATCTTACACCCGCACTAAAAGCCTTGACTGAAAAGGCTGAGATGCAGGATCTGACTGGTAGGGTCCGCGATATGTCTACGCTGAAGCGCATCAAAGTGGAAGTTAAACGCTTACGTAGTCTCGCGCTGCCTCAGGGGGAATCAACCGCACTCTCGCCCGGACAATGTTTGGCTTTAGCATATCCTGAACGAGTGGCACAACGCAGGCCTGGTACGCAACCTCGCTACATTATGGCCGGGGGAAAAGGTGTAGTTTTGTCCTCAGATGATCACTTGGCCAGTAGCCACTTTTTGGTAATTTCTGAATTGGGAAACCCACACCACAGTACCGGTCCAGATCCCAAAATTCGCCGCGCCTTACCCATTTCAGAGGCCGATTTACGTAAAGTTTTTAGTAAACATATAAAGTGGTATAATTCATGCTCTTGGTCTAAGCGACTCAAGCGTGTTGTTGCTAGTAGCCGTGAAAGCCTAGGCGCGCTTACCTTATCGCAAGATATATGGGCACACGCGCCTGCTGATTCTCTGGCAAATTCAATGTTAGAGGGGATAAAGCAACTTGGACTGCGGTTGCCAAAAGCGGCAAAATTACTGCAAGCTCGAATTGCAATGGCGCCCAGCAGTCATTTTCCAGATATATCAGATGAAGCCTTAATGGCAGATTTACAGGGTTGGCTCACTCCTTATCTTGATGGAATTACCACAGAACAAGATTGGAAGTCTTTTGATCCTCTACCCGCTTTAAAAGCTTTAATAGGCTGGGAAAATTTACAGCGCCTTGAGGCCGTAGCTCCTGAGCAATTCACTACCCCGTTAGGTCGCCGAATTACAATCGATTATAGTGGCAAAAGCCCTGCCATTGAACTGCGGATTCAGGAAATTTTTGGGCAAACTCGTCATCCAATGGTAGGTAAGCAGCCCATAAAAGTAACCCTACTATCACCAGCACAGCGACCAATCCAAGTCACCCAAGATATTCCAGGTTTTTGGACGGGCAGCTATGCGGACGTGCGCAAAGACATGCGTGCGAAGTACCCAAAACATCCGTGGCCCAAAGATCCAACAGAGGCCGACCCTACGCTGCGAGCAAAGCCACGCAAGCATTAGGTTACGCGTCTTTTGGCCTATGCCATGGGCCATGATGACTGCCATTAGCATCTATTCTTTGAAAAGAATGTGCACCAAAATAATCCCGTTGGGCTTGGGTTAAATCAGTTGTTCCACGCGCTTGGCGAATAGTATCAAACCAGTTCAACGCCGCCGCCAAGGCGGGCACCGGCAGTCCTTTTAACGCTGCCGCCGAAACCACACGGCGCAAGCCAGCAATATTTTCGGTTAACACCTTAATAAAATGTTCCGACAGAATTAATCGTCCCTGCGGTAATTCAGTCCGAAAAGCAGCTGCTATATCATCCAACATGGTTGATCGAATAATACATCCAGCACGCCAAATTTCTGCTATCCTTGCAAAATCAAGGGACCAATCAAATTCCTTGGAGGCTGCATCCAGAATTCGAAACCCTTGCGCATAGGCCAAAACACGACCCACAATAAGTGCTGATTGCAGATCATGCTCAGAGATTGGAATCATCGTATCAATGCCAGCGGGCGTCAACAGAGGTGCTGCAATTTCACGTGTAGCCTTTTCCGAGCTTAGCACACGTGCGCCAACAGCCGCTTCGATGATGCTTGCAGTTTGCCCCATTCGAATAGCCTCTATCACCGTCCAACGCCCTGTCCCTTTTTGGCCAGCTTGGTCTACAATCATATCAACCATTTCTTCGCCTGTAACAGGGTCCTTTGCAGCTAATACCTCAGCCGTAACCTCAATCAAATAACTCTCTAGCGCACCACGGTTCCAACTACGAAACACCGGCGCGATCTCACTCGCAGCAAGGCCCGCGCCGTCGCGCAGCAACCCATAGACCTCAGCGATCATCTGCATATCAGCATATTCAATTCCGTTGTGGACTGTCTTTACAAAATGTCCCGCCCCGTCTGGACCCAAGTGCGCAACACACGGGTCTCCAAGATATTGCGCCGAAATCGCCTCAAGAACCGGCGCTATATTAGAATAGGTGGCTAAAGTACCCCCTGCCATGATGGAAGGGCCACGCCGCGCGCCTTCCGCCCCTCCAGACACGCCAACACCAAGATATGCCAAGCCCTCTGCTTCTAATCGTTCTGTGCGTGAGATAGTATCGCGAAAATCAGAATTTCCACCATCAATAATCGTATCACCAACAGACAAGAATGGGATTAACTCATCAATTGTGAGATCAACCGGAGCCCCAGCAGGAACCAGCAGGATGATCGCACGAGGCGTGGGCATAGTCTCAACCAGCTTTTGAACAGTTTCACATTTCAGCAGTCGCGGCGCCAAATCTCCAGCCGAAGCGATTAAGCTGTCCACCGCTGCAAGGTCCAGGTTCCACAGGCAAACATTATAGCCATTTTCGGCAATGTTGAGTGCCATTGCCGAACCCATTGTACCCACACCAATCAAGCCCATGTTTGCTTGCGTCATTATACTCTCCTTTGCAATCTTTGAAAATTTTGGCATCGGCCAAAGCGCGTCAGGCGCTCAAGTCTAGCGTAAATGCCTTGGTTACTAATCTTACCGATCAAAATCTAACTCCACCAACAGGCATTCCCCACGCAGCGTTGGATTGTTCAGAGAGAATTCACTTAAACCTACGCCACACCACGCCCGGCTTAAATGCTCTTGCACTGCTGC
>JAVLEV010000033.1:0-10591 GCA_031920365.1 Planktomarina sp. | reverse complement strand
GAGCGCCACTTGCTCTTCCAGTCAAACTTTCGAACCAAACATCCAACGTTCAAGGACATGACCACCTACTTTGCAATAAAACTTAAGGCATCCTTAAAGCTTGAGCTGGGAGCAACCAATGCCACCTTTTCTTTCAATAGCGAACAAGCATAAGCACAAAATTTACTGGGTTAGACACCATCGCATAATAGCCTTTTGCGCATGCAGTCTATTCTCAGCCTCATCAAACACTACCGAATGTGGGCCGTCCATAACCGAACTGGTCACTTCTTCATTCCGATGTGCTGGAAGGCAATGCATAAATAAAGCGTCAGGTTTAGCTCGAGCTATCAGGACGTCATCTACCTGGTACGGTCGAAGCTGGTTGTGCCGACGCTCTCGTGCAGTTTGGCTATCATGCATGGAGATCCAAGTATCCGTGACTAGTAAATCAGCACCGTGCACTGCTTCATTAACGTTGCGCACAATCTCAACCTGTACGCCCTTGGCGCGGGCCTCAGCCACAAACCTCGGTTCTGGGTCCAACGAGGCGGGACCAGAAAATACAAAATCAAAACCAAATTGTCCAGCCGCATGGATAAAGCTTGCACAAACATTATTGCCATCACCCATCCAAACCACCCGCTTACCGCAGATGGGGCCACGGTGTTCTTCATAGGTCATAATATCCGCCATAATCTGGCAAGGGTGGGTACGGTTGGTTAGGCCATTGATTACGGGCACCGTAGCATATTCTGCCATTTCCAGCAGCGTAGCTTCTTCAAATGTACGTATCATAATAAGATCAACATAACGGCTCAGAACTCGTGCGGTGTCGGCAATAGTTTCGCCGTGCCCCAGCTGCATTTCGCTGCCAGACAAGACCATGGTTTGGCCGCCCATTTGACGTACACCCAAGTCAAAGCTGACACGAGTGCGGGTGGATGGCTTTTCAAAAATTAAAGCAACCATTTGCCCTGCCAAGGGCAGATCTATATCGAGAGATCCTTTTGGTAAACCAGCCCGCGCCGTTTTGACCCGGGTTGCATCATCCAAAATTCCACGCAGCTGCAGCGGTTCTATATGATTAATATCGAGAAAATTTTTCATCATTATAGGTGTCCTAAGTGCTGTTGGGAAGCGCTCGTATACGCACCACCAAAATATATTTCTACGCTCACTAACTATTGCGCAAATTGAACAGTTTGGGCCGCAGCATCTAATCGTGAAAGTGCTTGTTTGATATCCTCATCTGTAATGTTCAGCGCAGGTAGAAGCCGCACCACATTTTCAGCCGCAGGCACGGTCAAAACTTCCGCCACATACCCCGCATTGACCACATCAATATTACTGGCCTTACACTTCAAGCCCAGCATCAAGCCGCTGCCAGTCACCCCTTCAAACACATCTGGAAATTCAGCAACCAGCCCCTCAAGGCCTTGGCGCATCAGGCCAGCTTTACGATTCACATCCGTCAAAAAATCGGGATCTGCCACATGGTCCAGCACGGCACTTCCTACGGCACAGCCCAACGGATTGCCGCCATAGGTTGAACCATGGGTGCCCGCAGTCATACCGCTTGCTGCATCTTCAGTGGCAAGCACCGCGCCAATTGGGAAACCGCCGCCGATTCCTTTGGCCACCAACATTATATCAGGCTCAATCTTCGCCCATTCATGGGCGAACAGCTTACCCGAACGGCCAACGCCACATTGAACCTCATCAAAAATTAGCAAAATATCGTGACTATCGCAAAAATCACGAAGACCTTTCAAGCAATGGTCAGGAACCTGCCTTATGCCGCCTTCCCCTTGGATCGGCTCAATCATCACTGCCGCAGTCTTATCACTTACCGCAGCGTGTAACGGGTCATGCAAACCAAACGGCACATGCACAAAACCTGGAAGTAACGGTCCAAAACCTTTAGTCATTTTTTGCGAACCCGCAGCGGCAATCCCTGCAGACGAACGACCATGGAAAGATCCTTCAAAAGTTATAATCTCAACCCGCTCCGGTTGGCCTTTGTCATAAAAATATTTCCGAGCCATCTTTACAGCCAACTCACAGGATTCAGTGCCTGAATTGGTGAAAAATACTGTATCAGCGAAGGTGAGGTCTACAAGTTGATCGGCTAATTTTTGCTGTGCTGGGATATGGTAAAGATTTGAAGTATGCCACAACTGCCCCGCCTGCGCAGTTAAAGCCGCGATCAGAGCCGGATGTGCATGCCCCAAACTGTTAACCGCAATGCCAGCACCAAGATCCAAAAATCTGCATCCATCATCTGTGGTCAACCAACTTCCACAGCCAGATACAAACGAAAGAGGGGCACGATTATAGGTGGGTAAGATCGAAGGGATCATAAAAAGGCCTTTCTGGCAGGGCAAAGAGGGTAAACCAAAATAGAAAGAAAACTCATAAGATTACAAGAAACGCAGGTATCAGGCTGCGGGGCCACGCCCATGTTGGCGACGTCAGCGTCGCATTAGCATTGCGATGATCATTTTCATATTTTAACTTACCAAAGTACTGTAATCTTGCAAAGCCAAAATATGAATCGATTAGTAATCAACTAGGATTTCAACCTGTAGCCCTTCGCCAACCAGTACCAAGCCAAACCTACTGCACAGATATTTGCACAACAGATTACCAAAAGTGCTAGCCACGGGCTACTATCAGAAACCCCTAGAACACCAAATCGGCCTCCATCAATAATATAAAACATCGGATTGGCATAAATAAACGGCTGCAGTAATTCCGGCAGGGCCCTGATTGAATAAAATGTACCAGATAAAAATGCCAGTGGAGTAATCACAAAGTTCGAAATAGCCGCCATTTGGTCAAATTTATAAGCATAAATACTGCCCAAGAGCCCGAGTGCTCCCATAAACATTCCGCCCAAAATTACAAATATAAATGTCCAAACTGGATGTACGATCCAAACCCCAAGCGTTAGGCCCATTGCCAAACATAAAACCGCTCCAATCATTAATCCTCGGCCAATTCCACCAGCTAAGAAGCCCACTGTCATTTCTAACGGCGAGAGTGGCGGCATCAAGGTATCGACAATTGAACCCATAACTTTGGCCGAAAGCATCGATGAAGAGGTGTTTGCAAAAGAATTTTGTATTACTGTCATCATGAGTAACCCAGGCGCTAGAAACGTCACGTAACGGAACCCCATCACATCTGACCTACCGGGCCCAATAGCAATAGAAAATACTAGTAAAAAAAGGCCTGCCGTCACTAATGGTGCAAAAATTGTTTGCTGCCAAATGGCCAAATAGCGCATATTTTCGCGCCTAATTAAGGTCCAAACTCCCAGCCAATTGATCCATCCAAAGCGCCGAACGCCGTATTCTGTAACATTTGCCACAGTTTATCTCCGTTTGGGTGGTTGTCCTTAACCACAGTTAAGTTTAAAGTTGTACCTTGCATGGGTTTCACCCGGTATTGCCACTGAATTCAAGGGGGGGCGTGATGTCCTGGACAGATGAACGCGTCGAAGTTCTAAAAAAAATGTGGGGCGAGGGCCAATCTGCCAGCGTTATCGCGAAAGAGTTAGGCGGCGTAACCCGCAACGCTGTGATTGGCAAGGTGCACCGTTTGGGCCTTTCAAATCGCGTTACATCCACTACGGCGAAAGCTGCTGCAAAGGGTAAACCCAAGGTTGAGCTCAAAGCCAAGCCTGCTGCACCAGCCACATCAAGAAAGGCAGTTTCTGCGCTGGAAAATGTTCGCATAACACCGCCAGCCGTGCGTAAAATTATCCCGGCAGGACAACCCTTACCGCCACAACCTTCGGCTAATGAGATCAGCCCAGAGGCATTAGCAAAAGTTAGCGAAATAGAAAAAACTGCTAAGAGAATTAGTTTAATGGAGTTGACAGAAAAAACTTGTAAATGGCCTGTTGGTGACCCCGCCACAGAAGATTTTTGGTTTTGTGGTTTGTCAGTAAAAGTCGGGAAGCCCTACTGCGAGGCACATGTTGGCGTTGCGTTTCAGCCTATGTCTAGCCGTCGAGACCGTCGCCGTTAATTTTCTGGTCCATAATTTATTTGTCCACCCTACACTTTAGGACTTGCCGTGGTATAGGGCGGACTATGTTACAGAATCCCTCTAATCTCCGCCCTGACATAGCGCCTAAAGCGCGCATTGAAATTCCGAGACCTGGCCAACCAACGATTGGTATGGTTTCGCTTGGCTGCCCTAAAGCTTTGGTTGACAGCGAGCGGATTCTGACGCGCCTGCGGTCTGAGGGTTATGCTATCAGCTCTGATTATGCCGGTGCAGAAGCAGTAATCGTTAATACCTGTGGATTTCTCGATAGCGCTAAAGCAGAAAGCCTGGAGGCCATTGGCGAAGCGCTAAATCAAAACGGCAAGGTGATTGTCACAGGCTGTTTAGGCGCTAATCCAGAATATATCACGGGCGCCCATCCTAAAGTTTTGGCTGTCACAGGCCCACATCAATATGAACAAGTACTGGATGCAGTACACGCAGTGGTGCCACCAAGCCCAAACCCATTTGTGGATCTTCTCCCTGCCTCTGGCGTGTCACTCACCCCGCGCCATTACAGTTATCTGAAGATTTCAGAGGGCTGTAACCACAAGTGTAAATTCTGCATCATCCCAGATATGCGCGGTAAATTAGTGAGCCGTCCTCCACGTGCAATCATACGTGAAGCTGAGAAATTGGTTGAGGCTGGCGTAAAAGAGCTTTTGGTAATATCCCAAGACACCAGCGCCTACGGAATAGATATTAAAAATAAATCTGAGGGTGAACTGCGACCGCATATAGTCGACCTGGCAAAAGAACTGGGCCAATTAGGCGTTTGGGTGCGCTTACATTACGTCTATCCCTACCCACATGTTCGGAACCTAATCCCCTTAATGGCGCAAAAGCTAATACTGCCTTATCTCGACATACCGTTTCAGCATGCACATCCAGATGTACTAAAACGCATGGCCCGCCCAGCTGCAGCCTCAAAAACTTTAAATGAAATTAGCGCCTGGCGCACGGATTGCCCCGACATCACGCTGCGTTCAACCTTCATTGTGGGTTATCCAGGCGAAACAGAGGCAGAGTTCAAAACCCTTTTGGATTGGATGGATGAAGCGCAGCTCGACCGCGTTGGCTGCTTTCAATACGAGAATGTCGATGGCGCCCGCTCAAATACCCTGCCAGATCATGTGCCTGAAGAAGTTAAACAGGACCGCTGGGATCAGTTTATGGAAAAGGCACAAACTATTTCAGAGGCAAAATTAGCGGCCAAAGTGGGCCAGCTGATGGATGTAATAGTGGACGAAATTGACCTAGACGGTGTTGCAACCTGCCGCACTAAAGCCGATGCTCCCGAAATCGATGGAAACTTATTCATTGATGAAGGAGCCAGCGTATTAAAAGCTGGAGATATAGTTCAGGTTGAAGTGGATGAAGCTGGAGAATACGATCTCTGGGGCCATTTAAAAGTTTAATACCTTGGTAATAAGGGGCGGGCGCCAGCACTACCCCTCTAGATACATCTTAGTGGCGTCTTGCACGTGACGAAACCTGTCGCCACCCAACTGTTTGCCGCCATACCAGCGGCTGACGATAATTAGCTCATCCTGGCGGTCAGCTCGCTCCAGCATACGCAGGATAACAATCCCAGCGCCACTTTTCCTATCATCAGATTTCAGCGGTATACCATCTATTATAACGCCCCAAATGTTATGTGTGGCTTTAGCATATTTCTTTTCGCTTTTAAGTTTTTTCAGGGTAGTATCGATCTCTGCACGATTAATCACTTTACAACCTGACACCGCATATTTCGAACCTCGATCACTAGAGATAACGCCTAACTTTCTCACTACAACACCAAGAGCACAGGCGTCTCAGCCGAATAAATACAACTATCTTTAGCACATGGAAATTTATAGCGAAGGGCTTATTTCATTGGCCAATTACTGCTCGAACACCGGCGATCCGGTCTTTATTTCGTGGGTGAGTACCAAAAAATTTGTTACCAGGGTCAGGGATACGCATAAAATACTCGGCACCCAGCACTGGATCAAATCCAGCTCTTGCGGTCATCTGCGCACCAAGGCGATCCGCTTCAAACTCATATTTTTTTGAATAATTACGTCCACCTACCGCCGCACCAATATTAGTGGCCGCATCCACAGACCGCGCCGACCCCCCCAAAGCAGCCGCCAAAACCGCAAACAAAGTTGCACCACCAGTCGCAGATTGCCGCTGCCTATCCAGATGTCCCAGAATATGATGCGCCGCCTCATGACCAATGACGAAAGCAATTTCATCCGCATTATACATATTATTAAGCAAAGCCATTGTGAAAACCAGCATCGGCTGACCAGCGTCATTCATAGTTTGGAAAGCATTAGGCGGACTTTTGGGATTAGGATTAATTGCGATTACAAAGTCACAATTTAAATCTAGGCCAGAATTTTTGCAGGTTTCAGACAACATAGGGCGCATTCCCATAACCGCTTCAGTAAACCTGCGGGGCACTTCTTCGGGACTAATCACTGGCAAAACTCTGTACGGTATTGGCACAGACCTATTTTTAACCGAGCACCCGGAGACTGCTAAAAGCAATATCAAAGTGATGATGCGCATAGAATTCTCCCACCATAATACCAACACTTTATCAGTTAAAATACGATGGGCCACCCCTTTGGGTTGCGTGGTTGATAAAACTGATTAGTGTCGTAGAATGTCTGCGATTATACACGGCTTTGGCGCCACATTGATCACCTTGATAAATGATAATAATACGTATCTTTTAGAAGATGTGAGCGCCAACGCATTTGAGGAGTGCATTATGATTGTACAATGGGATGCTGCTCGAGGCCAAATTTATAAAGTGAAAATTTCAATGAGCTAAGCCAGACATTTGGCTACCGCATGAAACCTGCCAGAAGGCGTTTGTTAACGCTCACAAAAATAGCTAGTGGAAAGAAGTTTATATGGCTACAGGATTTTACTGGGACGAAAGCTGCTTTTGGTTTTCTGGTGGCAATTATGCTTTTACGCAACCTGTTGGCGGATTAGTGCAGCCCTTAGCTGCCGGTGGTATACCCGAAAGTCCAGAAACCAAACGTAGGTTGAAAAACTTGATGGATATCACCGGCCTCACTCAGACCCTAACTAGCAAAAGTGCGGATGAGGCTAGCACGGAGGCCCTATTACGCGTCCATCCCAAGTCCTACCTCACAGCCTTCGAGGAGGCGTCCAAAGGTAGCGGTGGCGAGTTAGGCTTACGAGTACCCTTTGGCCATGGCGGCTACCAGCAAGCGGCCCTATCAACCGGCTTGGCATGCCGTGCAGTTGCAGACGTTATGGCTGGACGAGTGGCTAACGCCTATGCGCTATCACGCCCTCCAGGACATCATTGTCTGCCTGATTTTCCAAATGGGTTTTGTTTGCTAGCCAATATCGCCGTGGCATTGCAGGCCAGTCGTACGGAGCAGCCTGACTTAAAGGTCGCTGTGGTCGATTGGGACGTGCATCATGGTAATGGGACTGAGGCAATCTATTTAGACGATCGTGCCACTCTCACGATCTCCATTCACCAAGAAAATAATTACCCACTCGATACGGGTTCTGCTGATGTCAGGGGCGCAGACAACAGCAACATCAATATACCCCTACCACCTGGAGCCGGTCATACCACTTACATGCGCGTGATAGACCAAATCGTGCAACCCGCCTTGAAAAGATTCCAACCGGATATTATTGTTGTTGCCTGTGGTTATGATGCTTCTGCGATTGACCCACTCTCACGCATGATGGCTACTGCAGAAACTTTCGCCGCCATGACAGCATCAATCAAACGCATAGCAATTGAACTTTGTGATGGGCGATTAGTTTTGGTGCATGAAGGTGGATATTCCGAGGTCTATGTGCCGTTCTGCGGTCATGCTACAATTACCACGTTATCAGGTAGCTCAATTGTTGCCACAGACCCATTTGCCAGTACATTCGCTCAACGACAACCCACCGAGCAGTTCCAAACTTTCTTGGATGATTGGGTTTATAAGCTGGGACAATTTCATTTGACTTAGGCATTAATTACTAAATTACTCAAATTTTAAGCACAGCACTTGTGAATCAGTGCGCAATATACCAAGTCAGTACCTATGGCAGATGCATTGACCTTTTTAAAAACCCGCCGCTCAAGACCTGCGAAGGTTATGACCAGCCCAGTCCCTGGTAAAGAGGCGTTAGAGGCTCTCTTGGTTATGGCCGCGCGGACCCCGGATCACGGCAAGCTTGAGCCATGGCGCTTTATAGTATTAGACCAAGGTGCTCTACGCAGGTTAGGCGTTTTGGCTCGATCCATGGCCAGTGCGGCTTGGCCAGAAGTGGTAGATGCCACAAAAGCCAGCCAGCAGTTTGAAACAGGTATCTTGGCGGTAGTGGTAGTGGAAAGTCCAAAGGAATGTCTGAAGTTCCCTGAAATTGAGCAAACTTATTCTGCAGGCGCTGTTTGCCTGTCACTCTTAAATGCTGCTTTAGCCAGTGGTTGGGGAGCAAATTGGTTATCAGGTTGGGCCTCACATCAGCCAGAGTTTTGCAGAGAAGGTTTACAACTAAAGCTTCATGAGCGTGTAGCAGGCATCATCCATATAGGCACCGGCCCCGCCCTAATGCCTGACCGACCACGCCCAAATGTAGCCGCTCTGACCGAATGGCAATATTCATAATATTTTTCATTTTTTGAAAGGAATTTGAAAACATACAGTTTTCCATATTCCAAATTATAAACTACAATAAACTTTCACACCTTTAATCAGTGCAGTATATTATACTTAATGCTATTGTTCTGTCTATTCTAGGAATCATTCTGGATCCCTATTCGAAGCGCGGCAACGTTCATCCATCCGTTTCAGATACTTCAGGTGTTGACATACGGTTGAACCAATCAAAGTCACGTATCGAAAATATACCTCCGATAATACTACCAGCTATGATGGCCCAAAGTAAAAGCGCTACTACAGTCGTAACAAGGAAACGCTTTTTCATCTGAGGATTTTCTGGGCTCCCCGCATGGGTCCCAGGTTCAACTGCACCCAAATCTCCCTGTGTCTGTAATCGCAGAGGAAGCACAACAAAGAGTGTAAGAAACCAAATAACGGCGAAAAGAACGATAGCCGATGTAATACCCATGAATAAATCCTTACCAATTATTTAGACTTGTTCTAGCTCAATTAGGCAGCCAGTGAAGTCTTTAGGGTGTAAAAAAAGTACAGGCTTACCATGGGCACCTATTTTAGGCTCTCCAGCACCCAAAACTCTAGCACCCTGGCTCTGTAGTTTATCGCGTGCGGCCAAAATATCATCAACCTCATAGCATATATGATGAATGCCACCTGATGGATTTTTATCTAAGAATTTTTTAATAGGAGACGAATCTCCTAAAGGATACAGGAGCTCAATTTTAGTATTTGGCAGCTCAATAAAAACGACTGTGACTCCATGATCTGGCTCATCTTGCGGAAGGCCTACCGTGGCTCCCAAAGTTGTAGCATATTGCGCTGCGGCCACCTCTAAATCGGGAACTGCTATGGCCAGGTGGTTCAAGCGTCCAATCATAATCTTTTCCTTTTTAATCTTTTAGAGCCGCATAATCAAACAAAGCAAGCAGCATTAACATAGTATTAAAGCCCTGAGGCACGAAGATCTAACGATTGCACGCTTAGACAAAACCAAACATGGGCAATTTTAGAAGCTAGTGAGCGCTCTTAAACCAAAAAGCCAACGGCCATTTCATAAGTTTGCCAAGTTCGAGGTCAAAGGCTGTTTAACAACAGGCATTGTATGCATAACCTCAGAGTCGTTCTTGAGAGATGCGTCCCAAGTATTATCGAAAACCAAATGTAAATTATGGTTAGCGTATTCTTTGCCAATCGGCTGATCGCAAATCCAGTGAGGGAATTGGCATTTAAATTACCTTTTAGAAATAGTTCAACGTTTGAAAAAAACCAAACTTGGGCTCATGACTCTTGCACAATAACCCTTAAAGACAGTTCGCGCAGCTGCTCATTCATTGGCTCTGAGGGCGCGTCCATCATTAAGTCCTCAGCGCGTTGGTTCATGGGGAACATGATTACTTCACGGATATTGGCCTCGTCCGCCAAAAGCATTACAATCCTATCAATGCCTGCCGCGCAACCGCCGTGGGGCGGAGCACCATATTGAAAGGCGTTTACCATACCGCCAAACCGTTTTTCAACTTCTTCTTTACCATATCCAGCAATCTCAAAAGCTTTAAACATGATTTCAGGTTGGTGATTTCGGATCGCACCACTTAACAGCTCATAACCATTGCAAGCCAGATCATATTGATAGCCCAAGACTTTGAGTGGATCGCCTTCTAGCGCATCCATTCCACCTTGTGGCATTGAAAAAGGATTATGCTCGAAATCAATTTTTCCAGTCTCTTCGTCCTTTTCATAGATTGGGAAATCCACAATCCAAGCAAAAGCAAAACGATCTTTATCAGTTAAGCCAAGCTCATCTCCAATTGCAATTCGCGCCCGCCCAGCGACAGCTTCAAAGGCTTTTGGTTTACCACCCAGAAAGAAAGCTGCATCACCAACACCAA
>JAVLEV010000032.1:0-15415 GCA_031920365.1 Planktomarina sp. | reverse complement strand
ATAGTACATAAATAAAGCTATAACACTATATTTAGAATAATTTTCTAAACTCACTTATATTTTTGAGGAAGTTTTATTCTCATAAATAATAACTTCCCAAATTTTACTATTGATTACCATGAATTCCCATGTCATCTTAGTATTGTAGGAGCGGTTAAAAAATGAAAGCCCCATTTAGAGGGCTACGGCGAGCGCAGGTTACATACAGGCACCCGCTTCTCAGAACGAAGAGATCTGGCGCGTAGCGAGCAGACATCCCCCCAGATGGCGCGCGCAGCTGGACACCCCGTAAGGGGAAATGTCGGCGGATTGAACAACAGCAGTAGTTCAATCCGCCGTTTTCATTCGGTGTGGTGGCACCCCGAGCACAGAGTTAGGCAGGCCCCAGTGGCGCGCAGGTTTAGAGGCGAAAGCCATCATAAGGTGGATAATAAGGGTAGGGTATCGATCCCAGCCTCTTTCCGTCGTGTGCTGGAGCAAGGTGATCCTAACTACACTGAGGGATTAAACCCTGAACTAGTAATTGTTTATGGCGACCATCGTCGCACCTACCTTGAGTGCTATACCATCGAGGCCATCAACGAAGTAGACTTAAAAATAGATGCGCTACCTCGAGGCTCGATGGAGCGGCGAATGTTGCAGAGATTGTTTCATGGGCAATCGTTTCCAACAGCAGTGGATGAAACTGGCCGTTTGGTTTTACCATTGAAGCTGCGTACAAAAATTGGCCTCGAAGGTGAGGCGTTTTTCATTGCGGCTGGCGACACGTTTCAAATCTGGAAAACTGAAACTTACGAAACTGAAGAATTGGCTAAAACTGAAGCTTGGCTTGATGGCTTGCCTGAGGCTTTCGATCCGTTGGTCTACTTGGACAATGTGGAGCAGAAATCGACATGCGAATAGCTGCGCCCAACGCCCTGCACATTCCCGTTCTTATCAATCCCTTAATTGCTGCTGCTGCCCCCATCCAAGGATGTTGGATTGACGGTACCTTTGGTGCTGGTGGCTATAGCAAATATCTGCTGGATGCGGGCGCTGATCGGGTTATTGGAATTGATAGAGACCCTAGTGTTTTTGCTATGGCCAAGACCTGGGCTGCAGATTTTGGTGATCGTCTGATGCTCGTACAAGATACCTTTTCCAATCTTGACCAAACAATTCAGCAGGCTGATGGTGTGGTGTTGGACATTGGTGTGTCATCTATGCAGCTTGACCAAGCTGACCGGGGGTTTTCGTTTCAAAAAGACGGGCCCCTTGATATGCGTATGGGAGACAGTGGAACGACCGCCGCCGAGTTGGTCAACACAGTCAGCGAAGAAAAGATTGCAGATATTCTTTATAACTATGGTGAAGAGCGTGCGAGCCGCCGAATTGCAAAAATGATTGTTGCACGTCGTGAAGAGTCTCCTTTTGAGCGAACTTTAGATTTGGCCAGTGTCATTGAGCGCTGCCTGCCGCGTTCGAAACCTGGGCAGTCTCATCCCGCCACACGCAGTTTTCAAGCTATAAGAATTGCTGTGAATGGAGAATATAATCAATTAGTGGAAGGTTTGGCCGCGGCGGAACGTGTCTTGCGCCCGGGTGGAGTATTGGCTGTTGTATCTTTTCATTCGGTGGAAGACCGCATTGTGAAGCGCTTTTTCCAGGAAAGGTCTGGCACGCAAGCTGGTAGTCGTTACGCTCCTTTGGTTGAAGAGGTTCCAGCTCAATTTACCATGCAAACCCGTAAAGTTATTAAGGCTTCAGAAGAAGAGCTGGAGGCTAACCCGAGAGCGCGCTCTGCAAAACTTCGCATCGGGTGGCGAACAGATGCTGACACCATGCCAGTGGATGCGAAAAACCTTGGAGTGCCACAATTACCCTACCGGAGGCCCTCATGAAAAACTTATTCTTAGGGTGTTTGGTAATGATGGTCATGGGGCTTGCATTTTGGGGTTATACCGAAAACTACACCACTAAAAACACATTAGATGACATAACTGAGTTGAATAAAGACATAGGGTTGGCACATTCGCGTTTGCGCGTTTTAAGTGCAGAGTGGGCTTATTTGAATAGGCCTGAGCGCTTACTGCAGCTAGTCAATGCAAATTTTGATGACTTGAAATTACTAATACTCACTTCTGATCATTTTGCACGTTTAGAGCACATTCCTTATCCAGAGCCAGATATAGGATCTATCACGCAGCCTATCAAAGTCTTGAAACGTGAGACATCGCCATGATCCGTAAACCACTTCGCCCGCTTGCGCGTATATTTTTTGCTAGGTCTGCTGGTGAAAACCCGGATCTAATTGAGCATGCAAATCGCCGAGAGCGAATTGAGATGCAGCATGAGCGCATTTTGCGGAAAACTCAGCGGCGTTTGGTCATGATGGGGGGCATTTTTGTGATCAGTTTCAGCGTGATTGGTGCGCGGATGACAGCTTTGGCTTTGTCTGAACCTACTGAGCCCAAAGCCAACGCAACTGGGGCGCAAATAGTTGCCAGCCGAGCGGATATCATCGACCGAAATAATCGTATTTTGGCAACTAATATAGAGACTTATTCTTTGTATGCGCACCCCCAACAGGTGATTGCGCCGGCTGAAACAGCGCGACAGTTAGGCGAGATTTTCCCTGACTTTAATTCGGGTGAAATAGAAAAAAAATTGAAGAGTGCCCAAAAGTTTTTATGGCTGAAAAGCACAATAAGTCCTGAAGAAAAACAAGCTGTGCATGACATTGGTGATCCTGGCCTTTTGTTTGGTCCCCGTGAGATGAGACTTTACCCCAATGGCCAATTGGCCGGCCACATTCTAGGTGGCGCCACGTTTGGTGAACAGGGAGTGCATTCAGCTGAAGTGCTAGGTGTTGCAGGGGTCGAAAAGGCCTTTGATGCATTCCTGCAAGACCCTAAGAACAAAGGTAAGCCTTTGCAACTTTCCATCGATTTGTCTGTGCAATCAGCTTTGGAAGAAGTCCTGTATGGTGGTATGCGTCTGATGAACGCCAAAGGCGCATCTGCAGTTTTGATGGACTCAAATACCGGTGAAATTCTTGCCTTGTCGAGCCTGCCAGATTTTGACCCCAACAATCGACCTAGGAACCTAACCAAAGGTGATAGGGGCGATAGCCCCTTATTCAATAGGGCCGTTCAGGGAGTTTATGAGTTAGGCTCAACTTTCAAGCCCTTTACCATAGCTCAAGCCATGGAACTTGGTTTGATTGAGGCAGACACTATGGTTGAGACTAAAGGCCCACTGAGGTGGGGCAAGCACTCTATCAGTGATTACAGAGATTATGGTCCGGAGCTGAGTGTAGAGAAAATCTTGGTAAAATCTTCAAATATTGGTACGGCCCGTATCTCCTTAATGATTGGCTCTAAATTACAAAAGGATTTTTTAGGACGATTGGGCCTTTTAAAAGCTACGCCAATTGAACTGATTGAAGGTCCAACTGGCAGGCCTATTTTTCCAAAAAAAAATTGGTCGGATATTGAAACTATGACCATTTCTTATGGCCATGGCATTTCCACTTCTCTGGTGCATTTGGCGGCGGCCTATTCAGCAATGGTCAATGGCGGTACGTTAGTTACACCGACAGTGGTAAAGCAAACTGCCCCCTACTTTGGTGAGCGCATTATATCACAAAAAGTTTCCATGCGGTTACGCTCAATGCTGCGCAACGTGGTGACGGAGGGCACAGCCCGCTCGGGTGAAGTCTCTGGCTATTCTGTGGCAGGAAAAACTGGTACCGCAGATAAACCTAGCGTTTACGGCGGTTATCAAAAGGACAAGAATTTAACGACATTCGCTAGCTTTTTTCCCAGTAACGACCCTAAATATGTTTTGATTTTGACGCTAGATGAGCCTGAAGATCGAGCGGGTGCCGAGCTAAGTCGCACTGCAGGCAGGACAGCTGTACCTGTGGCTGCCGAAGTGATCCGCCGGGTTGCGCCGCTTCTGGGGCTTGCGCCAAAAATCGAACTTTCACGAAAAAATAATTTAATATTAGCTAATAATTAATTTAGAAAAGAGATCTGACTGATGGTGGCCGCGGGCAAAACACTTGCAAATTTGGGCCTTACTACACTGGGAGCATCCCAAACCATGATCCAAGGTTTAGCTGTAGACAGTCGGGATGTGCGTATGGGTTACCTTTTTGCGGCTCTTCGAGGAACGCGCATGCACGGAGCTGAGTTCGCTGAATTTGCTTTAAGGCAGGGTGCCAATGTTATTCTTACTGATCCTGAGGGTGCAGACCTCATTGCTAATACAATCCCTATGCATGATGCGTATATCTGCGTGGTCGATGACCCACGCCAATCACTTGCTGGCGCGGCAGCTTTGTTTTTTGGTGCACAGCCGCCGGTTATGGTAGCGGTGACTGGCACCAATGGTAAAACCTCTGTTGCCACGTTCTGTCGTCAGATTTGGACCCATATGGGACTTCAAGCTGTAAATTTGGGCACTACTGGTGTTGAAGGTGCGTGGTCAGCACCGTTAAAACATACTACGCCAGAGCCTATCACACTGCACCGAACCTTGGCGCAGGCTGCCGCAGCCGGGGTCACTCATGCTGCCATGGAGGCTTCGAGTCATGGCTTATTTCAAAAGCGCTTGGACGGAGTTGTACTCAGTGCAGCAGGATTTACTAATTTTACTCAGGATCATTTAGATTATCATGGTACATTTGAGGCGTATTTTGCCGCCAAGGCGAGCGTGTTTGATCGTGTATTAGCCCCAAAGGGATGCGCTGTTATAAATGTGGATGATGGAAAAGGCTCTGAATTGCTTAGCGCCTGCGTCGCTCGTGGCCAAAGTACAGTCACAGTAGGCCGTAATTTGGCTGATTTGCAGATACTAGGGCAGAAATATGATGCCACTGGGCAGGATATCTTGTTTAGCTGGAGGGGTGACAGCTATCAGGTAAAAGTGCCGCTTGTGGGCGGATTTCAGGGTGAAAACCTTATGCTGGCTACAGCTATGGTGTTGGCTGCTGGCGGAGAACCGAAAAAGGTATTTGCCTGCTTAAATGCTATTCGTCCGGTGCGCGGTCGCATGGAGTTGGCAGCAACGCGTGGTAATGGAGCAAGTATTTATGTTGATTATGCCCATACACCTGACGCTGTTACTACTGCACTGATGGCATTGCGGCCCCACGTGATGGGGCGGTTGGTAGTGGTGCTGGGGGCGGGTGGCGACCGCGACCCGGGGAAGCGAATTTTGATGGGAAAAGCCGCGGCAGATTTTGCGGATATTACCTTTGTAACCGATGATAATCCGCGAACAGAAGACCCAGCGTCAATTCGTGCTATGATTATGATGGGAGTGCCAAATGCTAGTGAGGTGGCAGATCGTGCAGAGGCCATTTTACGCGCAGTTGATTGCTTGCAGCCTGGTGACACTTTGCTCATAGCAGGCAAAGGTCATGAAATTTGTCAAATTATTGGTGATGATACCTTTCCATTTGACGATGTGGAGCAGGCAAGTATTGCGGTTGCTGCCTTGGAAGGAGCATATTAATGCCATTGTGGACGGCTTCCGATGCAATGGCTGCCACGGGTGGTCAGTGCACTGTACCTTGGGATGCACATGGGGTTTCAATTGATACACGCACACTACTGCCGGGCGATCTTTTTGTTGCGTTGAGCGCTCAAAGAGACGGCCATGACTTTGTCGCAAGGGCTATGGCAGATGGCGCAGCTGCGGCTCTAGTCACGCACCGTCCTGAAGGTATTGCTGATAATGTGCCGTTGTTGATTGTACCAGATGTATTAGAGGCTTTGACCGCCTTGGGAAAAACTGCGCGCGCACGCACGCGGGCGAAAGTCATTGCGGTAACTGGATCTGTTGGGAAAACCTCCACCAAAGAAATGCTCAAAACTGTCTTGGAATACCAAGGTCGCACCCACGCGTCGGTAGCGAGCTACAATAACCATTGGGGCGTGCCGCTGACTTTGGCACGAATGCCATTTGATACGCAGTTTGCAATCTTTGAGATTGGCATGAACCATCCAGGTGAAATTGCGCCACTAAGCATAATGGTGCAGCCGCATGTAGCCATGATTACCACTATAGCGCATGCACACATGGAGGCCTTTGACGATATTGAAGCCATAGCTGAGGAGAAATCAGATATAGTCAAAGGACTAGTTCCTAACGGAGCTGTTATTTTACCGGCTGATGTTTCGACTATAGATATCTTGGTGCAGGCTGCCTTGACCCGTGGAGCTACAATTGTGGGTTTTGGGGAAACTGCGGATGCTTTCCGGCTCACGGCGTTGGAAACTCACCGAGATATGACTGTGATCCAAGCTCGGATGCGCGGTAACCCTGTGGCTTTGCGGCTGAATACAGTTGGCCGTCATTTCGCTATTAATGCGATGGGCGTTCTGGCAGCGGTAGAGGCAGTGGCTGGTAACCCAGTACGAGCTGCGGTAGATTTGTTCCGCTGGCAGCCCCCGGTGGGACGTGGGCTTCGTGAAACTGTAATCTTAGACCCTGTGAAGACGCAGGCCTATATCGAGCTCATTGATGATGCATATAACGCTAACCCAGCATCGATGGCAGCAGCGCTCGAGGTATTAGCGGTTGTGATGCCATCAGAAAGTGATCGGGAGGCTGGTACTACACGTAAAATTGCAATCTTGGGAGATATGCTTGAACTGGGTGCTAGTGAACACGAACAGCATGCCGCTTTGGCTGAAAACCCGCATCTGCTTTTGGTGGATGTTGTGCATTGCATTGGTCCACGGATGCGTGCTTGCTATGATGCATTGCCGGTGGATATTCGTGGCTGCTGGGCTGAAAATGCTGCCGAATTTGCATTGGAGCTAGCTGAATTGGTAGCTGCAGGCGATACTGTTTTAGTCAAAGGTTCATTGGGCAGTCGTGTCTCAATGATCGTTGACCTGATACGCAATCTAGGGCAAATCTCAAAAACACGGGCGTAAGAGGATCTAAGATGTTTTATTGGTTGACTATTTTTTCGGATGGGGGAGATGTTTTTAATCTTTTCCGCTACATTACCTTTCGCGCCGGTGGCGCGTTCTTAACTTCTTTGATTTTTGGGTTTGTTTTTGGGATGCCGTTGATTAATTTGCTACGCCGCCGGCAAGGGCGTGGCCAACCAATCCGTGCGGATGGGCCCGAAGGTCATTTCCTAAAAGCTGGCACCCCCACTATGGGCGGCGCTCTGATTTTAGGTGCCTTGGTGGTGTCGACGTTGCTGTGGGCCCGACTGGATAATATGTATATTTGGGTAGTGTTGTTTGTGACAATTGGCTTTGGTGCTATAGGTTTTGCAGACGACTATGCCAAGGTAAGCAAGCAAACGGTTGCTGGAGTTTCTGGGAAATTGCGGCTGGGCCTTGGATTTGTCATTGCTTTGGTTGCTTCACTTGTGGCGGCGCAATTGCACCCTGATGGATTGAGTATGCATGTTGCTGTACCTATCCTAAAAAATGCGTTGGTGCCTTTTGGGTTACTATTTTTTCCTTTTGCTATGATTGTGATTGTAGGGACAGCTAATGCGGTCAACTTGACAGATGGCTTGGATGGTTTGGCAATTATGCCAGTGATGATCGCAGCAGCAGCACTAGGAGTTCTGGCCTATGCGGTGGGCCGGGTAGATTTCACTCAGTATCTTGATGTACATTATGTGCCTGGAACAGGTGAGTTGTTTGTGTTTTGCATGGCCCTGATTGGAGGCGGTTTAGGCTTTTTGTGGTACAACGCCCCGCCTGCGGCGATCTTTATGGGTGACACGGGAAGTTTGGCTTTAGGCGGCGCGCTGGGTTCTATTGCCGTTTTGACCAAGCATGAACTGGTTTGGTTGATCATTGGTGGAGTGTTTGTGGCGGAGGCTTTGAGTGTCATTATTCAAGTTTTTTGGTTCAAACGCACTGGAAAGCGGGTATTTTTGATGGCGCCGATTCACCATCATTTTGAGAAAAAAGGCTATGCGGAAAGCCAAATTGTAATACGGTTTTGGATTATTGCCCTTGTGCTGGCTATGATTGGCTTGGCCACTCTAAAAGTTCGGTAATACAGGTATATTCTTTTCATGATCGTTTGGAGAAATTAGCTATGATACCAGTTCAAGGAATGCAGGGGCGATGTGCATTCGTACTCGGCATGGGGCGCTCGGGCCTGGCGGCGGCAAAAGCCCTCGAGGCTGGTGGGGCTAATGTGCTTTGTTGGGACGATGCAAAGGATGGCCGTGCTCGCGCAGAGCGGGCCGGATTGAACTGCGCTGATCCTCTACGCAGTGGGCTTGGGGGCGTTGATCTCATGATTGTATCGCCAGGTGTTCCACATCTCTACCCTAAGCCACATCCTGTGATTTTGGAAGCTTTACGCTTAGGTATTCCACTGGACAACGATATCGGTTTGTTTTTCCGGTCTTTTGCCACCCAAGATTGGAACAGCTTCGACATCGTACCAAAAGTGATTGGCGTGACTGGATCTAATGGAAAATCCACAACCAGCGCTTTGATTCATCATTTGCTGGGTGTGGCCGGTAAGCGGAGCCAGCTTGCGGGTAATATTGGCCGCGGTGTATTGGACCTTGATCCTGCTGGGGACGGGGATGTAATAATACTGGAGTTATCATCATACCAGACTGAACTCGCCCGCAGCCTTACTCCGGACATTGCAGTTTTTACCAACCTTTCGCCTGATCATGTAGATCGCCATGCGGGATATGGTGGCTATTTTGCTGCAAAGCGCCGCTTGTTCTCTGAAGGTAGCCCAGATCATGCTGTGATTGGCGTAGATGAACCAGAAGGGCAATATCTAGCTGCTCAATATGCTGATCACGCTGATGACGATAGGGTGATCAGAGTTATTTCTGGGCAAAAGCCTAAAGGTAACGGATGGCAGGTAATTGCGCGCAAAGGCTTTTTGTCTGAAAGTCGCAAAGGTCGTCAGGCTACGTCTATAGATCTTCGGCGGATAGCTGGCTTGCCTGGTGCTCACAACCATCAAAACGCTTGTGCCGCATACGCTGTATTGCGTGCCTTAAATATTGCCCCACGAGTGATTGAAGAAGGGCTAAGAAGTTTTATAGGTCTGCCTCACCGCAGTCAGGTAGTGAGAGAAATAGATGGTGTGCTATTTGTGAACGATAGCAAGGCTACGAATGTGGATGCTGCTAAAAAGGCTTTGGGAGCTTTTGAAAATATTCGCTGGATATGTGGTGGATTAGAAAAGCCAGGTGGCCTGTCAGGCGTGTCGTCTGCTTTGGTCAATGTGCGTAAAGCTTATGTAATTGGTCGCGAGGCAGAAGCTTTTGCTATGCAGCTTGAAGTTGACCGTGAAGTCTGTAGTTCGATGCAGCTAGCGGTTAATGTTGCATTTGAGCAAAGTTTGCCTGGCGATGTGATTTTATTGGCTCCAGCTGCCGCGAGTTTTGATCAATATGACAGCTTCGAAAAGCGCGGTGAAGACTTCATGGCGCATGTAAATGCATTAACATCAAAATAGCTACAAGGTTTCTTTGATTGACTGACCAGCAACCCAGCCTGACGACCAGGCCCACTGGAAATTGTACCCCCCCAGCCATCCTGTCACATCTACGCATTCTCCGATGAAGTACATACCAGGTTGGGCTTTAGCCATCATAGTTTTCGATGATAGCCCATCGGTATGCACTCCGCCGACCATAACCTCTGCTGTACGATAACCTTCAGTGCCTGAGGGTGTGAGTTTCCAATGGCTGAGCCGCTCAGTAAGCCTTCCCAGCTGTTGCGTGGTCATGTCCGCAACGCGCTCAGGCAAATCTAGGTCGTGCAGTAGCAATGGAACCAAGCGCACTGGTAAGAGTTTCGTTAAAATATTTTGTAGTGACTTGCGCCCTTCAAATTCTTTTGCGGACTTTAGGGTGCTGTGTAGGTGCTTTTTGGTTAGTAATGCCACTGTTATGTCATCACCAGGAGTCCAGTAGCTGGAGACCTGTAAGGCGGCTGGGCCAGACAGACCTCGATGGGTGAATAAAATGGCTTCGTCAAAACTGATTCCATTAGCTTCGAGTCGCGCAGGGGCTGCCACACCGCTGATAGCCTTAAAGTCCTCATGCTGTGCACCAGAAAAGGTGAAAGGTACCAAGCCTGCATGCGTCTCTGTTATTGAGAGTCCAAATTGCTGAGCTAAGCGCAGTCCTAAGTCGGTGGCACCCATCTTTGGGATTGGTTTGGCTCCACATGCCACAACCAAATTGCGGGTAGTCACGCTCTGGTCTCCTTTTGCTGAGTTGAGCGTAACTGAATAACCGCCTTTAATTTCTGTCACCTTTTGGATAGCGGTATTGAGCTGGATGTGAGCGCCAGCCTCATCCACTCCGTTTTGGAGCATGGCTATAATATCTTTAGCGGAGTGGTCACAAAATAACTGTCCAAGGGCCTTTTCATGGTATGCAATGCCACTCCGTGTCACCCAATCGATAAAATCCCATTGTGTGTATCTGGCCAGTGCAGACTTTGCAAAATGTGGATTACCGCTGATGTAGTTTTCTGCCGTGGCATATATGTTTGTGAAATTGCACCGCCCACCGCCGCTGATGCGAATTTTTTCACCTGCAGCCTTGGCATGGTCTACGATCAAACACCGTCCTGGAGCTTGCGCAGCGCAAATCATGCCTGCGGCACCAGCTCCAATTATTAGTGTATCATAATCCATTGTTGGTGACTTGCCTGTTGTGGGACAAATGGCAAGGTAATTTGTACTGGAAAAATTATCTAAGTCAGGTTAAGATTTTATTATAGACCTCAAAAATGAGGCGCAGTACAGGCGATTAAGAAATGACAGAAATGGTTCATGGGCCTTTGCCCGTAGAAGTCCGCGATGCTATATTGCCCCGTTGGTGGCAGACAGTGGATCGCTGGACCATGGCAAGCGTGTTGTTTCTCTTTATTTTTGGACTTATTTTAGCTTTGGCAGCATCGCCGCCTTTGGCGCAGCGGAACGGTTTGCCAGCTTTTCACTATGTAGAGCGGCAGGCAGTTTTTGGCACTATTGCGCTGATTGTGATGGTAATTACATCGATGATGTCGCCATCTACGGTTCGACGTTGGGCAACAATAGCTTTTGCTATTAGCCTTTTTGCCGTATTTATGCTGCCAATTTTTGGTACTGATTTTGGCAAAGGTGCTACTCGTTGGTATTCACTGGGGTTTATCTCGTTACAACCATCCGAATTTATTAAACCAGCTTTTGTAGTATTTGCAGCTTGGCTTATTTCGTCTTCCTTTGAACCCAATGGTCCGCCGGGTCGAATGATGTCCTTTGTGGCTGCTATAATAATTGCGTTTTTTTTAGTGCTACAACCAGATTTTGGACAGGCGAGCCTCATTATTTTCGCCTGGGGGGTAATGTATTTTTGTGCTGGCGCGCCTCTTTTATTAATTCTTTCTATGGCCGTAGCGACAGTTTTTACTGGCTTTTTAGCCTATAATAATAGTGAACACTTTGCGCGGCGCATCGACGGTTACATGTCTGCAGATGTAGATCCTACAACCCAACTGGGCTATGCTGCAAATGCAATTCGGGAAGGCGGTTTGTTCGGTGTGGGCGCAGGTGAAGGATCGGTTAAATGGTCCCTACCGGATGCTCATACAGATTTCATCATTGCCGTAGCAGCTGAAGAATATGGTGTGCTGATGGTGCTGATTATTTTGGGGCTATTTGCTGTGATTGTGCTACGCACGCTCACCAGGCTGATGCAGGAACGTGATTTATTTGTGCGGCTTGCGGGAACTGGGCTTGTTGCGATGTTTGGTGTGCAAGCTATGATTAATATGGGTGTTGCTGTTCGACTGTTGCCAGCCAAGGGCATGACTTTGCCTTTCGTAAGCTACGGTGGCTCCTCTCTTATCGCTGGTGGAATTGCTTTGGGTATGATTCTGGCGTTTACTCGAAGTCGCCCTCAGGGTGCGTTGAGTTCAGTCATGCGTGGGTATTAACATGCAAAAGCCTCCTCTTTTAGTGTTGGCTGCCGGTGGGACTGGTGGGCATATGTTCCCGGCGCAGGCGGTGGCCGAAGTGATGCTTAAGCGTGGCTGGAGGGTGGTATTGTCCACTGATGCGCGTGGCGCACGCTATACCGGGGAGTTCCCTGCAGCGGTGGATATCGAACAAGTGGCAAGTGCTACATTTGCAAAGGGTGGCCTGTTAAATAAAATTATGGTGCCCATACAAATTGCAATTGGTGTGACAGCTGCACGTCGAAAAATGCGAAGTGATCGACCGAACGTAATCGTTGGTTTTGGTGGCTATCCTGCTATCCCCGCTATGGGGGCGGCTACATCTTTGGGCATCCCGTGCATGCTGCATGAACAAAATGGTGTTTTGGGGCGGGTTAATCAGCTGTTTGCGCCACGGGTTAATAAGATTGCCTGTGGCACTTGGCCGACTAAATTACCCGATAGATTGGTAGGTTATCATGTGGGAAACCCTGTACGGCAAGAAGTTTTAAACCGTCATGGTGCTCCCTACATCCCACCCGGTGATTACCCTATGGATATGCTGGTAATAGGTGGTTCTCAGGGAGCTAAAATATTTTCAGATGTCATTCCGGCAGCCGTCGCATTGCTTCCCGAACGGATGCGCCAAAATCTATGTATAAGTCAACAGGCGCGTGAAGAAGATTGCTTGCGTGTGCAGACGGCCTACGCAGAAAAGGGTGTGCGGGCCACTGTAAAAACGTTTTTTAAAGATATCCCAGATCGGATGAGTAAAGCGCAGTTGGTGATAAGTCGGTCAGGGGCCTCCTCAGTGGCGGACATTTCCACAATTGGACGTCCGGCTATTTTTGTCCCCCTAGCTGCTGCAATTCGCGATGAGCAAACTGTGAATGCGCGGGAATTACTACAGGCTGGCGGAGCGCGGGTTTTGCTGGAAACAGGGTTCACGCCGCAAGCGCTAGCAGCTCAAATTCTGGACTTGCTAACTAATAGCGCACAAACCCTATCGATGGCTAATGCGGCACTTGGCTGCGCAAAACCTGAAGCTGCAAACGATCTTGCTGATATGATTGAGTCACTGGCTGGAGATATTTGAGATGAAAAAAATAACCAAACTGCCAGGTGATATTGGTGCCATTCACTTTGTGGGAATTGGTGGTATTGGCATGTCTGGCATCGCTGAAGTTTTGCTCGATCAAGGTTATAAGGTACAGGGTTCTGATCTCAAGGTTTCTAAAATTACACAGAGATTGGAGGCCATGGGCGCTTTAATTTACGTAGGCCAACACGCCAAAAACCTTTGTGATGCTGAGGTAGTTGTTGTTTCTACCGCTATTAAGCCTGGGAATCCAGAGCTAGATGAAGCCCGAAAAACTGGCTTGCCAGTGGTACGCCGGGCTGAGATGTTGGCAGAGTTAATGCGGCTTAAGTCCAACGTAGCTGTCGCTGGGACCCATGGAAAAACTACCACCACAACGATGATTTCAACCCTGTTACATGCAGGTGGGTTCGATCCGACTGTGGTTAACGGTGGCATTATTAATGCTTTTGACTCAAATGCACGCACCGGACAGGGCGAATGGATGGTTGTTGAGGCCGATGAAAGTGATGGCACATTCAATCGTCTGCCTGCAACCATTGCAGTGGTCACAAATATCGATCCTGAGCACATGGAGCATTGGGGTAGTTTCGACAATTTACGCCAAGGTTTCTTTGAGTTTGTCCATAATATTCCCTTTTATGGTTTGGCAGTGTGCAACATAGATCATGCCGAGGTGCAGGCGCTAGTGGGCCGTATTACTGATCGTCGAGTTATGACTTATGGCTTTAATACTCAGGCCGATGTTCGTGCTGTCAATCTGAGTTATGCTGAAGGTGCTGCGCAATTTGATATAATATTGCGTGATGGGGGTATTATTTCTGGTTGCACCCTGCCGATGCCTGGTGATCACAATGTTTCAAACGCTTTGGCCGCTGTAGCTGTAGCACTTTTTCTTGGTATGTCGGGCGATACAATTCGTGTGGGGCTCCAAAGTTTTAAAGGAGTCAACCGCAGGTTTACCAAAGTTGCTGAGATTGATGGTGTCACAGTTATTGATGATTATGCCCACCATCCTGTTGAGATTTCTGCTGCATTGAAGGCTGCACGCCAAAGCCATTCGGGCCGTATCATGGCTATCCATCAGCCGCATCGCTACAGTCGTTTGCACGACCTATTCGAAGAATTTTGTACCTGCTTTAATGACGCTGATGTCGTGGGTATAACCGATATTTTTGCCGCAGGTGAGGCACCCATTAAGGGGGTAGATCGTGATGCTGTAGTCTCTGGTCTAACAAGCCACGGTCATCGAAATGCAATTGCTGTGGCTGATGAAGTAGCTTTGAAAAGCTTTCTGACTGATCAATGCAAAGCGGGAGATATGCTGATTTGTCTAGGGGCAGGCTCAATTTCGGCTTGGGCACATGGATTGACCGGTGAGGGTGGCTAACGCTGGTGTGTAGCCATACAGACCGCACCACCGTAGATTAGCTTGATCCAAGTTAAGAGGGGCATGGGCTACCCACGTGTTGCCCATGGGATAAATTCGGCCAGATGCGGGACTAGAAATAGTAGAGTTGAGACCTGTGACATCTGCCTTGCTGGGATCATGGCCAGCAATAGACCTACCGCAATCTTAGAGTTCTCGATCACCAAATAGGCGAATGCATAGTAGAAAGATGGCGTCCAGTTTACTGCGATGATGTTACTCGGATTTAGAAATGGTAAAAGCCCGAGCAATCCACCACAATACCCTATAGGATTTGCGGTGACCGGATGATGCGATAAGCCAAAGCGTTTTTCCCACAGCTTAGCCAGCGTGATTCCGCCCAATGCTAGGGCTGCAAAACCAAAGCCCATTAGCGGTGGTGGGTCTATCTCAAGGCGGGCTGTAATCACTAATAAAGTTCCGATCATGGCGATTGCCAAGCCCAGCCATTGTACCCAGCTGACTGTTTCACGCTCCATTTTGGAGCTAATAAGGTTACCAGCAGAGGCTGTAACGAGAAAATTAATGCAGCTGTACCGGCGGCAACACCATTCACAAGTGCAAAATAAGCCATACTAAAATAGACGGTTTGCATTAGAAATCCAACAAAGCCCAAGTGCAACCAATCCATCGCTGATTTTGGCAAAGGTGGTCGAAAAATAGTTAATAGAATACCCATAATTGCAATGACAGCAGTAAACCTCAGTGCCAACAGGGCCATGGGTGCGGCATCTACAAGGGCCACTTTGGTCACGACATAACCGGTGGATGATAATATCAAAAAAACTACAGGCATAAAGATAAGCTAAATACGTTACATGTTTTCTTTCTATCTGAAATTGATTTTTCAGTTTGTTTCAGTGATGCAAGGCATGATTTTGCGCAGGCTGTCTGTATTAGTATGACTTTCTGCTGCCCTTTGACTTAAAACTTGTGATCCGGTCTAAG
>JAVLEV010000031.1:8056-15533 GCA_031920365.1 Planktomarina sp. | reverse complement strand
AGGACGCGGTTTTGAAGATCTCATGTGATGAAAAAGCCTATTTGGCGACGGACCGATCAAGTAACAAATACGATGGGTCATGTTTGGGTTAAATGCCGTAGATGCTTACGCATTTTAGCGACGCTGAATACTAACCACGCTCAACATGATTCAGCAAGCAAAAAATAAAAATATTATACTAGTTAGCACTAAAGTCCTACATCCGGCAGGATACCACTCTCGGGTAGTGATTTAAATCATGCGATACAACTATATCACAAAAACACCATTGTGCCAAAATCTCAGACACAGCGTCCCCTTGATCAAATCCTATTTCGAAGATGAGCTTGCCTTTCTGGGCTAAAAATTTATGCGCATGCTGCGCAATATGGCGATAGTGGCTCAAGCCATCTTTATTATCCGTGAGCGCTAGCTCGGGTTCATGCAAAACTTCGGCCGAAAGCTCTGCCATACAGCTTGGATGAATATAGGGTGGGTTTGAGACAATCAGATCAAACCTTGTATCAGAAATATTTGAAAACCAGTTAGATACCCGCAAGTCAGCCCGCTCAGTAAGATGTAATTGTTCCGCGTTCAGTTTGGCCACAGCGATTGCCTCAGCAGATTGGTCCACACCCATACCTTGCGCCAGCGGCCGTTTGGCCAGTAAAGACAATAAAATACAACCTGACCCCGTACCCAAGTCTAGGACTGTGTCAAAATCCTCACACAATGCGCGAGACACCAACTGTTCTGTTTCAGGTCGCGGATCCAACACATCGGGCGTTAAAAGGAAGCGATTCTCAAAGAAGTCACGATAGCCAAGGATGTACGACATAGGAATTCGCTTAGTTCGCTTTATAATGGCGGCAGTGAACGCGGCCTCTTGGGACGCATCAAGAATAGAATTAAGATGCAAGGCAATCTGATGCTGCTCAAACCCAAGTACAAACGCCATCAACAACCTAGCATCGCGCGGTGCGTCCTCGACCCCAGCCAATGCCAATGTTTGACTAGCATGTTGGAGTACTGCCAGTATACTTTTACTCATCAGTTCATGTCAGCCAGTAACACAGCTTGAGCTTCAGCGGTAAGCGCATCAATGATCTCGTTGAGATCTCCCTGTAGAATTTGATCCAACCGGTAAAGTGTCAGACCTATTCGGTGATCAGTCATGCGTCCCTGTGGAAAGTTGTATGTGCGAATTCGTTCCGATCGATCACCCGATCCCACTTGAGACTTACGATTGGCAGACCGTTCGCCATCAACCCGCGCACGTTCTAAATCATAAAGCCGTGTTTTAAGCACTTGCATAGCAATTTCACGGTTGCGGTGCTGCGATTTTTCAGCGCTTACAACGATCAAACCAGTCGGCAGATGAGTGATGCGAACTGCAGAATCGGTCGTATTAACATGCTGCCCGCCAGCGCCACTGGCGCGCATAGTATCAATGCGAATATCGCCTGCGTCCACCTGGATATCCACATCTTCCGCTTCGGGTAAAACGGCCACTGTGGCCGCAGAGGTGTGGATGCGCCCACCACTTTCTGTGCTGGGCACACGCTGAACCCGGTGGACACCAGATTCATATTTAAGCTTAGCAAAAACCCCATCGCCCTTTATATGAGCGACTAATTCTTTAACACCACCCAATTCAGTGGTCTGGTTTTCGATGACGTCAAACACCCAGCCTTGAGTTTCAACATAGCGTTGATACATTCGCATTAAATCACCAGCAAACAGAGCTGCTTCGTCGCCACCAGTGCCGGGACGAATTTCCAAAATTGCAGGTCTGGCATCCGCAGAATCTTTCGGTAACAATGTAAGTTGCAAATCTTGCTCGGCTTTGGGAAGAGCGGCACGAAGAATAGGTAATTCCTCCGCCGCAAGTTCACGCATATCGGGCTCATCCATCATGGCCTCAGCATCTGATATATCGCGCAGTAAGATCTGATAGGCGCGCACCTCATCCACCACTGGTTTGAGGTCGGAGTATTCTTTTGCTAATTTGGCGATGTCGCTGGAACCCTCAGCCATTTGAGCTTCAAGAAATTCAAAACGTTGGGTGATTTGGATTAATGTATCTTCTGCTATCATACTTTCAGGTCGCCTATGTGGGCGGCTGGGTCAAGAGCTGCTTTTATCTGATAGACTGTTTTCAACCATCAAGCCATGATTGGATACGTTTTTTGTTGCTACCCCAATCCCAAGATCCAATAACCGATTGCCCACTGATATGTACTGTGCCAGCATCTTCCCACAACCAAATAATATCAGGAAACCCCCAAAACCATGAACGGTATACCGCGGCGATGTGCTGATCATCCCTTAGAATTTGAACCCGTGGGGTTGCAGAGATTCGATCTTTAAGCTGGGTAAAGGAAACATCACTGCGTCGAGAGTAGTATCCGCGAAATGTTGTCAATTCATGAGGCTCTAATGCCATACCATTAATGAGCCATGGCGTATCTGGCAGCGGCCAGAAGCGAACAGCCAGCTGAAGGCCTGAAAATACTACAATCAAAACTAATAGTATTTTCATCCAAGCCCCTTTGCTGCGTTAGCGGAATTCCACACCTGGCAGAATACTGAGAATTTCAAAAATTAAATTTGCTGCGGTCAATGCTGTATTACCAGATGGGTCGTACATAGGGCTTACCTCCACCATATCAAACCCAATGATGTTTAGGCCACGCAGTGCTCTGATAAATTCCATCGCCTGAGGGGTGGTCAGCCCACCAATTTCTGGGGTGCCCGTTCCTGGCGCATAAGCCGGATCAAGACTATCGATGTCATAGGTCACATAGCAGGGGTGATCACCAATGGCTTTTCTAATTTCAATACCCAATGGCGTTAAAGATTTATGCCAAATCTCTGGGGCGGTAGTGATATTGAAGCCCCAATCTGTAGCTTCGGTAAAATCCTCAGCCGAATAGCCCGTGCCACGCAGCCCCACTTGAAACACCAATTCTGGTACTAACAGCCCCTCCTCATAAGCGCGCCTGAATACGGTACCATGGGTTTCCCGCTCACCAAACATCTCGTCATTTACATCCGCATGCGCATCCACATGCACCAGAGCGACTGGACCATGTTTTTTTGCTATGGAGCGAAGAATTGGCAAGGTTAACGAATGATCGCCACCCATTGTTGCTGGTAAGACTGAATAAGCATGCAACTTATCATACGCCGACTCAATAATCTTCAAGCTATCTACTAAGGAAAACGTATTGATCGCTACATCCCCTAAATCCGCCATTTGCAAACTATCGAAAGGTGCAGCTCCAGTTTGGATATTATATGGTCGGATCATCGCGCTTTCTTGGCGGATTTGCTTAGGCCCAAAGCGGGTACCACTGCGCCAGCTAGTCCCTATATCCATAGGAATACCCATAAAACATACATCCAGGCCCTCAGGGGTTTTTGCCTCAGGCAATCGCATAAAAGTTTGTGGACCAGCGAAGCGCGCCAGATCATTTCCCGAAATTGGCTGATTGGGCATAGAGTTTATCCTTGTTTACTAATTTTGTGCTAGTAATTTAGCGCGTAGGTTCCAGCAATAAAGGGATACCAGTTCCATAGCTGCATGGGCGCCAGCTACTGCCGTCGCCCCAGACGCGTCATATTGTGGGGAAACCTCCACAACATCGCCACCAACCATGTTGATACCGCGGATATCACGTAGAATAGCGGCCGCCTGGGCCGAGCTAAGCCCACCCCACACCGGCGTGCCCGTACCCGGTGCAAAGGCGGGATCTAAACAATCGATATCAAATGTCAGATAGACTGGATGATCGCCCACAATCTCCTTAATTTGAGAAGCTGTGGTGGCGGGTGTCTGCCCATGCACAGTTGGCGCGTCAATGACATGTACGCCCACATCGTGGTCATTTTGGGTGCGAATACCAATTTGAACAGATTTCTCCGGCAGGATTAGTCCCTCTTTAAATGCTTTGTAGAGCATCGTGCCATGGTCAATCCGCATAATATCATCATCTGGCCAGGTGTCCGAATGGGCATCAAAATGAACTAAGGCCAGCGGACCAAACTTCTCCACATAGGCCCGCAGGATTGGAAAGGTGATATAATGATCCCCACCAAACGACAAAGCGCCCGCACCCGTCGCCAAAATACCACGAATATGCTCAGTTAAACGTGCCGGGAAAGCAGCCACGTTAGCATAATCAAAAGCTAAATCACCATAATCTACTATATCAAAGTCTGCCAGCGGGTTGATGTCCCAGCCATAGGGCGGATCACAGGGCTGCAGGGTACTCGCCTCACGTATAGCACGCGGTCCGAAGCGTGATCCAGGTCGGTTGGTAACCGCTTGATCAAATGGAATACCCGTAATAGCGAGATCAACCCCAATCAAATTTTTAGTATAGGCGCGCCGCATGAAGGACAGAATACCACCGAACGCATTTTCGTATGACAGACCCCGATGCCCGTCACGGGTAATCGCATTGTCCACATTAAAGGCTGAATCTTTCAAAGCCATCTAAGTCTCCATTGGTTGGGCACATTCCACCAAACGCGCAAAAAATGAGGCTCCGACCGGAGCAACGTCATCATTAAAATCAAAAGCCGCATTGTGCCACCCAGCCCCGTCGCCTTGGCCCAAAAATAAGTAGCAACCGGGCCTCTTTTCAAGTAAATAAGAAAAGTCCTCAGCACCCATTTCACGCGTGCGAACGTGATCAGTAAGATCATCACCGCAGACTTCACGTGCAACATTCGTGGCAAAAACAGTTTCGGACATTGTATTAATCGTAGCCGGGTAGCCACGCGAATAAATGCATCGTACATCCACCCCAAAGGACGTGGCATGGCCGGCGCAAATTTCCAACATGCGCCGCTCCACCATATCCTGAACATGCCCAGAAAATGTGCGCACTGTACCACCAACAAAAGCATCATCATTAATCACATTCTCGATCGTGCCAGCATGAATTTGCGTCACGCTAACAACCAAATCCTCTACGGAATTGTGATTGCGGCTTACAATAGTCTGGAAGGCCTGAGTGATGGAGACCGCTGCAGAAATTGCGTCCACCGCAAGATGTGGCATAGCGCCATGACCACCATGGCCGGTAACGTGAACCTCAAACGTATCAACCGCAGCCATAATCGGGCCTGGTGTGGTGCTAAGCTGACCCTGCGGCGCATTAGGTTCGGTGTGCAGCGCGTAGACTGTTTCAATACCAAAGCGCTCCAAAACCCCCTCCTGCACCATCACTTCACCACCGCCGCCATTCTCTTCTGCAGGTTGGAAAATCAAAGCTACAGTACCCGAGAAATTACGCGTTTCCGCAAGATAGCGAGCTGCTCCCAAAAGCATCGCGGTATGACCATCATGACCGCACGCATGCATTTTACCAGGCGCACGGCTAGCATACTCAGCCCCCGTGGCCTCTTCAATCGGCAGCGCATCCATATCGGCACGCAACCCAATCACAGGCCCCTCAGCGCGGCCCCTAATTAACGCCACCACACCCGATTGCGCAATACCACCATAAATTTCAGTGATCCCAAATTCCTGTAGACGCGCCACCACAAAAGCTGCCGTCTCGTGGCACTCAAAACCTAGCTCTGGATTTTGATGCAAATGGCGACGCCAAGCTTTCATATCCTCAGCAAATTCAGCGATGCGGTTGACGATTGGCATAGGCTATCTCCTTATGGAATAAGAAAATCGGAAATGCAGGAGCAACGCAATGGACAATAACGATCTGGCTCACACAAAGGACGGCGGCATTGAACGGCTATTGCATATTATGCGACGCCTGCGCGATCCCCTAACCGGCTGTCCTTGGGATATAGAGCAAACTTTTGCGTCGGTCGCCCGATACACCATCGAGGAGGCCTATGAGGTCGCCGATGCTATAGAGCGTGAAGATATGGCAGATCTAAAGGGTGAGTTAGGTGATTTATTGCTGCAAACAGTTTACCATACCACTATCGGTGAAGAAGATGGGCTATTTACGTTTCACTCTGTAGCGGATGCAATTAGCGAAAAAATGGTTGCACGGCATCCACATGTATTTAGTGATCAATCTCGAGATAAATCCTCTGAACAACAAACTATTGATTGGGAAACCATCAAAGCAGTAGAGCGTGCCAGTGCAGATCAAACTCGCGCACTCGATGGTGTGGCGCTTGGGTTGCCAGCGCTTACGCGGGCAGTAAAATTACAAAAACGTGCTGCGAGAGTTGGCTTTGACTGGCCAGAAATTAACCAAGTTCTGGATAAGTTACGTGAAGAAATACTTGAGTTGACAGAAGCTAAAAACCCCAAACACCAACATGAAGAGTTTGGTGACCTGATGTTTGTGATGGCCAACCTTGCGCGGCACATGAAGATAGATCCAGAGCAGTCTCTAAAAGACGCAAATAAAAAATTTACTCGTCGCTTTAATGAAGTAGAGAAAAAACTTAATGAAAAAAATACTTCGCCTGTATATTCAAGTTTATTAGAAATGGATGCCCTTTGGGATGAGGTTAAACGAGAAGAAAAGTAATCTTATTGTTTTAGTCAGGTATTGCTATTATTATTTTAATCAATTACCAAATTTAAAATTTTGATGGAGATTATTATGGGACTTCGCGATTACGCAGCTGTTTTACTTTCATTTTGTATGTTTTCGACCCCAACGACAGCTGAAGAAGTAAATGTCTATTCATATAGACAACCACATTTGATAGCACCACTAACGGACGCATTTACAAAAGCTACTGGAATTACTGTAAACGTAGCTTTTCTTAAAAAAGGTTTGATTGAACGCCTGCGCGCAGAGGGAAGCCGGACACCCGCTGACTTGGTGTTCACCGTAGATATTTCTAGACTATATGCTGTTGTTGAGGCTGGGCTAACTCAACCGCTAAAAAAAGAATCGATAAACCAAAATATCCCACCAGATTTTAGGGACCCAAACGGCCACTGGTTTGGCCTTACCACTCGCGCACGTATTATTTATGCTTCCAATGACCGCGTAGCAGCTGGAGAAGTTACAACCTATGAAGATTTAGCCAATCCGAAATGGAAAGGTCGAATTTGCACACGATCAGGCACACATCCATATACGCTAGCCCTAACAGCAGCCTATTTATACCACCATGACGAAGCTGAGACCCTAGCTTGGTTAAAAGCAGTAAAAAATAATTTAGCGCGTAAACCACAAGGTAACGACCGAGCACAAATTAAAGCTATTTGGTCTGGGGAATGCGATATATCGCTCGGAAACACTTATTACATGGGGAAAATGCTCGCCGATCCAGACCAATCAGCTTGGGCAAAATCTGCATCTATTGAATTTCCAGTGTTTGAGGGCGGCGGGACGCACGTAAATATATCGGGTGTCGCGCTGACAAAGGCTGCACCAAATAAAGAGTTAGCGATCCAATTAATAGAATTCCTCTCTTCTCCGGAAGCTCAGGAAATCTATGCAACAGATAATTTCGAATACCCAGTTGCGCCAGGCAGCCAAGCCGCACCAAT
>JAVLEV010000031.1:6557-7956 GCA_031920365.1 Planktomarina sp. | reverse complement strand
GCTGGCTTCTTAGCCGCTGGCTTCTTAGCCGCTGGCTTCTTAGCCGCTGGCTTCTTAGCCGCTGGCTTCTGATCTGAAGCAACTTTCATGCTGATCATTCGATCAGGGTTTTCTGCAGGTTCGCCGCGGGTGATAGCATCAACATATTCCATGCCTGAGATAACGCGGCCGTAAACAGTGTACTGGCCATTAAGAAAGTTATTGTCAGAAAAATTGATGAAAAATTGGCTATTAGCAGAATCAGGGCTTTGCGACCGTGCGGCGCCAATGGTGCCGCGGTCATGGGGCAGCTTGGAGAACTCGGCACGAACATCTGGCAAACTTGATCCACCAGTTCCAGCAGAGCGCAGATTGAAACAATCTTCCATATCGCCATGCTGAACATCTCCAGTTTGCGCCATAAAACCATCAATTACACGATGGAACGCAACATTGTCGTACTGTCCAGTACGTACAAGATCTTTCATCCGATCACAGTGCAGAGGAGCCACGTCCGGTAAAAGTTCAATGGTTACTGTGCCATCTTTGAGTTCCATCAAAATGGTATTTTCGAGATCTTTGGTTTTGGCCATGGGGCGCTCCTTTTCATTCGATGTGCAATGTAATCAGCTTTACACCAAAGGAAAAGGCCCAACCAGTTGACCAATCGAGTGATATCGGGTGTTAACGAACTATACACTTCAGGAGTAAGAACATGGGCTGGAAAACGTTAGATGAAATGCACCTCATGGGTAAGCGAGTGTTGACCCGGGTAGACATCAATGTCCCTGTTAAAAATGGTTTGGTCAGCGACGCCACACGTATAGACCGGATTGTCCCCACAGTAAGTTATATTTTACAATCTGGTGGCACTCCTATTTTGATCGCACATTTTGGCCGCCCAAACGGTAAGATCATACCTGAAATGTCTCTCTCAGTGACTTTATCGGCTTTAGAATCGGCCCTTGGCGTGCCAGTGAAATTTACAACACTCGATAATGCTCGCGAAACCATCGCGTTTAATAAAAATCAAGTGGTTTTAATCGAAAACATCCGGTTTGAGCCCGGCGAAGAGCAAAATGACGCAACTTTAGCGAAGCGTTTAGCCGATTTGGGCGATATCTATTGTAATGACGCCTTTTCGGCAGCCCATAGGGCCCACGCATCCACAGAGGCCTTAGCTCACCTAAGACCAAGCTGTGCTGGCCGCTTGATGGCGGAAGAGCTCAGCGCGTTGGCGGGAACATTAAAAGCACCACAGCGGCCTGTTGTGGCAGTTGTGGGCGGCGCAAAAGTATCTTCCAAACTTGACCTACTGGGTCATTTGGTGGCCCAAGTAGATCATTTGGTTATCGGCGGCGGTATGGCCAATACCTTTCTGGCAGCACTCGGACATAATGTGGGAAAAAGCATTTGCGAG
>JAVLEV010000031.1:0-6457 GCA_031920365.1 Planktomarina sp. | reverse complement strand
CAGCCGTTTGATCGCGCGACGAACGCTGCCGCGCAGGCTGCAGCTACCCTCACCAGAATGGGAAAGCTTATCTCTGTTGCCGGGGGCGGCGATACAGTGGCCGCCTTAAATCAAGCTGGTGTAGCGGATGATTTTACCTATATCTCCACTGCAGGCGGTGCGTTTTTAGAGTGGATGGAAGGTAAGGAACTGCCCGGTGTGGCTGCATTAGTAGCATAAATAAATTTTATTTTAACCCGTTAGCGCCACCATTATTGAAGCTTTGCTTCAAGCCCCATAAACTTCAACCATGGACTTATATTTAGAGGGTACAAAATGGTAAATCAGGAACAAATGGATCTTATCCAGGCAGGTAAAGGCTTTATCGCGGCACTAGATCAAAGTGGCGGCTCAACTCCACAAGCTCTGGATGCTTATGGGATTAACTCTGACAGTTTTGCGTCTGATGCTGAAATGTATGACCTAATTCACGCAATGCGCGCGCGCATTGCACAATCTCCAAATTTCACTGGTAAAAAAGTTATTGGTGCCATCTTGTTTGAAGACACTATGGAAAGGAAATTTGACGGCAAACAGGCCCCAACTTATCTCTGGCAAGAACGCGGGGTGGTGCCTTTTTTGAAGGTAGATAAAGGTCTTCTAAACCGCGCCGACGGCGTACAGCCTATGAAGCCAATACCAGATTTAATGACGCTAATTGTCCGTGCCAAAAATCTAGGTGTATTTGGCACTAAAATGCGTTCAGTTATCCATGCAGCCAACCAAAACGGTATAAGTAAGATTGTGGACCAACAGTTTAAAATTGGCGCACAAATCACGGCACATGGGCTAATACCAATTTTGGAACCAGAGGTAACCATCACCGCATTTGACAAAGAAGAAGCAGAAATAATGTTGCTCGCAGCCTTATTAGAATATTTGGACAAACTGCTTCCTAATCAAAAAGTTATGCTTAAGCTCACTCTACCCGAAGTTGCCAACCACTATCATGAATTATGCCAGCACCCGCGAGTCTTGTCTGTAGTCGCATTATCAGGTGGCTATACTAGGAGCCAAGCCACTAGACGTTTGGCAAAAAATACATCGGTTATTGCCAGCTTCTCACGCGCCCTCACCGAAGGGCTAACGGCCAATCAAAGTGATACAGAATTTGATCAGGCATTAACTCTGGCAATCGATGGTATCTTCGAAGCGTCGATTTCTGGATAAAATACGAATCAGGGGATTCACAGCAGCGAATCAATATGTCATAGTAAATTTATTTTAAGATAGGCAGAAGGCACTAAATGGCAAATCTTAATACTCCGCCTATTGGACCCTTGGCTGTAACCCTGGTTTCTCTCACCTTGGCGACATACTTCGTATTTTCTGCGATCCAAGGCGACTACGGAGTTTTACGCCGTGCTGAATATCTTTCCGAAAAAAATGCATTAGTTGTTAATCTAGATTTTTTGCAAAGTTCGATATCTTTGCTGGAAAATAAGACACTGCGCCTGTCTGACCACTACCTTGATCTTGATCTTTTGGATCAGCAAGCACGCGATATCCTGGGCTTCATTCGCCCCGATGAAATCGTTATTCAGTAAATATGGTCCTTATCATACTGAATATTATTGTTAATTATTCAAAAAAATAAATTGTTCCTATTCCCTATATATATGTGATATAAGATAGTTTAACGCTAAACTATTTATTATGGGGTTCCAGTATTGGCTAAGAAAACCAGTAAGGTCAATGTATCAAAAGACGAATTGATGCATTTCTACCGAGAAATGTTATTAATTCGGCGCTTTGAAGAAAAGGCAGGCCAACTTTACGGCATGGGATTAATTGGTGGATTTTGTCACCTATATATTGGACAAGAAGCAGTCGTAGTTGGCTTGGAAGCCGCTGCAGAGGAAGGTGACAAGCGGGTAACCTCTTATCGTGATCACGGACATATGCTTGCCTGTGGCATGGAGGCCAACGGCGTAATGGCAGAACTGACCGGGCGCAGCGGCGGCTACTCCAAGGGTAAGGGCGGCTCGATGCACATGTTCTCGAAAGAGAAACATTTTTATGGTGGCCACGGAATTGTTGGGGCGCAGGTTCCAATCGGTGCAGGCTTGGCATTCGCTGACAAATACCTCGGAAATGACCGCGTAACTTTTACTTACTTTGGCGATGGGGCGGCCAATCAAGGGCAAGTTTACGAGACCTTTAACATGGCAGCCCTTTGGGACTTGCCTGTAATATTTGTAATTGAAAATAATCAATACGCAATGGGTACCTCGCAGCAACGCTCCACCTCGTCCGCAGAGATTTACGAGCGCGGGCGCGCCTTTGGTATTCCTGGTGAAGCTGTCGATGGTATGGACGTTCTAGCAGTAAAAGCCGCAGGAGAGACTGCTGTTGCACATTGCCGGTCCGGTAAGGGCCCCTACATCCTCGAAATTAAAACCTATCGCTATCGTGGGCATTCGATGTCAGATCCTGCCAAATACAGAACTCGTGAAGAGGTGCAGAAAGTGCGTGAAGAAAAAGACGCTATTGAACACGTGCGAGATCTTCTTTTGACCGGCAAACATTGCAATGAAGACGACCTCAAAACGATCGACAAAGAAATTAAAGCGGTGGTTAATAAAAGTGCCGAATTTGCAAAAGAAAGTCCAGAACCTGCTTTAGAAGAGCTTTGGACAGATATTTATGCTCAGGTGGAGGCTTAACATATGGCTATTGAAATTTTAATGCCTGCTCTTTCGCCTACAATGGAGGAAGGTACATTAGCTAAATGGCTGGTGGCCGAGGGTGATAAAGTTAATTCAGGCGATATCCTAG
Source organism: Planktomarina sp. (assembly GCA_031920365.1). GTDB lineage: Bacteria > Pseudomonadota > Alphaproteobacteria > Rhodobacterales > Rhodobacteraceae > Planktomarina. Next base: position 3,640 of record JAVLEV010000031.1, on the reverse strand, counting down.
CGGAAATTGAAACTGACAAAGCTACAATGGAATTTGAAGCCGTTGATGAAGGAATTATCGGTAAGCTATTGATTTCTGATGGTACTGCTGCTGTGACAGTTAACTCCGTTATTGCGATATTACTGGAAGATGGTGAAAGTCTATTTGACGCGGCCGCTCCTTCTACTGCGTTAGCTCCAGCCCTGTTAGAAGAAGCGGCCTCTTCGCCCGCCAAAGCTCAATCCCCAACGCAAGCTAATATAGTTGAGCAAGATTTACCTGAAGGAACCATATTCAAAACTCAGACCGTCCGCGAAGCAATCCGAGAGGCAATGTCCGAAGAAATGCGCCGCGATCAAAGCGTTTATCTGATGGGTGAGGAAGTAGCCGAATACCAAGGTGCATACAAAATCTCGCAAGGCATGCTTGATGAGTTTGGCACAAAGCGCGTGATCGACACGCCGATTACGGAGCATGGGTTTGCTGGTATTGCCGTAGGTGCAGCTTTTGGGGGGCTAAAACCTATCGTGGAATTTATGACTTTTAACTTTGCAATGCAGGCGATGGACCAGATCATCAATTCAGCTGCCAAAACACTTTATATGTCGGGTGGCCAGATGGGCGCGCCTATGGTTTTCCGTGGCCCCAACGGGGCTGCCGCTAGAGTTGGTGCGCAGCATAGTCAAGATTACGCCGCATGGTATGCGCATATTCCAGGACTAAAAGTCGTTCAGCCCTATTCAGCTGCTGACGCTAAAGGCCTTTTGAAATCAGCCATTCGTGATCCAAATCCAGTTATATTTCTTGAAAATGAGATCCTTTACGGCCAGAGTTTTGAGGTCCCTGACCTACCGGATTATACTGTTCCCTTGGGTAAGGCCCGAATCTGGCGTACGGGAAATGATATTACACTAGTTAGTTTTGGCATTGGTATGAAATACGCCCTTCAAGCTGCTGATCAGTTGGAAGAAATGGGTATTAGTGTTGAAGTAGTTGACCTACGCTGTTTGAGGCCATTAGATACAGAGACAGTTGTAAATTCTGTTAAAAAAACTAACCGCTGCGTTACTATCGAAGAAGGGTTTCCGGTATGTTCAATCGGTAGTCATATATCCTCAGTATTGATGCAAGAGGCCTTCGATTACCTTGACGCACCAGTTATCAATTGCACCGGTAAAGATGTTCCGATGCCTTATGCCGCCAATCTCGAAAAATTAGCCTTGGTTACCACCGAAGATGTGATGGTAGCCGCTAAATCAGTCCTCTACCGTTAAGGAGCACCCAATGGCACTTGAAATTCTTATGCCAGCACTGTCGCCGACTATGGAGGAAGGCACCCTCGCCAAATGGTTGGTGTCAGAAGGTGATGTGGTCCAGTCAGGCGATCTATTGGCCGAGATCGAAACCGACAAAGCAACTATGGAGTTTGAAGCCGTTGACGAAGGCGTTATTGGCAAGCTGTTAGTGGCCGAAGGTACGGCTAATGTAAAAGTGAACTCCGCAATTGCGATTTTGCTTGAGGAAGGTGACGCAGATAACGCTACAGTAGCTTCTTCAGCACCAGTTGGGATGGCGCCAGAGGTTGTGGCACCCACTGTGAAAGTTGTGGTACCAACTGTACCTTTAGCCACAAACAGCATACGTATTTTTGCCTCTCCACTTGCCCGACGAATTGCTTCTGACAGTGGCTTGGATTTGACAGAAATTACAGGGTCTGGCCCAAAGGGCCGAATTGTTAAAGCTGATGTAAGTATAGCAGCCGGAAAATCATTCAGCTTAACGGCACCCATAACCACGCCCACAATGCCTGTAGTAGCCAATACTGCTGCAGTTGAAGCCCTGTATGAGGGTCGTGAATTCAAAACAGTGCCGCTGGATGGTATGCGAAGAGTAATTGCCGCACGCTTGACCGAAGCCAAGCAAACCATTCCACATTTTTACCTTCGTCGGGACATTCACCTCGACAATCTCATGAAGGTCCGCAGCGAAATCAATAAAAGCTTAGATGCCCGTGGCATCAAAATTTCAGTCAACGACTTTATCATCAAAGCCTGCGCCCTGGGACTGCAAAAGGTGCCAGCCGCTAATGCCGTTTGGGCTGGGGATCGAATTTTACAGATGGCCGCTTCAGATATCTCCGTAGCTGTAGCCATTGAAGGCGGCTTGTTTACCCCTGTTTTGCTGGATGCTGACAGAAAAACCCTATCCCAACTCGCTGTTCAGATGAAAGATCTTGCCGAACGAGCGCGAGACCGCAAACTGGCCCCACATGAATACCAAGGCGGAAGCTTCTCAATATCCAATCTTGGAATGATGGGAATCGATAACTTTGATGCTGTGATTAATCCACCTCAAGGCGCAATCTTGGCTGTAGGAGCTGGTAAAAAACGTGCAGTAGTCCTCGACGACGGCAGCCTTTCTGTGGCCACTGTTATGTCAGTGACCATGTCCGTAGATCACCGGGTAATTGATGGGGCATTAGGAGCTGAGTTACTGGATGAAATTGTTAAAAATCTTGAAAATCCCCTGTTTATGTTAGTCTAAAAAAGGCTTTCTTAAAAGGAGTATCTGAATAATCAGATTTAATATTTTTTGTTTCTTTTGATATTCAGCTATCCTAAAAGCTGATGCATCATTACTGATGGCTGGTCACATCCAGCGGTACCAACAATTTTGGCTGGCACACCTGCTACAGTTTTACAGGGTGGTACCTCGTGCAAAACGACCGAACCTGCGGCTATGCGGCTACAATGGCCAACTTTTATATTCCCTAGCACCTTCGCTCCAGCTCCAATCAACACTCCGTCACCTATCTTTGGATGACGGTCAGAATCTTTTTTTCCAGTCCCACCTAGGGTCACGGAGTGCAGCATAGATACATTATCACCAACAATGGCGGTTTCGCCAATCACTATTGAGTGAGCATGATCGATCATCAGACCTTTACCGATAACTGCTGCTGGGTGAATGTCTATTCCAAAGACTTCAGAAATTCGGCTTTGAAAAAAATAGGCTAAATCCTTACGGTCAGACATCCAGAGAAAATGCCCGACACGATAGGCCTGAATGGCCTGAAACCCTTTAAAAAAAAGCAAGGGATGAGTGAGGTTATGGCAAGCTGGATCACGCTCGCGTACAGCTACCAAATCAGCGCGCGAAAATCTTCCAATGTCACCCTGCTCGATAGCATCATCAGAGATTTCCCTCAGCATTTGCTCTGGCATCTCATGCGAGGCCAACTTCAAAGCAATACGATAGGACAAAGCTTGGTCTAGGCTGCTATGGTGCAGAATGCTAGAATGAATCATTGCACCAAGTAGAGGCTCTTGCTCAAGACCATTCTGTGCCTCAATAACCATTTGATCCCAAACTGGATCAAGTGACGGAACTGCCGTGACTGTTTGTATAATGTTATGGTCCCCCAATTTGCAAGAATCTAACATTGGAGTATGCTCAATGCAAATATTTTTAACAGAGTGTTTTAAGCCCTAGATTGATATCACTTAGGACACTGCAAAGAAAGTATATGAAAAAAATTTCTTTTTAAAATTTTATAAATAGTAAACACCAGCGCTTATTATTGGCTGAGGCTCTTTACCTGCGTAAATATCGTATTGTCACTACGCCTATATTCGCTTTTTCTCAAATACTATTATCTAAA
>JAVLEV010000030.1:12344-16228 GCA_031920365.1 Planktomarina sp. | reverse complement strand
ATACTCCATTACTGGCTCAGGCCCGCAGTTTAGGCTGCCCAGTAGTCGGTGGTATTGGTATGCTTTTGTATCAAGGAGTTCCAGGTTTTGAAGCGTGGTTTGGAGTTCGGCCTGCTGTTACTAAAGAGATAGAAGCGATAGTGACTGAATGAGTTATCTTTTGGGATTAACAGGCTCCATTGGAATGGGTAAAACAACTACTTGCGAATTTTTCGCTAAGCAAGGCTGTGTAATATGGGATGCGGACTTAGCAGTGCACGATGCTTACGGACCAGGTGGGGCTGCTGTAGGGCCTATTAAAGCTTTTTTACCGCAACTTTTTGAAGAAAATAAAATAAATAGAGAAAAACTGCGCCAAATTATAGTAGATGACCCAACTGTATTACCCAAAATTGAAGCTATTATTCATCCCCTCGTTCAACAAAACCGCCAGAAATTTATCTTGGATAATTCGGCGCCCATTTTGGTCTTTGACATACCACTTTTATATGAGTTGAATATTGAGAAAGATTTTGATGCAATTGCATGCGTATTTACTTCACCAGACATGCAAAAAAAAAGGGTTATGGCCCGTCCTGGCATGAATAAACGTTATTTTGACATGGTTTTAAATAAACAGTTTCCAGCGGCTGATAAGGCGGGTCGATCTGACTACGTGATTGATACATCCACATTAGAAACAGCACAAACGGCTGTAGAATTTATTATGAAAGATATTGGAAGAAAGCTAAAAAATGCGTGAAATAGTTTTAGATACTGAAACAACGGGATTTGAACCAAATGAAGGCGACCGTATTGTAGAAATTGGCGCGGTTGAATTATTTAATCACTTGCCAACTGGTCGGACCTATCACCAATATATAAATCCTCAACGTAATATGCCCGAAGGGGCTTTTGGTGTACATGGCTTGAGTGCAGAGTTCCTATCTGACAAGCCAATTTTTAAAAACATCGCACAGAAATTTATTGACTTTATTGGTAGCTCAAAGCTTGTGATTCACAACGCATCGTTTGATATAAAGTTTCTGAATGCAGAGTTGGGTTGGGTTAACCGACCACTATTACCAAAGAGCCAAGCCATAGATACTTTAGCCGTCGCGCGCCGTAAGTTTCCCGGTTCCCCGGCTTCACTTGACGCACTTTGTCGAAGGTTTGGTATTGATAATTCATCTCGATTGCTGCACGGAGCTCTACTGGATTCTGAGATCTTAGCTGAAGTCTATTTGGAACTGATTGGTGGGCGTCAGCCAGATTTAATTTTGTCAGGACCCACTAGTCAAAAAACAATGTCAGGCACTGGCGCACACGAATGGAGGCCAACACCAAGATCAACGCCACTTGTATCGCGACTGTCAGTTGAAGAAAAAGTGGCACACGATAAATTTATTTCCACTTTTGAGACTGATACTATTTGGCCTACTAAAATTTAGTTAGTTTTTTCTTTTGAACTTTCTTTGGAGCGACGTTGAATTTCGTTACGGTATAAGGCCATGAAATCGATTGGTTCAAGGTTCATTGGTGGGAACCCACCGTCACGGGTGACGTCACTGACAATGCGTCTTAAGAACGGAAATATCATTCGAGGACATTCAATCATCAAGTAGGGGTGCAATTGATCCTTTGGTAAGTTTTCAATATGAAAAATCCCACCATATTCCAGCTCTAACAAAAACATAGGCTCCCCTTTTGCTTTTGTCTTTGACGAAATAGCTGTTTTGATTATGACTTCATACTGGTTATCAACTGAGCGCTTTTTTGCATCAATATTTACCTCAACAGAAATTTCTGGTTGCACATCGCCATCAATACCTTTCTGAGCTAAAATATTTTCAAAAGACATGTCGCGGATGTATTGAGCTAGAATTTGCATCTTTAGTGGTTGTGGCGCAGCCTGTTCTTCGTTTTTAGCATCTTCAATTGGCGTTTTTACCATTACAGTCACTCCTAAAGGTATTTTAGATGTTACATAGCAGGATGCTGATAAGCTCTCAATGCTTTGTCCAGCCAGATTTTTCGTCTTTAGGTGAGACCTTCTGAAACTCCCCTTCAATAACATCATCATCTGAATTAGATTGAGATCTATACTGAGATGGCGCGAAATTAACATTACTCGCGTTTAGTTTTGATTTTATATTTTTCATTACAAATACACGGAAGGGAGGAAAAAGTAGAAGAAACCCAAGGGCATCAGTAAAAAAACCAGGGGTAAGTAATAAAGCACCTGCTAAAAGTATCATAGCACCATGGACTAACGGCTCAGTAGGGTTTTTCGTATTTTGAAAGGAGTCTTGTAAGTTTTGGATGGTTTGTGCACCCTGGCTTCGCACTAACCAAGTTCCCGCTAAAGCGGTTAACAGAATGATCAGAAGAGTAGGCCAAAGGCCAATTACACCCCCAACCTTGATAAACAAGCCAATCTCAATCAGGGGTACAGCTATAAAAGCAAGTAACAAACGCATTAAGTGTCTCCAATTCTGGTTTGTGCTGGTGGACTTGAACTAACTGCTGTCTTACATAAGTACAAACAACACAAATTTCTATTCCTCATGGGGCAGCAGATAAACAATGAATATGCAATTAATCCAACTTTTAGCTTTGGCTGGTATCGCCGTGTATCTTATCTTAAAATTACGCGGCGTGCTTGGAACACGGGAGGGTCATGAAGGCCCCCGAACTGATGTGTCTAAATCATCTGGAGCTCGGCCAAAATTTGAGGTTATTGAGGGTGGTCCTGATGAAGATATTACTGACCATGCGGCTGAAGATAGCGATGCGGCGCGGGCCCTTTTGAGTATGAAATTAGCAGAACCATCTTTTTCTGTCACTGAATTTCTTCAAGGTTCAAAGGGTGCTTATGAAATGATTTTGATGGCCTTTGAAAATGGAGATCTCGCGAGCGTTAAATCGTTCTTAAGCGATGATGTGTTTGAAGCATTTGCCTCAGTGATTGAGACCCGAAAAGAAAAAGGATTAACCATTGACGTAGAATTTATTGGTGTGCGTGAAACTGGCCTAATGGGAGCTACTTTTGATGTTACTAATAATCAAGGCGAAGTAGATGTTCGTTTTGTTTGTGAGCTAACATCTGTTGTTAAAAATGACAAAGGTGACATTATCGAGGGCGATGAAACCGAAATTAAACGCCAACGTGATGTTTGGACCTTTGGCCGAACAATGGGGTCCTCTGATCCAAATTGGCAGCTCGTTGCTACAGGCGAATGACGCTTTCGTCAGCTATTTTGACATCACCACTTGTTTCTTGGTGGGTCCTGACAGCGTGAGTATACCCCTACAGATTAAAGTGTCACAGCTAAAACCTCTGGGACTTTAGGTATGGCTAGAAAGCTTCGGCCTGAAGAGCAAAGGCTCTGGGAAAAAGTAGCAGACACAACAACGCCCATGCGTTCTGCAGACTTAGTTTTAACACCCACACTGGTTTTGCCCGCCTCTCTTAAGGTGCGCTCAGCGCCAGCTCAACTTAAACTTACACCTTTTCAAATAGGGGCGAAGTCACAGCATAGACTGGCTACCGCCCATATAAGTTCAGTCCCAAACAACAATTTAACAATGGATGCAAAGTCGTATGGTAAGCTTACACGTGGGAAATTAGACCCTGAGGCAAGGCTTGACCTTCATGGTATGACTATGTCTGAGGCATATCCTATCTTACAAAATTTTATTTTAAGTTCATCTCAGTTGCAGCGCCGCTTGGTTCTAGTGATTACTGGAAAGGGTAAGTCCAAGCCGGACCGTGGTATAATTCCTGAGCGCCACGGAGTTTTGCGCCACAACGTTCCTCTATGGTTACGCCAATCCCCATTGGCAAATTCGATTCTTGAGGTTACATCCGCACACCAGCGGCACGGTGGTGGTGGAGCGCTGTA
>JAVLEV010000030.1:1736-12244 GCA_031920365.1 Planktomarina sp. | reverse complement strand
AAAAAGATAAAGCCAACTAGCGCTGCAACAAGTGATTGCCCATATGCAAAAAGCAAAAAGGCTACTACCATAGGAATTTGGAAATATGGGATTAAACGGGCAGTCCCAACTTTATCAAGAACAATTCCAGATAGAACCATCGATCCAATAGCTACACCCGTATAAACAGGAAACATTGCCACTAGCTGAAAGTGCTCCCAACCTTTTATTTCAGCAAAATGTACCTGAAGAAAAAAGAAAGCAGTGTTAAAAGCTGATTGTCCTATAAAAGCGGGCATCATAAACCAAAATAACGGGTGGGATAAAGTTTGGTTTCGCGTCCAATGGTGGCCCCCCATACCGACTGACTGCCCTTCATTGGCCATAGATTGGGGGCTACGCTCTTCCCGCAAGAGCCAAAGTAAGGCAGGAATTGACAAAATAGCTATGAAAGCCGCTAAGATCCAAACTTCTTGCCATGCAAACAGCAACATTAGGGTTACAACTAACAGCGGGTAGATGGCTTCTCCAAAAGAAAATCCAAGGTTTGCCACAGAGAGTGCCTTGCCGCGATTGGCTGCAAACCAGCGTGACATGCTTACTGCAGCAATATGTGTAGACATACCCTGCCCCGTAAACCGCAAACAAAATATAACAACAGGTAGGAGTGCTACCCAGGGGTTAAATGCCATAAAAAAGCAAGAAGCGGCTAGAGCTGTTAATATAATTGGCCCAAGTCGTCGTACTCGCATAATGTCCGTTAACCCCCCAGACCAGACCATTGCGACCGCCGACGCAAACGTGCCAAAGCCGTAAATTGCACCCCAATCTCCATGGGATAGACTGAACGTAGCTCTGATTTCACCGGAAAATATTGAGATAAAATACGTTTGACCAAAGCTCGACATCAGCGTGAGTAAAGCTCCGGCCGTCAGCCATCTGCTATTATTAATTATGAACCTAAACATGTTACTGTTGTCTGATTAAACATCGTTGCTGGCAAGAGGGCTACAATACGTACCGTGAGAGATCGCTGGACTGTAATAGGGCGTCTAGGTGTTTATTAACATATTCTTTGTCAATTAAGAGCTCGGTCCCTGACTGATCTGGTGCTACAAACGATAACTCTTCAAAAACCCGCTCAATTACCGTATAGAGGCGGCGAGCACCTATATTTTCTATAGAGCGGTTCACCTCTGCTGCTGCATGCGCAAGGGCAGCTATTCCATCTTCGCTAAATGATACCGTTACGCCTTCAGTTTTCATTAGGGCTGAATATTGCAATGTTAATGCATTTTCTGTCTCTGATAATATGCGAATAAAGTCTTTTTCTGTTAAATTACGTAACTCTACTCTGATTGGTAGACGACCCTGGAGCTCCGGCAATAGGTCGGATGGCTTGGCGACATGAAATGCTCCAGAGGCAATAAACAGAATATGATCAGTTTTAACGGGACCGTATTTTGTGGACACAGTCGTACCTTCAATAAGAGGCAGTAAATCTCGTTGTACACCTTCACGACTGACATCTGCACCTCTGGCGTCGGTGCGTGCACACACCTTGTCAATTTCATCTAGAAATACGATCCCACTTTCTTCGACAGCGCTTACAGCAGCCTTGGTCACAGCCTCGTCATCTAGAAGTTTATCGGCCTCTTCGCCTAGTAACACCTCATAACTAGCAGCTACAGTGAGCTTTTTTCGGGTTTTGCGTCCACCCATAGCTTTTCCGAAGATATCGCCCAGGTTCATCATACCCATTTGACCCGCTGGCTGCCCAGGGATATCCAGCATCGACATTGGGTTTGAGGTATCTGCAACCTCAAGCTCAATTATAGTATCGTCTAACTCACCACTACGGAGCTTTTTTCGAAACATATTGCGTGTGGCGTCGCGCGCATCTTCACCGGCGATAGCCTCAATGACACGTTCTTCGGCTGCAATCTTAGCTCGAGCACTGACGTCATCGCGCATGTGGTCGCGGGTCATAGCTATACTTGAATCTACCAAATCACGGATTATTTGCTCTACATCTCGACCTACGTAGCCCACTTCGGTAAACTTGGTTGCCTCCACCTTAAGAAAAGGAGCGCGCGCTAATTTAGCCAGCCTTCTACTTATTTCTGTTTTTCCTACACCAGTGGGGCCTATCATGAGAATATTTTTAGGGTAGACCTCATCTCGCAGATCATCTTCCAACTGCCTGCGGCGCCACCTGTTTCGCATGGCCACTGCCACGGCACGCTTTGCATCTTTTTGGCCAACAATGTGCCGATCTAGTTCAGAAACAATTTCGCGAGGAGTAAGGTCGGTCATGTGGAAATTACCTCAACGGTGAGATTGCCATTTGTATACACACAAATATCTGAGGCAATGGCCATGGCTTTTCGAGCAATTCCTTCAGCATCTAAGTCTGTTTCTTGAAGCCCGCGTGCAGCGGCAAGAGCAAAATTACCTCCGGAGCCAATAGCAGCAATACCATGCTCTGGTTCTAATACATCGCCAGCACCAGTGATTATCAGTAGCTCTGCGCCATCTGTTACTATCAGCATAGCTTCTAATTTCTGCAAATATTTGTCTGTCCGCCAGTCTTTTGCGAGCTCAACACAAGCTCGCTGAAGTTGGCCTGGGGTTGCTTCTAGTTTACTTTCTAAGCGTTCCAATAAGGTAAAGGCATCTGCGGTAGAACCCGCAAACCCAACCACAACATCATTTCCGCCAGGAGAAAGGCGCCTTACTTTTTGCGCTGTCCCTTTGATTACGGTGGGGCCAAGGCTTACCTGTCCATCACCAGCAACCACAACCTGATTGCCCTTGCGTACACCAATAATTGTTGTTCCGTGCCACCCTGGAAACTTTGTATCAGTCACGGTTCTCTCCTTGATATGGAAGTTATTGGTGATACCTTGTTCAGCAAAAATAGAAATAAAAAGGCGCCCACGGGAGCGCCTGTTTTTTTTGTTTCTTAGGTAATGCTAAATTGCGTCTTCTATCCAGCTTTTCAGCGCAGCTTTTGGCGCTGCACCAGTTTTGTTTGAGATGACTTCACCGTCTTTGAATAAAAATAAAGCTGGAATTCCACGAACACCAAGCGCTGCGGCCGCTGAAGGGTTACTATCAACATCTACTTTCACAACTTTGATTTTGCCTTCCATTTCAGTAGATAGCTCTTCCAGAGCGGGGCCAATTTGCTTGCAAGGACCGCACCATTCCGCCCAAAAGTCTACAACAACAGGGAGGTCAGACTCTTTGACAATAGAATCAAAGGTTGCGTCGGTCGCTGCTACGGTGGCCATTAGAAATACTCCAAATGTTATAATAATTAATCCAAGAGTTAGAGTTGCTGAAGCTCAGCGTCAAGCATGCGATGCTCTTTCTAACGATGAAATAACGAGGTGACGAGGTAGCTGCATCAGATGCTGCGATTTTGTCCATAAAATAGCAGTTTCTATTTCGTGATTAGGAAAGATTTGTGAAAGCGCAGAGGAATATGCACCCATTTGGCGTAATATGCCCTCAGGGACCTGCTTTGCTTCGGTTGGAACAGTCTGATTGGTTTTGAAATCAATAGCCGTAACCGTCTTTTTTGATATGATTAGTCTATCGATAGACCCTTGGATTGGATTCCCCCCCAGTTCTTCAAGATGAGCGGAAATATCCACTTCAGCTAAAGTGTCTATGGTGAAGATGTGAGAGAGATTAGGGTTTTTGAGAACTTTTGTAACTTCACTTAAAGCTAATGGTAAGATATCTTTTTCAATTAACAGATTAGCAACATTTCCCCATTTTACATGTGGTACGTTTGGCAGGGTTTCTAACAAAAGATGGACGGCCGTTCCCAGGCGCAGTGCATTTGGATTGGGTTGGGTTAAATTATTATTGACAATTTTTTCTCCTCCTAGCTCTGAGGGAGAGCGTGGACTAGGTGGCAGTACGGGGGTGCTAGTTTTTGTTATTACCCAATTGGGTAATTCATATTTATTGCTTATTATGGTTTTTCCAAGCTCTGGCTCGCCCGCCTCCCATGGAGTTAGCTCATGGCGCAAACCAATCCCTGCTGTTGTATTTAAGGGCATGGCCCCTTTAGCCAAGACTGCCGTCTGAATTATATTATACCAGCATTCTTGGCTTTCTTTTATATCACCAGAGCCCATTACAATTACCCAGCTTTCTGCACGAGTGAGGGCTACATATAAAAGCCTGTCCCGCTCTTCAATCTGGCGTGACTGTATTACGTCCAAAGTGGGTGTTAATATATTCGGAATTAGTTTTGTGTTTGGCTTCCACACAGCTATGCCATGGTGATCGACCACATCACGGCTTTTTGGGGATTTGCGAGTGGCGGTGTCTGGTAGCACCACAATGGGTGCTTCCAACCCTTTAGCGCCATGCACTGTCATTACTCTTATTTTGTCGCCAACACCGTCCATTTGGCGTTTAATCTCGAGATCATCAGCATCTAACCACACTAAGAAACCCGTTAGGTTGGGGGTATTACCTCGCTCATATGCCAGAGATTGGCTGATTAACGCATCAATGCCCTCTGCAGCTTCACGGCCTAATTTTCCTAAAAGTGCAGCGCGGCCGCCTTGTGTGGTAAGTATATGCTCTACCAACTCAAATGGCCGTTTGAAATCTGCGATGTTTCGCAGTTCTACCAAGCGATGCACGGTATCCGGAAAATCCATCTTGCGATTCTGTAGGCTACGCCACAAAAATGGTGAATCTCGTCCCTGTGCAAGATTAAACAGGTCTTGCTCTGACCAATCAAATAGTGGTGACTTTAGGGCTTCGGCTAATGATAAATTATCTTCAGGTAGCGCTAAAAACGAAAGTAAAGACTGAATGTCTTGCACTGCTAACTCGGCTGCGACCTTTAGTCTATCGGCACCAGCAATGGGTAGGGCAGCTTCCTTACAAGCGCGATGAATTTCTCGAAACAACAACTTCTGACGGCTCTGAACTAAGATTAAAAAGTCTCCAGCTGTTATTTTTCGGCGAAATGGAACTCCGTTCTTATCAAGCTGTGTAAGGGTTTCAGTTTTAATCAGAGCTTGAATGTGACCTGCGAGCGCATCAGCTAATTTCTTATCTTGGTGGTCACTTGAAACCTCGTCAACTGGGTCTGTCCAATGCCCAGGTTCAACTTTTTCTGGTTTTTGAAATACTGGCCAAACATCAACACGCCCTGGAAGTTCAGATTTATAAGCTAGGTGAGAAGAATGAGACCCTAGTCCAACGCGATTAGAAAAAACCTGATCTACCAGCCCCAATATTACTGGAGATGAGCGGAAAGAGTAATCAAGTGTGGTTGACTGGAACGGCTGCCCTATTTCGAGCAGTTGCGCTGCAAATTGATCTCGCATCCGGTCAAACCCCTCGGGGTCAGCGCCCTGAAAAGAATAGATTGATTGCTTTTTATCACCAACCACAAATATGGTGCGCTCCACGTCAGCTCGCGCACCTTTTCCAGACGTAAACTCTTGCGCTAAGAGGTGGATTACATCCCATTGAGCTGGGCTGGTGTCTTGAGCCTCATCTACTAAAATATGGTCTATGCCGCCATCCAGCCGGAACAAGACCCATGCTGCCACGCGCTCGTCTGACATCAGGCTTCGAGTACGCAGAATGAGATCGTTAAAATCCAAAAAGCCGCGCGCTTGCTTGCGATCATTATATGCTTGTAAAAACTCAGTTGAAAATTCGTAAAGTGCCTTAGTTCGTTTAGCGGTGCGCAGTGCCAGCCGGTTTTGACGAGTACCCTCAACTCGCATCATCAAAGCTTCAACTTGCGCCATATAAGGAAGCTCAATTTGTGTTTTTTTGGTAGGAAACTTCCCAACCTTTGCTGAGAAAGGGTCTGCACCAGATTTGGTTAAAAAAACTGATTCCAGAATAGGAAGATCTGCTGCATTAAGCTCTGACCCGTTGATTGCCAACAGGTTTACACCCGCCTTATGGTCATTACCAACTTTGCTTAAAAGTGCTAGTCTAAGGTCAAATACAAGCTGTGCATCGTTTGGTAAAAAGCAGTCCTCGGCTAGGTTTTTTTCTTGATACCCGGGCTCTAATTTAAGGCTTCGCCAAATATCATCTTGTGTGGTGGGGGCGTCAAATAGGTGAGCTAAATCTATGATAGATCGTAATACGTCTTGTATGTCCATTCCAGTAAAGTGATTTGCGATCCCGTCAAAACTGGAGCTCTCTGGTTGGTCAGCGATGGCTTCGAGCACTTCATCCAACAATATTTTCTGAGCCCTTTCGTCGATTTCGACAAATTGAGGACTTACACCGGCCTCGAGAGGAAAGCGCCTGAGAATAGATGCACAAAATGAGTGGATAGTTTGAATTTTCAAACCGCCAGGCGCCTCAACGGCGCGAGCAAAAAGCGTGCGGGCTCTATCGATGTCTTCCGAGTTAAGGCTACTCTCAACACCCAATTCTAAAAGTTCTTTTAGCAAATCGGTATTATCAAGCATTGTCCAGCGGCCTAAACGCCGGAACAGGCGGTTTTGCATCTCTGATGCTGCAGCTTTGGTGTATGTAAGGCACAAAATATTTTGTGGCATCACACCATCAAGCAGTAGCCGCGCCACCCGGTCGGTGAGTACACGCGTTTTCCCTGAACCTGCATTTGCTGCTAACCAAGTGGACCGGGTAGGTTGGGCCGCCTCTACCTGCCTTCGGGTCGCGTCATTTATTTTCATTTTGAGACCTTAATTAAAAGAGCAGATTGATTGGTGCCCCATTCCCCGTAGCGCGCGAGGTGGTCGTAATCTGATGATGCATCAGCCATGAGCATAGCGCGCCTTGCGGAGTATCCCTGCTCGGGGTCCTGATACGCACGTATCAGCTCTGAAAGCTCGGCCCAGACATCTACTTCATCCATAGGAGCAATGGCCTCCTCAGGATCATTTCCAAGACCAATATAGGTTGCACCCACAACTTGCATTGCGCCCAGTTTCTCAAACCCACCCTGCCGCAACATTTCAACCTCAAGCAAAAGCTGCTTATCGAAATGTATTTGTTGATCTTTGCTGGGAGGTTTACCTGTTTTATAATCGTAAATATGTGCAGTACCGTCCTGTAAGACATCCACTCGATCCGCTTTTCCCACCAAGGTAAACCCCAGTTCAGGTAAGGCTACCTCACCCCAAATTTCAGTTTTTGACGACAGTAATACCTTCTGTCGTTTAATTTCTTCTGTGATAAACCAGTCTGCAAACCGCGCAACGCGTGCCTGCCACATTCGGCGTGCAGCCGGCCAAGGAACAAGGTCTGTGAGCATGTCTCTGGACAAATCTAACAACGCCGTCTTTGCAAGGGACGCATTTGACCACGGCCCTTTTTTTATAAAAACCTCTAACACATCATGAATAACAGTGCCCCTTAGAGGTGCGTCCGGGGACTTCGCTAATGGATCTAGACGTCGCAGGTCCAAAACGTACTTCGCGTATATTGTATAAGGGTCACGAATAAGATGCTTAATGTCAGTTACTGCTAATTTTTTGGGTCTGGTGTGGATTGGAGGTGCAACTGAGGGCCTGGGTGTTGAGCTTGGTTCCGCCGTGGCTTCAACAGCCTCAACTAATCCAATCCAGTGCTCCCCACGACTGCGCATATCTTGCATCCAAGAACCACCATCTATCTTTGGCAAACCGTTTAGCAGGTTCTCTATTCGGTTTAACCAACGAGAAGGGACTGTTTCTGCATCATCTGACCGAAGGGCACGGGTTACCCAAACAGTTTTGGCGCCTATGGCTTGTTGAAAGTCGTGGGCGGAAAGTCCGATCCGGCGCTCCGGTAATAGTAGCCCAGCTTGAAGCCGCAAACTACGGTTAAGCCAAGGGTCAGGGGCCGCTGGTTCAGGCCATGTTCCATCATTCAATCCAGCAAGAATTACCAGATCAGCACTTTGAACCCTTGCCTCAAGTGTACCCCATATCAATATGTTAGGATGTGCCATGTTCTGATTGCGGGTTTCACCAGCGCTTAGCACCCCTCGCAAAATTGCGCTGTAATCTAGAAGCTCAACATCACCGGCAACGGTAGCATGTAGTGCCAACTCATCAATGGCTACCTTTGTGTCACGTCCAGGGGCTTGTTTCCAAAGGCTGCCATCTGCTCCAGCTGGGCCATCAGATAAGTTTTTAGCAATAACGCAATGGTGATCAAGCCAGTTGGTCAGTGGTTGGCTGGATGTTGGCCATTGGGTAAATACGCAGTCAATAACCCAACTGACCCAGGGGGAGTAATGATCTTTTTTTCTAGCCCACTGAAGCAAAGTTTCTGGTGATAAAAATGCAGGGCCTCGTCGGCGGAGGTATATTTCTAAATCGCGCGTGTTGAGCAGGTGCTGGCCGCGGTCTGTACCGGAGTGTGCAAGGGGGTGTTTTAATAATACCAACAAGGTTTGAGATGTAATTTGGGGTTGGGCTAAATCTAAAACATGCAGCAAAAACCGCCCTGGAGCGGTTAAGTTAAGTGGAATGCCAGCGCTGTCATCTGGTATTATGTTCCAGGCTGCTAGAGCTGCCGAAATACGGCGCGTAAGGTTTCTATCTGGTGTTATTACGGCCGCGGTTTGCTTCGTTTCTGCCGCTTGGCGCAACCTCAGAGCAATTGCCATGGCCTCAACACGCTGATTTGGCGCTTCGAGCCAAGTTATATTATGTGTTGCTTCATTTAGGCATTCAAGCGCAGGTCCTTCTTGTCGCCAATGATGTGTGACTGGGGCGGGGCGGAGAGCCAGAGAAATAAGCTTATTTCGAGCTTGTGTTTCTATTGGTGTAGTGGCCCACGCCCTTACCTGTGCTGGTGCCATGTCTAGTGATTGAAGTAGGCGTGAAAACCTAAACTGTGGGTGATCTTCACTGGTTTTAGGATCTGAAAGTTTATCCCAAACGAGAGCTGGCATATCGAAATCAAAACCTGGCAAAACGAGAGCGCCCTGCGGTAGCCGCGCAACTGCCATCATAAGCTGAAATGTTGTTCCGCGCGATCCAGTTGAGCCTGCCAGGATAATGGGGTGTTGGGGTGGGGAAGTTTTCCAGCTTTCCGCTAACGCCAAGACACAGGCACGTTGGCGTGTTTCAACGTCTGGCTTTGCCCCACCCTCAAAATAGTGTTGTACTATATTAATAAATTGCAGTGCTCGCTCCCAGTGACCTGACACATCTGACACATCTAGACTGGCGATTGCCTCTGGTGCGATACCCTCACCTTGCATTTCATCCATTAGTGCAGCCAAACTTTTGGCAAGATCAAATACCGCACTGCGTGGGGCTAAACCATCCACTCGGTTAAGTAATTCCCTCACTAATTGAGCAATTTCTAATCGTCTTTGCAGTGCAGGCACAGGCATTGGCAAACTGGATAAAACCGGGTTCTTCGCTATGTCTGTAATCAAGTGAAGTTTAGGCATTAACCTTGCTGGGCCTTTTAAAAAAAGATGAGATAGCCGCCGCTGCATTCTGCGTGTATTGACGTAAACTTCTACACGCGCCCAGTCTTCTGGCGGACTTCCGTTAAGCCGTTCGGCGATACCCTGCAGCAATGCTGCTGGAAACGCCTGTCCAGAATGAGTGCCATATATGTGTGGGGACTTATTATCCTTAAACATCTGACTTCCCCAAAACAGCAGCTCCTAAAGCAATATTTTCAGGCTTTCCAATGTCACACCAATGGCCGGAGTAATGGGCTGCATAAAGTGTCCCACGTTCCATGAGTAGGTCCCAAATAACGTTCAAAGAAAATACTTTGGCTGTGACCTTATTAAGAGTGCTTAATCGTATTATTTGAACACCCAAATAAACCCAATCTCCACCACGAGTGATTTTGCCGTCGTTTGAAATTGAAAAATCCCCTGGTGGTAATCTACCATGGATTTGACTTATAGGCGCGCACAACAATAATGCATCGCAGTCATCTCTCCATTGTAAGGCTAAAGTTGAAAACGGGTTTGGGCCAGACCATATGGCATCGCCGTTACTGGTAAAAGCTGTAGTCTCATTAAAAAGAGGGCAAGCATTTTTGAGACCACCACCAGTATCCAAAAGTTCTGGCTCATTAATAATTTTAACAGGTTCATTTTGGAGGTGATGATGAATCTTATGAGCAAGATAGTGTGTGTTTACAACAATATTTGATATTCCAGCTTCGTGGGCAAGTGTTAGCGTCCGATCTAACAAGCTTCGGCCTTCAACGTGTACTAACGGTTTTGGTAGGTCTGCTGTAAGTGGCTGCATGCGACTGCCAAAACCTGCGGCAAAGATCATAAGTTCGTTGGGTAAATCAGACATTTTTTCCCAACGCCAATCGAAACTCTAAGGTTGGCTTAGGTAATGTTTTACAGAGTTTGGCTAACCCTGACAGGAGTGGGTGGCTTAAGTCTTCCCAAAGATTTTCCCAAACGCGCGGCATTAAATCAAGATACCCAGGCTTACCATCACGTAGGCAAAGTCGTGCAAATACAGCTAAGATACGCAAATTACGCTGAGCGCTTAACACTGAAAATGCATGCGAAAAAT
>JAVLEV010000030.1:0-1636 GCA_031920365.1 Planktomarina sp. | reverse complement strand
TGGGGATGAGTTCAGGTGCAGTTGATTCAGTGCTGCCAGCGCGACTTGGTACAACTCCAGTTCTAGCGAGGGTGACTTTTCCGCTATATTAAATAACAGGTCATCGCCAAAATCTTGCATTAAAATTAGGCCAAGACGTCTATTTTTTGCAAATATTTTTGGTGCCGAAAGACTACAGCGACTTAGATGCATAGCTATATTTAAAAAGGGCTCAATATCTTCGCCTATTTTTGGATCTGCGTCCATTAAAATAGCTTGCCCTTTGATTGGATCAGCCAGCCGTTCATACCTTCTGTTGCCAGCATCGCCAGCAAGCGGAAAGCGTACAGCGGCCGTCCAGCCATTGGACATTAAAAACTTTTGAACCTCGTCCTTTCGTTTCATTAAAGCATGCTCCCATAATGCCACGTTAATCGCAAAGAAGGTTTATTTGAAAAACGATTTTTCAGACTATTAGAGCATATGGTTTTTGACTGTCTATACATGAGAGCATAATAAGGTTGGTCGTGGGTGTCGCAAGTGGAAAGCGCATCACATGCTTAGCTTAATAGTGTTTTAAGGGGATGTATCTCGGCAGTTTCTAGCCTTATCTGTCTATAAGTCGTTGTGCGGTACTGCTGCCCTGGGCTACGTTTCATTAGCTAACCAAAACATCAGAATAGTAACCATTACGAATAAAATTTTTATGCCAAGCATATAGGCTAATTTCTATGAGGGGCATCTTTTAACTCGAGTAAGGTATTTTTAATTATTTAACCAACTTCTATTAGCTGGTTTTGACCAATTGGAATTTCGTCAGCCTCTAGTTTTCTTCGTGGCCAAACCCCCCGCACGACGGCCCCCTGCAATAGATCATCCCCTGATGCGTTAAAAAAATCCAATTTTGCTCCAGAGCGCTCTAAAAGTGTTTTTGCGATGAAAAGCCCAAGGCCCATACCGTCATATCCAGGGCGGTCTGAGCTTTTTGGATTACGCCTTCGTTGGCCTACAAAGGGATCGCCTATACGATTGATAATTTGCGGAGCAAACCCGTGGCCGTCATCAGATATTGTAATAAAAAGCTCAGATTGATTCCAACCAACGTCTATTCTGACTTCTGAATGGGCAAAATCAACGGCATTCTGAATCAAGTTGCGCAGGCCGTGAATAACCTCCGGTTTGCGAAAGGTTACTGGCTGGTCTCGGTCAAACTCAAGATTTTTATCAAAAACAAATTTCACATTTTTCCCACGATCTAAATGTGGCTCTGCTGCTTCACGCACCAAAGCTGACCAAGGCGTAATTTGCAGATGTAAATCATCTTTCCCAGCACGCCCCATGGAGCGTAGAATATCACCACAGCGTTCTGCCTGCTCACGAATAAGTTGGGCATCAGAGTGCAGGTCTTTGGCGTCTCTTAATTCTTCCATCAGCTCTGCACTGACCAATTTAATAGTCGCAAGTGGTGTGCCAAGTTCATGTGCTGTTGCAGCTACAACTCCACCAAGGTCAGTCAATTTTTGCTCACGTGCAAGCGCCATCTGTGTAGCTAAAAGAGCTTCGGACATTGAGGTCATTTCAGCTGTTACGCGTCGAGTATAGATTGAGATAAAAATAATCCCAGTTACAATTGCTAGCCAAAAACCAAAAACAAAAA
>JAVLEV010000029.1:0-16405 GCA_031920365.1 Planktomarina sp. | reverse complement strand
ATCTGTCCGAAGCTTCACCCACTGCCGGAAATCATTGTGATGCGGTAGCCGCAAAATTAACCGTTCTGTCTCAATCGTAAGCTTTGGAGATCGCCCAAACATCACGCCACCAATCGGGCCCGCAATTTATCAACAGCAGGAGCATCAGCCACGGGACCGTAAAGCGCCATAGCCGCAGGTGCCCCGCCAGCCATTGACCCAGCAAAACTGCGCACCGATTCTGTGGTTACAGCATCAATATGCGCCACAACTTCATTTAAAGAGGGTATACGATCCCAGATTGCTATCATCCGGGCTAATCGCTCAGCCCGTGACGACGGGCTTTCCAACCCCATTAGCAATCCCGCTTTCATCTGCGCGCGCGCACGGGCCACCTCAACCTCACTCATATCATCTGCAGCGCGCTTAAGCTCATCAATTGTAATGTTGGCGAGCTCAGCCACTTTGTCGCCAGAAGTACCCGCATACAGCGTCATGGTCCCGGTATCGCAATATGCACCGGCACTGGCAAAAATAGAATAACAAAGCCCGCGCTTTTCTCGTATTTCTTGGAACAGTCGAGACGACATGCCACCACCAAAAGCTGTGGAAAAAACTTGCGCAGTATAAATATCTGGATTTTTATAGTCAGGGCTCTCAAAGGCTAGCGCAAAGTGGGCTTGCTCTAAATCTTTTACCTGGCGTATTTCACCCCCATGAAAACGGCCCTGTATGGTGGCTGTCTGCTTACGAGCTACCAAATCCCCAAAAATTTCTTCACATTGCAGTACTATTTGATCATGGTCTACAGCACCAGCAGCAGCCAAAACCATCTGATTTGCGCCATAATTTTCGGACACAAAAGCCGAAAGGTCCTGCTTTTGAAAACTAGCCACCCGTTCTTCGGGCCCAAGAATTGAGCGTCCTAAAGCCTGGCCTGGATAAGATACCTCTTGCAACCAATCAAAAATAATATCGTCAGGCGTATCAAGCGCCTGACCTATTTCAGACAGTATTACACCACGTTCAACCTCGATTTCTGCCGAGTCAAAGATGGGGTTAAGCACGATGTCAGAAACAACATCTAAGGCCAAAGCCACATCATCTGCCAAAACCCGAGCATAATAGGCTGTCATTTCGCGGCTGGTGTAGGCGTTAATATATCCACCCACATCTTCAATCGCCTCAGCAATTTGGACCGAGCTGCGCCGAGAGGTACCCTTAAAAGCCATATGCTCTAGAAAATGTGCAATCCCATTTTGCTCTAATCGCTCATGCCGGCCACCAGCATTCACCCAAATACCAACAGAAGCAGATTTTAGCCCAGGCATATTTTCAGTTACTATACGGAAGCCATTTTTCAGGCGATGGGTTTGTACGGTCAAAGTGTAATCCGCTCACGAATAAGAGATTTCATCTGCTGCAAATTGTTGGGCATTTCAGTCAGCCGCTCCGGCCTATCAAATAAATCTGCAAGCCAGCGTGGTAAAACAGGTAGCGTGCCCATAGCAGCCTCAACTGCATCCGGGAATTTAGCGGGATGCGCAGTAGCCAAAGTAATCATTGGGGTGGCACTTAAGTGCTCATGTGCGACCTTCACACCTACGGCTGAATGCGGGCAAAGGACTTCATTAGTAGTATGAAACGTAGCTTTAATGGTGGCATTAGTTTCTGCTTCTATGCTGCGTCCACTGTCGAAATGATTACGCAGCGCTCTGAGCGCGTCCTGGCTGATCCCGAACCCGCCTTGTTTCATCTCTCCCATCAATTTTGAAACAGCGCCCCCATCCCGGTCGTACGCATCAAACAAGGCCCGCTCAAAATTAGACGAGACCTGAATATCCATCGACGGAGTAATCGTGGGAAAGACTGTATCCATATCATAGCGGCCAGTACTAATCGCACGATGCAGGATGTCATTACGATTTGTGGCAATGACCAGACGCTCAATAGGTAGACCCATCCTCTTGGCGATGTAACCTGCAAAAATATCACCAAAGTTGCCCGTTGGCACAGTAAAAGAAACTTTGCGATGCGGTGCACCCAGCGCTGTGGCAGAACTGAAGTAATAAACCACCTGGGCTAAGACCCGAGCCCAGTTGATAGAATTCACACCCGCAAGCTTTACACCATCACGGAATTCAAAATCATTAAACATATCTTTTAACATCGCTTGGCAGGTATCAAATGTTCCTTCCATTGCAATAGCATGCACGTTTGATTCAGTTGGTGTGGTCATCTGGCGGCGTTGCACATCAGAAATCCGGCCGTTTGGAAAGAGAATAAATATGTTTGCTGCATCCAGCCCACGAAAGGCCTCGATAGCAGCAGCCCCAGTATCGCCAGAAGTCGCCCCGACAATCGTGACTTTCTCACCCCGACGGTTCAAAGCCATCTGGAACAGTTGGCCAATTAACTGCATAGCAAAATCTTTGAACGCCAAGGTAGGGCCATGGAACAATTCCAAAAGGTGGTGATTTGGGCCCAATTGTACCAAAGGCGCTCGAGCCACATGACCAAAGCCTTCATAGGCCTTTGTGATAGCTTCCATTAGCTCAGAATCTGAGAAACTATCCCCTATAAAAGGTTGAATTACCCGGAATGCAATTTCTTCGTAGGGCAAGCCAGCCATAGCACAAATATTAGAATAGCTAATCGTCGGGATAGTTTCTGGCACATAAAGACCACCGTCGCGAGCAAGACCAGTCAGCATTGCATTTTCGAATGATAAAGCAGGAGCGCTACCACGTGTCGAGATATATTTCATTGCCTTAGCCTTACAGTTTAGTTTCAGAGGGTCGATAAAGGAAATATCCACTCATTCCAAGCCAGATAAGTGCTAGAGAGAACCAAGTGATGGCGTAATTTAAGTGGTCATTAGGAATATTAGATACCATCTTGGGTAAAGGCACGGCCTTCTCTACCTTAAAACTACTCTCGCGAAGTACTAGCAAGATCGGCTCAGCATTCAAATGCGCTGCCAAATTAGGCACATCACGTGCAAACCATATGTTGGCTTCAAGATCATTGCTTGGTGTGAACCCATCGACCTCTTGCGGCCATTGAAGATTACCAATCACGTGGCCCTTAACATCAGGTGTGCTCGGCATCGATGTTCGTACTGAGGTAAAACCTCGATCCACCATAATGATGCGACCGTCTGTAAGCTCAAAAGCCGTAATTAAGCGATATCCAGCACCAAATATTTTCTGTGAGACTAGAACACGCACTGTACCCCCAATATAACGCCCTTGTGCGCGTACAGGGAGCAAGGAATGTACAGTGGGCGCGACCCTTTTAGGTATATCGATTGGAGGAGCTAAAATCTTGTTTTCGATGCTGCGTAAAACGTCATTCTTCCAAGCTAGACGTTTTAATTGCCACACGCCAAGGGTCAGCAAAATAGCTGTTCCCAGAACTCCAAACAGGAACATTCCCCAAAACCTCATACTTTTCCTTTTAAATTTCAAAAGGGCAGCTTGTAGCCGCCCTTTTGAAACATTTATCCTTTATGCATTATAAAATTTCACAGGTTTAGCCAGCCCATAGATATACTGCTGCAAACAAAAACAGCCACACAACATCTACAAAGTGCCAATACCAAGCTGCGG
Source organism: Planktomarina sp. (assembly GCA_031920365.1). GTDB lineage: Bacteria > Pseudomonadota > Alphaproteobacteria > Rhodobacterales > Rhodobacteraceae > Planktomarina. The sequence continues at coordinate 12,815 of JAVLEV010000029.1, read as the reverse complement.
CTTCAAATCCCACGTGATTTTTAGGAGTAAAATGACCTTTCCCCACACGGATCAGACAAACAAAAAGAAAGATAGTACCGATCAAAACGTGCATGCCATGAAAACCCGTTGCCATAAAGAAATTAGCAAATGTTACAGAGCCTGAGAAAGTCCAGCCATCCACTACCACTAATTCGCGGTATTCATAAACCTGGAATGCTGTGAACACAGCGCCAAAGACTATAGCGAGAATTAAACCAGTGCGTAGATCCTTACGGTTGTTGTCATGCACCAATGCATGGTGGGCCCAAGTGGCCGCGCAACCAGATATTAGCAACAGCAAGGTATTAATCAATGGCAGTTCAAAAGCATTTATGTGGTGATATTCCGGCTTTAAGTATTCCGTTCCTGCATATTCATACATCGGGTAGAGCTGATGCTTGAAAAAGCTCCAAAACCAAGCAGCAAAAAACATGATCTCAGACATAATAAATAGAATAAACCCATAGCGTAGGCCTATTTGAACAACCAGTGTATGGTCGCCAATATGGCTTTCGGTCACGACTTCGCTCCACCAAGCATACATGATGTAAAGTACGCCAACAAAACCTGCCAAAAAGACATAAGGCCCACTGTCATGCATCCAAAGGATAGCACCCGTAAGCATTACCAAAGCAGCTAATGCGCCTAAGAGCGGATTAACTGAAGGGGGTAAAATATGATAATCGTGGTTCTTTTCATGTGCCATAATTGGGCCTCGTCGAACTTAGTTTCGTTGTATGGGTGTATCGAGCTGCAACGCAGCTTGCGCCACGGGCAAATCAATTTCGTAGAACGTATACGACAAAGTAATCGTATGGATATATTTACCTTCGCTGTCATCCACAATTTCTGGATCAACATAGAAAGTAACAGGCATTTGCACCCGCTCACCGGGCATCAAAAGCTGCTCTTCAAAACAGAAACAATCAATCTTGGTAAAAAACCCACCCGCTTGATAAGGGGTGACGTTATAGCTTGCAGAGCCAGCGATAGGCCGATCTGTTGGGTTGTGGGCTTCGTAGAAGGCTAGACCAGTTTCACCTATCTTGAGTTCCATGGTGCGAACAACCGGTTTAAAGGTCCATTCCATACTGCTGTCGACAGAAGCATCGAAACGGACCTTGACAGTTTGATCCAAAACCGTGTCGCTCCCGGCATCAGCCGTATTTGTCACGCCACCAAACCCAGTGACGCTGCAGAACCAGTCATAGAATGGAACGCTTGCCCAAGCCAGCCCACCCATAAATAACACAACAGCGACCGTTTGCGTCAATGTTTTATTCTGTGGGGTCACTGTGAGACCTCGTCCGCAAGTGCGGGACGAGGCGCATGATCATAGCCCTCCACTGGTCCCGAGTTAGTGATTTTAACTAAGCTCAACACCATGACCAGCCCAATAAACAATACTAGGCAAACAGCGACGCCAACGTTTTGGCTGCGCCGGCGTCTATGCATGTGACTTTCAACTCGAATACTCATGACCAACCCCCAAGCCCATACTGTATTAACAAAGCCTCTGCCAGAATTGCTAGGAAATGTACAAACAAATAAAACAATGAGAACTTGAAGAAGGCTCGCTCAACTTTGAAATCATCTGCTTCAGAATCCACTTCATCACGGCACCAGATACGCACTGCATCTTTTAAAACAATAACATTACAAACCAGTGCAACCGACAAATAGATTAAACCTCCGATAGAGCTGAAGGCAAGACCAACAGCCAAAGCGGCCTGAAGCACTGCATATATCAAGATGTGGCGACGCGTACTTGGGCGGCCATGTGTAACTGTTAGCATCGGCACTTTTGCGTCATCGTAATCCGAGCGCATAAACAATGCCAGCGCCCAGAAATGTGGAGGTGTCCACATGAATATCAATGCAAACATCAAAGTTGCTTCAACAGAAACAGACCCAGTTGCAGCAACCCAACCGATCAGCGGGGGAAAAGCTCCTGCTGCGCCGCCTATTACAATATTTTGCGGCGTCGCGCGCTTGAGCCACATCGTATAAACGACTGCATAAAAAAATATAGTGAAAGCTAACCAACCAGCAGCATGCCAATTAGCCGCAAGGCCCAGCATCAATACAGATAAACCTGACAATGCCACCCCAAGTCCTAAGGCCGCGTCAGGAGTGGTGCGCCCTGACGGAATTGGCCGGGATTTAGTACGGCGCATGATTGCGTCGATATCCGCATCCCACCACATGTTAAGGGACCCAGAGGCGCCTGCGCCAACGGCGATAAATAAAATTGAGCAAAAGACTTCCACTGGGTGTAATGCCATAGGAGCGGCCATAAGCCCGACAAAGGCTGTAAAAACCACCAACGACATTACACGCGGTTTTAGTAAGGCAACATAATCGCCAAAAACAGGATCGTGACTTGCGTCATTGTAGGGCAACTCAGCCATTTAACTAGCTCTCGGCTTGCACTTAATTGGACGCCAGTTGAATAGGCTGCGGCATACCCGCATATTCCTCAATAGCACCATTTAACCAAGCGTCATACTGTGCTTGGCTTACGACTTTAACTGTAATTGGCATATAAGCATGGGCTTGACCACAGAGCTCAGAGCATTGGCCAAAGTATATGCCCTCTTTCTCAGCGGCAAACCATAGCTCAGCCAAACGTCCTGGAACTGCGTCCTGCTTAACACCAAAGGCTGGAATAGTCCAAGAATGTATAACATCCGCTCCAGTCAACTGCATCACGATAGTCGCTCCTACTGGGACGACAACGGCATTGTCGGTAGCCAGCAAATATTCATCAGGTGCATAGCCGAAGTCTGCTAGTTCATCTTTTTGCAGTAGAACACTTTCAAAGCCAAAACCATGGTCGACATATTCGTAACCCCAATACCACTGATACCCTGTCACTTTAATTGTGATGTCGGCATCTGGTATTTCTTGTTGCTTGAACAAAATAGGCAACGAAAATACACCTATAATGACTAAAATTAAAACTGGTACGACCGTCCAAAGCACTTCCACGACCGAGTTATGGGTGAAAGTCCCAGGTGTTTTATTTCGGCTAGCATGAAACTTAAAAGCCGCATAGGCTAACAAAATAGTAACAAAAACCGAAATGGCAGTGACGATAATTAACAAAAAATTGTCAAGCCAAACAATATCGCGCATCAACTCGGTTGCTGGAAATTGAAAGCCAATACCCTTAGGCGCAGGCTTACCAATAGTTTCCAAACCTTGGAAATTTTCTTGTGCTTGAGCAATACCACCTATTGTGGATAATACTACACTCAACAGAGACGTAAGAATTCGCATGTTCTACCCTATGCCTTTGACGCCTTCGCGACTTCTGCCGAAAAAAGTACGACGCGTTATTGTAATTCAACCAGCATCAATCATAACATCGCTCCACACGCAATTGGTTGATCCGCGTCAAAGAGACGCCAATAGCAAAATTCACCCGCGAAAACTGTTTTTCGCCAAAATATCGCTAGGAACTTTATGACCGATTCTCCATTTCGCCCGTTTGAGACTCATCTCGATCGAGATGCGGCCCGCGAAATCCTCAGAAATACCCTTATTGGGGCAGATGATGGAGAGTTATTTTTAGAACGTTGCCGCTCAGAAATACTCTCATTTGATGATGGCCGCTTGCGCACTTCTAGCTTTGACGCTTCTGAGGGCTTTGGCTTGAGGGCGGTGCAGGGAGAAACTGTGGGCTATGCACATTCTACGGAAGTCTCTGAGCAAGCCATGCGCCGCGCAACTGGGACAGTGCGCTTGGCCATCGGTTCAGGCAGCGGCACCTTGGCATCGGTACCGATGGCTACCAATCAAAAGCTATACAGCGACCATAATCCCTTGAGCGATTCCACCTTTCCAGCTAAAATTGATATCCTGCGTGAAATGGATGCTTTTGCTCGCGGTTTGGATCGTCGAGTGGTGCAGTTATCCGCCACAATCGCTGCTTCACATCAAGAGATAGTAATTCTGCGTGCTGATGGGCCAGACGTCTCCGACAGCCGACCAATGGTAAGGATGAATGTCTCGGTAATCGTAGAGCAAGAAGGACAACGGCAAACTGGCTATGTCGGCGGCGGCGGTCGATATGGTCTCAACGGCATGCTAGAACCAACCCACTGGCAGCCTCTGGTAAAAGAGGCGCTGCGCATCGCAGTATTGAACCTTTCGGCCATACCAGCCCCTGCCGGGGTAATGGATGTGGCCCTGGGCGCTGGCTGGCCAGGAATTTTACTACACGAGGCCATTGGGCATGGATTAGAAGGCGATTTCAACCGCAAGGGAACCTCCGCTTTTGCCGGACTAATGGGGCAACGCATTGCTGCCCCCGGCGTAACGGTGCTGGATGATGGCACCATTCCTGATCGCCGTGGTTCTATCACCGTAGATGATGAGGGCACCCCAAGCTGCAAGAATACATTAATAGAAGACGGCATTTTAGTAGGCTTAATGCAAGACCGGCAAAATGCCAGGCTGATGGGTGTGGTTCCCACGGGTAATGGACGCAGACAAAGCTTTGCTCATGCACCCATGCCGCGTATGACCAACACTTATATGTTGGGGGGAACAGTAGATCCCAAAGATATAGTCACCGATATTAAAGACGGTATTTATGCAGTAGGATTCGGCGGCGGCCAAGTTGATATTACCAATGGCAAGTTTGTATTTTCCTGCACTGAAGCATATTTGGTTAAAGACGGTAAGGTAGTGGCACCAGTCAAAGGGGCAACCTTGATCGGTGATGGTGCGACGGCCCTGCGCCAGATTAGGGCTATAGGAAATGATATGCGATTGGATGACGGCATGGGCAACTGTGGAAAACAGGGACAATGGGTCCCCGTTGGTGTGGGCCAGCCTTCGTTACTGATTGGTGGGCTCACAGTAGGCGGATCGGCGACCTGAGGTGTTTCTCTTTCACAAGCATAATCAAACAACTGACGCACTCTACAAATGCCATAGGCACAAAATAATATGATTAGTCTGAGTTTAAAGAGAAGCACTGTAAACCCAATCTAGGGTTTTCTGGTTCAATAAATTAGTAAATCAATCATTCTAAAAGGCTTAACCGGTGGCGATAAAAACACAAAGCTTCACAGCTTTACCATCAAACTATTAACCGCCATACTAGACAGAAAAGTACTGATCTGAAGCCTTAGGATTTAAATCCTGTTGGCTCCTAAATATCAGAGTACTCAAAATTTATTATTAGTTTAAACGGCCTCAAGGAGGGATACTGCTAGAATTTTTACACATTAATTTCTTTTTTTTTGCCAGATCTCCATTGACAAATTGTTAATGCGACCCCTTCTTGCCCCATATAATTTTCTTAATTTGCAGGGTATCACCATGGCTGTTGTTGTCGTAGAATCACCGGCTAAAGCCAAGACAATAAACAAATACCTTGGGCCAGGATTTACAGTTTTGGCCTCCTATGGCCATGTACGTGATTTGCCTCCAAAAGATGGATCAGTCGATCCTGACAATGATTTTGAGATGCTTTGGGAGGTTGGAGCTGCGAGCAAAAAGCATGTAAAGGCTATTGCTGACGCCTTAAAAGACGACAATGAACTAATCCTCGCGACCGATCCAGACCGTGAAGGCGAAGCTATAAGTTGGCACCTGCAAGAAACCCTCACAAAACGCCGTGCAATTAAAAAAGATACCCCCGTCAGCCGGGTAGTTTTCAATGCAATCACGAAGGCCGCCGTCACCGAGGCGATGAAAAACCCCCGCCAAGTGGATATGGAGTTGGTTGAGGCCTATTTGGCCCGCCGTGCTTTAGATTACCTGGTAGGTTTTAAACTTTCACCCGTGCTATGGCGCCGCCTGCCGGGCGCTAAATCAGCAGGCAGGGTTCAATCTGTCTGTCTGCGTATCATCGTTGATCGTGAGATGGAAATTGAGGCGTTTAATGCTCGCGAATATTGGACAGTCGGTGCGTCACTAACCACACCGCGGGGTCAGGTCTTTGATGCACGCCTCATTACTTTAGGTGGCAAACGTCTTGATAAGTTTGACATCGCCAACGCAACCGAGGCCGAACTGGCAGTGCAGGCTGTGACCAGCCGTGATTTGACCGCGACCTCAGTTGAGGCCAAACCCGCCAGCCGCAATCCTTCCGCTCCCTTCATGACCTCAACTCTTCAACAAGAAGCAAGTCGCAAATTTGGCATGGGCGCTCGGCAAACGATGTCCACGGCACAGAGATTGTATGAGGCGGGTCTTATTACTTACATGCGAACCGATGGCATCGACATGGCTCCGGAAGCAGTTCACGCCACGCGCGACGTTATTGAAGCCCGCTACGGAAAGCCTTATGTACCGGCTTCTCCACGTATGTACAAAAACAAGGCAAAAAATGCTCAGGAAGCACATGAATGCATCCGGCCAACAGAATTAGACCAAGCTCCAGATAAAATTAGTATCTCAGATACAGATCAGAAAAAGCTTTATGATCTAATCTGGAAACGTACGATTTCCAGCCAAATGGAAGCCGCCCGGATGGAACGAACTACGGTTGAAATTGGTAGCCCAGATGGGCAAGTTGGCCTACGCGCTACCGGACAAGTAGTTTTATTTGACGGCTTTATGCGAGTTTATGAAGAGGGCCGCGACGACAGCATAGTGGATGACGACGACAAGCGCCTGCCACAGGTCTCAGCGAAGGACGTGCTCGCTAAAGGGTCGGTTAATCCAGAGCAGCACCACACCCAACCACCACCCCGCTATACGGAAGCTAGTCTTGTCAAACGGATGGAAGAGCTAGGCATTGGCAGGCCCTCCACATATGCCTCTGTGGTGACCACGATTCAAGATCGTGATTATGTGCGAAAAGATAAAAGCCGTCTGATCCCAGAAGATAAGGGTAGGCTGGTCACAGTGTTTTTAAGCAGCTTCTTCCGTCAATATGTGGGATATGAGTTTACTGCTGACTTGGAACGCGAACTCGACGATGTCTCGGCTGGTGAGCGGCAATATCGCACTGTTTTGCAGGGCTTTTGGAAAAATTTTAAAGTCGCAATTGATGAGGCTATGGACCAATCAATCACGGCAGTTTTAGAAAAAATTAATGACGTCTTAGAGCCTCATCTTTTCCCAATTGAAGAGGCAGGTGTTGAACCACGGGTCTGCAAAAACTGTGGGGATGGCCGTTTATCAATGCGCACTGCGCGTTCAGGTGGTGCATTCATTGGCTGTTCCAACTATCCTGACTGTAAGTTCACCCGCCCCTTTGGCCCGCCAGGCACAGAGAGCAGCGCAATTGGACCAGATGGCCAGCTTTTGGGACACGATGGAGAAGACCCCATCAGCCTCCGTGACGGACGGTATGGCCCATATGTACAGCGTGGGAACTTGACAGACGAAAATCCCAAGCCGCAGCGCATGTCGATCCCAAAAACTTGGCCAATTGATGAATTAAGCTTTGATAAAGCGGTCCAGTTGCTATCTCTACCTCGCGAAATTGGAGCCCACCCAGAAGATGGTGTGATGATTGAATCGTCGATTGGACGTTTTGGTCCTTATGTGAAGCATGGCACAATGTACGCAAATATCGGCGATATTGATGAGGTCTGGAGCATTGGCATGAACCGCGCAGTAGAGGAACTAGCCAAAAAAGCTGCACGCGGCGGTCGCGGTGCCGCAGCCACGCCATTGCTCGAATTAGGTGAACACCCCAGCGAGGGCGGTCCAGTCAATGTGATGTCCGGCAAGTATGGTCCATATGTAAAATGGGGTAAGGTAAATGCCACAATCCCAAAGGACATCGAGCCTGAAAAAATGACAATGGATTTAGCTATCGCTTTGCTTCTTGAAAAAGCACCCGCCAAGAAAAAGCCAGCAGCAAAAAAGAAACTGGCTGCAAAGAAATCACCCACCAAGAAAAAACCAACGGCAAAAAAGAAACCTACCACAAAGAAGTAGCCACTAAGTAAAAGGCAAACCAAATGCTTATTTACGATCCTTTACTTTAACTTTGGGGTAACTATCGCTGGGCTGGCGCACCAAAGGCACTCAAAATGCGCTGTGCTGCCACTTGGACAGGATCAATAGTATCTACCAAGATCTGCACCCGATCAAAGCGATCCGGATCTGACGCAACGGCCACGCGCAGAGCAGCACCAAAAGCTAAGCGCAACTCTGTTCCAATATTGAACTTGCAAATCGATGTCTGTGTAGCCAAAAAAGTACGTTGGGCGACCGGCACCCCAGAACCGCCATGGATGACCAGTGGTATTGACGTCATTGCTTCAATCTCAGCAATGCGAGCTAAGTCTAGCCCACCCTCTTTTTCCTGTTGCAGGTGCACATTACCCACGCTAATTGCCATGGCATCGACACCGCTTTCGCGAGAAAACTTTGCAGCTTCTGCCGGATCAGTCCCGTTGGAGTCCTCGCCACCAGAATATCCAACAAACCCAATCTCACCCTCACATGAGATACCAGCAGCATGCGCCATTTCCACTATTGCCGCAGTTTCGTCTATATTTTGCTGCAGAGGCTTGCGAGACCCATCAAACATCAAAGAAGTGAATCCGCTATCAAGAGCGATTTTGCAATCCTCAAATGTATAGCCATGATCAAGATGCGCGACCACAGGTATGGAGGCTGCTTCCGCTAAATTCTGAAACATTTTTCCTAACACAGGCAGTGGCGTGTGGGCGCGGCAAGATGGACCGGCTTGCAAGATTATAGGACAATTTTCAGCTTCAGCGGCCGCTACATAAGCCCGCATATCTTCCCAACCAAGGGTGACCAATCCACCAACAGCGTAACCCTGCGCCAAAGCTGGTTGCAGAACCTGTGCCAAGTTTACCAAAGTCATTTAAATTTCGCGATCATATCTTTAATGCCGGGGATTGTTTCAATTTGGTAGGCATGTGTTGGTTGGAAATACTGCACCAGCGAACGCTGGCTAAGTCCACCAAGAATTGTAAAGTAATACATCTCATAACCGGGCAAAACACAGCAGGGATGATAGCCACTATCTAGACAAATAGTGGACCCATCCATTATGTGGTAGGCTTCACCAGGCTTATTATCCTCACGCTGTAGCATCTGCACACCAGAGCCCGAGTTGGGCTTAAAGCGAAAATTATAAGTTTCGTCATGGCGGGTTTCTGTCGGAAGACGGTCAGTGTCATGCTTGTGACTGGGAAACCCTGACCAACCGCCAGCTCCAACAGTGAAAAGCTCACTAACCAGCAGGCGTCCAACTTTTCCATGTTGCTTTTGGCCTAGTATATGTTTGATTTTACGGTGAGTTTTAGTATCATCTGAACCATATTGCACCAAGTCAATCTCATCGGCACGTACAGCAAAAGGATCTAAAACCTGATCAAACTTAGCACCAGCTACGAACACCTCCGCAGTATCTGACAGACACGTCATAAGGGCTTTAGCACCCGATGGCACATAGAGCCCCTCAGGCTCGCCACCCCAAACGTCTTCGACTCTTCCGCCTAGAGATTCTGCCTTAAATCCTTCAACCTCTACATCCAGTGTGCCAGTGGCAGGCGTAATACAAGTCTCATAGCCCGGCACCTGATATTCAAAGGCCTGACCTTTAGTCAACTTGACGATATTAAAATAATTCAAAGGTACCGTATCATCTTCAATATCAACGATCGGGATGTTTTGATTATCAAATGGTGCAATATGCATAGATTAATCTTTCACAAATGAAGGGCCTGGATGCTGAGCCAAAAACGTTTCTAAATCATCTGGGTAGGGCATGGCAGGCGCACATCCAGGTTTGCTAACCACAATCGCCGCACAGGCAGATCCCCGAAGCACAGATTCTTTCAAAGACAGCCCATGGGCCATACTAGCCAAAAATCCAGCCATGAAACTATCGCCAGCACCCGTGGGTTTTAGAGCTGAAACAGAGTAAATACCCGTGTGCAGCTCTTGACCATCAGCAAGGGTGATAGCGCCTTTTTCACCCATCTTATATATTACAATCTTAGCTGTACTTTGGGACAAAGCGCGGGCCTTTTCCAGACCCTTATCAATGCCACCAGCCATAAACCCAAACTCTTCATCATTACCAACAATCACATCGGATAAAGCGCCAGCTCGCGATAATACCTCTGCAGCAACCTGTGGCGAAGGCCAGCTGTAAGGACGATAATCCACGTCAAAAACAATCGGCACGCCCGCAGACCGCGCCAAATCAAACGCATTAAAGGCCGCTGATCTGCTCGGTTCAGCAGCAAAGACCGTTCCCGCAGTTACCAAAGCACCGTAATCACCATACGCTACCTCCTCCGAATCCGCTTTAGTAAACTGAAAGTCAGCAGCGCCATTGCGGTAGATCACACTTTGGTGCTCTTCAACCCTGCTTTCATAGACCGCTAACGAGTTTCGGAACTCACCACCAACAGATTTCACATGGGCACAATCAACGCCATAGTTTTGCAGCTGCTTGACACAGTAACGTCCCACACTGTCATCGCTTACCGAGGTAACGAGGGCCGCCCGCCCACCAAGCTTTACCATACCTACTGCAATATTAGCAGAAGATCCACCTAGGCCTGCTTTGAATGTGTCCGCTTCTTCCGTTTTAGTGCCCGGGGGATCTGGAAAAAAATCCATCCCCGCTCGGCCTACGACTACAAAATTATTTTGTACAATACCCGCCAATACTCTTTGCATAGTCTACACTCCAGGCCGTTGTTTGGATCGGCCACTTTCCCAATCAAAATGAGCATCCCGTACGGCAGCGTTCTTACTCACCTGTGGCGTACCCACTTCCCACCAAGTGTGCCCCTCGGTAGTCCAGCCATCATAGGGATCGACATCCATCACGATTACTGAGGTTTTGTCAGCAGCTTTGGCGCGCTTGAAGGCCTCTGCAAGGTCAGCAGGGTTTGAGACCTTTTCCGCAAGCGCGCCCATCGCCGTTGCGTGGGCCACGAAATCAACCAGGAATGGTTCCACGACGGTTGGGCAATCAGCAATAAGATTGTTAAAGCTTTCGTTTCCAGTATTATTTTGCAATTTATTGATCACTGCAAAGCCGCCGTTGTCTAAAACAAGCACAATCATTTTTTTGCTAGTGAGCACTGAAGAGTAAATATCAGAGTTCATCAACATATAGCTTCCATCACCAGTAAAAACGATGGTATCTTGATCCGGTTCCAGTTCACTTTGGGCAATCCGCGCACCCCAACCACCAGCAATCTCATAGCCCATGCAGCTAAAGCCAAATTCAACATCAACTGTACCAATATCCAAAGTCCGCCAATTGGCGGTCACCTCCGCAGGCAAACCGCCTGCTGCGGCCACAATTCTATCGCGTGAATTACAAAGGTCGTTCACGACACCAATGGCCTGCGCGTAGGAATTAGGTCGGTTGCCAATTTTGACGTTCTTCGCCACATAGGCATCCCATTTACCGCGTTCGCTTTGTGCCTCATTGGTCCAATCCATAGGCGCTTTATAGCCGTCCATTCCAGCCTTTAGGGCCTGCAACCCTAGCTTTGCGTCCCCCACCAAGGGCAAAGCACGATGTTTGCCAGCGTCATGGCGTCCTGTATTCAGGGAAATAAACTGCGCATCTTGTGCAAATGCAGTCCACGAGCCTGTAGTGAAATCTTGCAACCGACTACCAACTGAGAGGATCACGTCTGCTCGTTCTGCTACCCAATTACCACTGTTTGAACCGGTTACGCCCACAGGGCCAATGTTCAAAGCATGATCGGCCAACATATTGGCTCTGCCGGCGATGGTTTCGATCACAGGAATATTTGCTGCTTCGGCAAACTCTGTCAGCTCCTTGACCGCTTTCGCATATTGAACACCACCCCCAGCGATGATTGCAGGCCGTTTAGCCAATTTTAGTGCCGTAATGGCATCTACCAGTTCGTGGGCATCCGGCATTTGCTGACGAATACGGTGCAGTTTTGGCTCGAAAAACGATATGGGGTAGTCAAAGGTCCAGCCCTGAACATCCTGCGGCAGAGCAATGAAAGCAGGGCCACAATCAGCAGGATCGAGCAAGGTAGCCAAGGCCGCTGGCAAAGTCTGTATAACCTGCGCTGGATGAGTGATCCGATCCCAATAGCGGGTGACTGATTGAAAACCATCGTTAAGCCCCAAAGCCGGATTACCGAAATGCTCCAATTGCTGCAAAACTGGATCAGGAAGTCGGGTCAAAAACGTATCGCCACAGAGCATCAACATAGGCAACCGATTAGCATGGCAAAGCGCCGCGGCCGTCAACAAGTTTGCAGTGCCCGGACCCGCAGATGCAGTGCAGAACATAAATTTCTGCCGTAGGTGGTATTTGGCATAAGCCGCCGCCGCAAAGCCCATTCCCTGTTCATTTTGTCCACGATATAGCGGCAATACATCCCGGTGATCATAAAGGGCCTCACCCAAACAGGGCACATTTCCGTGTCCAAAAATACCAAAGCCACCACCACAGACGCGGGTCTTGAAGCCATCAATTTCAATATATTGTGCCGCCAAATAGCGGATAATAGCCTGAGCCGTTGTAAGGCGCATAGTTGTGTCAGATGTATCCACAGAGAAAACTCCAAATATGAATGTCATGAATACCGAATTATTTACGGTTAACGTTAACTTAAGATACTATTTTTGCAACCGGTTGCAACAGGCTAAATTATCGCCCCACAACTTTGAACCTTTTACAGCAGCTGGTCCCAAGTCAGTAGGCAGCCCGGTACCAAGGAGCCAAAAGTGAGCAGTCTTCAACTTCTATATTTGTAATGTTCGCAGGTGGCATAGCTTGGTTTACTGCAGCATGTAAAAAAATTGCTCTGGCATGCCTTGCTATGTAG
>JAVLEV010000028.1:13266-16504 GCA_031920365.1 Planktomarina sp. | reverse complement strand
GTTAACATACGCATTAGCTGACAGCGGCCATTTGTGCTGCCACTAATTCTGAAACACCCGCTTCTGCAAGGTCCATTAATTGGCTCATTTGATCGCGTGAAAACGTTGACCCCTCTGCCGACATTTGCACCTCAACAATTTTTCCTGAGCCCAACAGTACAAAATTTCCATCAACGCCAGCTTCACTATCTTCTGGGTAATCCAAATCTAATACAGCTTGGCCAGCATATATCCCACAGCTTACAGCAGCCACTGGATCTAAAAGTGGATTAGTTTGTATATCACCCGCCTTCATCAATTTTTGAACGGCTAGCTTTAACGCCACCCAGCCACCAGTTATGGCCGCACATCGGGTGCCACCATCAGCTTGGACTACATCACAATCAATGCTGATTTGGCGTTCCCCTAAGGCTACGCGATCTACACCAGCACGCAAGCTGCGCCCAATTAGGCGTTGAATTTCTTGAGTGCGGCCAGATTGGCCATTCTTGGCTTCTCGCCGCATACGTGTGTGGGTGGCCCTTGGTAGCATACCGTATTCGGCCGTCACCCAGCCAAGCCCAGAATTTCTTAAAAATGAAGGAACCCTCTCTTCAAGGCTGGCAGTACATAAAACATGGGTGTCTCCGATCTTTATCATACAGGATCCCTCTGCGTGACGTGTGACCCCCGTTTCAATTACAATATCGCGCATTTGATTTAATTCTCTATTTGATGGTCTCATAGCTTGTCCTCTCAGCGTTCATAGGCGAGTATGCGATGCGTACCCCAAATGGCAAGGGCTAGGTGAATGGATTCGTCCGCAGAAATATTTTCAGACATGGACACACGCAGCCGTGAGGTATTTCAAAGAATCGTAGAAAGCTATCTTTCTTCGGGTGAACCCATGGGTAGCAATACGTTGACCCAGCACATGAGCCATCAAGTGAGCGCTGCCACTATTCGTAACGTTATGAAAGATTTAGAGTTTCTGGGCCTTCTTGATAGTCCGCACACGTCGGCTGGACGCCAACCGACTGAGCTTGGTCTGCGTATGTTTGTAGATGGCATTATGGAAGTGGGAGACCCTGATGAGGCCGACCAACGTAAAATCGAAGCGACCATGGACGAAAGTGATAGTGTCACAAGCATGCTGGACCGTATGTCCAGCGCTTTATCTGGCCTAACAAAAGGAGCCTCTCTAGTCTTGGCGCCAAAAAAGTCATCCCCTATAAAGCATATAGAATTTGTATCATTAGCGACTGACCGTGCTTTGGTAGTCTTAGTTTTTGCCAATGGGGAAGTTGAAAACCGCGTCTTTCGGCCACCGTTAGGTCAAACGCCGAGCCAAATGCGTGAGGCTGTTAATTTTTTAAACGCAATTGGTCAAGGCAAGACCTTACACGAACTACAATCTACAATCGTTTTAGAGATTAAAAAGCACCGTACAGAGCTTGATGTATTAACTACTAGCCTTGTCGAAGCCGGTATTGCTGTCATGCAGGACGCTGGCGGAGATAATGAGCGCCTTATAGTCCGTGGCAGATCGAATCTTTTGGAAAAAGCTGGAACAGCCGAAGACTTAGAGCGTGTTAGGGTTCTGTTTGACGACCTGGAGCGTAAGCGCGATATTGCAGAATTCTTGCAATTAACTGATGAAGGAGAGGGCGTGCGCATTTTTATTGGATCTGAGAACAAATTATTTTCACTTTCGGGTTCCTCTTTGGTAGTTTCTCCCTATATGAACGCTGACCGAAAGGTTGTTGGTGCTATTGGTGTAATCGGACCAACTCGATTGAATTATGGTAGAATTGTGCCAATTGTTAATTATACCGCCCAGATGGTTGGGCGAGTTTTATCTGAACGGGGTTAGGTCCAGATGGCGATAGAAAACGAAGATGGGTTCCTACAAGATATCAGTCTTGCAGAAGAAGAAGAATATGGTGATGAAGAATATACAGAGGAAGAGTTGGAGCTTGATGCTCTGCGCGCCGAACGTGACGCTTTAAAGGATAAGTGGATGCGTGCCTTGGCTGACACTGAGAACTCACGCAAGCGTAGCGAGCGTGATCGGCGTGAGGCTGAGAATTACGGCGGCTCCAAGTTAGCGCGTGATTTATTGCCAGTGTATGATAACCTTAAACGCGGGTTAGAGGTGACGACGGATGAGCATCGTGAGGTGGCTGCAGCCTTAATTGAGGGTGTAGAATTAACCATGCGGGAAATTGTCAACGTATTCAAAAAACATGGTATTGAGCCACTTATGCCAGAGATTGGTGATCGCTTTGACCCACAAAACCATGAAGCTATGTTTGAAGCCTCTGTGCCTGACACAAGGGCTGGTGACATCATTCAGGTGATGGCAGAGGGCTTTATGTTGCATGATCGCCTGCTGCGACCAGCTCAGGTTGGTGTTTCGTCTACGCCAGGTTAGGTTTTGCAGTCTACACATTTAGAATATAATTTAGGCGGCTATCGTCGCCTTTTTATTTATTTAATTTTGATTTCAACTCGTAAATTAAATCAAGTGCTTCTTTTGGCGTGAGTGAATCGGGCTGGATTTTTTCTAAAGCGTCTTCAATTTTAGTGGGTTTTATTGATGTGGGTGCTGCTATAGCTGAAAATAAAGGCAGATCGTCAATTAGCGCTTTCTGCTTGCTATTACCTTCACGCTCTCCGCGTTCAAGTGCGTCTAGTACAACCCTCGCTCGATCTAAAACAGATTGTGGTAATCCTGCTAGCTTAGCAACTTGTACACCGTAAGACCGATCTGCAGCCCCCTTTTTAACCTCATGTAAAAAAACCACATCACCCTGCCACTCACGAACCATTACTGTGGCGTTGTCCACGTGTTGAAGCTTTGTAGAGAGCTGGGCCAGTTCATGATAATGTGTAGCAAACAGAGCGCGACATTTGTTCGTATCATGAAGGTGCTCGAGTGTGGCCCAAGCAATGGATAAACCATCATAGGTTGAAGTACCACGTCCGATCTCATCCAAGATGACCAAAGCTCGATCATCTGCTTGGGTTAAAATAGCTGCGGTTTCTATCATTTCAACCATGAAGGTAGACTGACCTCGCGCTAAATCATCAGCTGCTCCCACACGGCTAAAAATTTGAGAAACTATTCCGATTTCTGCACGGCTTGCAGGTACATACGATCCTGTTTGTGCTAGTAGTGCAATTAGAGCATTTTGTCGCAAGAATGTTGATTTACCCGCCATATTCGGTCCAGTAAGTAGCCAAATCATATCACTAG
>JAVLEV010000028.1:0-13166 GCA_031920365.1 Planktomarina sp. | reverse complement strand
AGGCCGCTATTTTCGCAGAAAAACTGAACAGCTGAAGCTCGCGAGTTAATAACGTCAAGTTTTTGTGAGGGGTTTGTCACCCTACGATGTAAAAGCCGCGCGCCAGCAGCGGTCACTGACTGGTCAATAACCGACAGAACCGATCCTTTTTTTTCGCCCGACAAGGTTTGAGTTAACTCAAGATTACGACGAGTTGCAGCATCAATGGCAACAAAGCTGCCCTGATCTTCACAGATAGGCTGCCGCAACAGTGGAAGTTGACCTTTCTGTGTTGTGGTTAGATATTCGATTAAAGCACCAAGCGCTGCAGTTTCTGCGCGGCCAAAGTCATTAAACCCATTGGGTGAAGTTATACCAAAGGCTTTTGAAAGCCGCTCCAACCCGATTGTGCTATCAAACATTGACTGCACCAAAGGCGTGGCGGCCGCTCCAGATTCCGCTATGATTTCAAGTAAACTAGGCACTGTATTCTCTGAAATTAGAACTTCTGCTGGAGCAAGCCTAGCCAGCTCTGGACCAAGACGTACTACTGGGCAGGGGCTGTAGTGTACGTCGCCGGTTGAGATATCTAGCCAAGCCAAGCAGCTTTCATCCCGCACCAGCGTATATGCAGCAAGGAAATTACTCTGGCGTGGTACGAGTAGGCTGTCTTCAGTCAGTGTTCCGGGAGTAACAAGACGTACCACACCTCGTTTAACCACAGATTTAGGACCGCGCCTCTTTGCTTCTTTTGGGCTTTCTAATTGTTCGCAAACCGCAACACGAAAGCCTTTCCGGATTAAGCTGAGTAGATAGCCCTCCGCTGCATGAAACGGAACGCCACACATTGGAATGTCGTTGCCAAGGTGTTTTCCACGCTTCGTGAGTGTTATATCAAGAGCTTCTGCAGCCATGACAGCGTCATCAAAGAATAATTCATAGAAATCCCCCATTCTATAAAACAGTAAAGCTGCTGGGTATTCTTTTTTTATTTCATGAAACTGTGTCATCATTGGCGTGATAGAGTTTTCAGACTTAGTCAAAGGTTGATCTCCGTTTGCCAACAGTATTAGGCAAAAATACCCATTAAAGGAAGCTGTTGTCGTGGCTTTATTACGAGCGTACAATTGAATGTGAGTAAGGAGTTTCTGAATGGCTAACAATAAAGTTACAGACGCAGATGCACTGGGGTTCCATATGGAGCCAACGCCGGGAAAGTTTGAAATCACTGCTACAGTACCGATGACTACTCAGCGAGATCTTTCTCTAGCATACTCACCCGGCGTGGCGGTTCCCTGTTTAGCGATCGCTGATAACCCTGAACTGGCATATGATTATACCAACAAGGGTAACTTGGTTGCTGTGATCTCTAATGGAACTGCGGTTCTAGGTCTTGGCAATCTTGGAGCGTTAGGAAGCAAACCTGTAATGGAAGGCAAGGCTGTTTTGTTTAAACGCTTCGCTGATGTGAATTCAGTTGATATTGAACTTGATACAGAGGACCCTCAAGACTTTATTAATGCAGTCAAGTTAATGGGCCCCACATTTGGTGGTATTAACCTAGAGGACATCAAGGCGCCAGAATGCTTTATTATCGAGCAGGCTCTCAAAGAACTAATGGACATACCCGTTTTTCATGATGATCAACATGGTACGGCGGTAATTTGTGCAGCTGGTTTGATTAATGCCCTATATCTTTCAGGAAAGCTTATCCAGGACGTAAAGATTGTTTTGAACGGGGCGGGTGCTGCTGGCATAGCTTGCATTGAGCTACTTAAATCCATGGGAGCAAAACATAATAACTGTGTGTTATGTGATACTAAGGGCGTGATTTACCAGGGTCGTACTGAAGGTATGAACCAGTGGAAATCTGCCCATGCTATTAATACAGACTTCCGGACTTTGAATGAGGTTATGGTGGGGGCGGATGTATTTTTAGGCGTGTCAGTGAAGGGCGCCGTTACCCCAGAAATGGTTGCCAGTATGGCCCCTAATCCAGTAATTTTTGCGATGGCTAATCCAGACCCAGAAATTACACCCGAAGATGCACATGAAGTGCGTCCGGATGCGATT
The DNA here is from genome assembly GCA_031920365.1 of Planktomarina sp. GTDB lineage: Bacteria > Pseudomonadota > Alphaproteobacteria > Rhodobacterales > Rhodobacteraceae > Planktomarina. Next base: position 11,114 of record JAVLEV010000028.1, on the reverse strand, counting down.
GTGGCTACCGGTCGATCAGACTATCCAAACCAGGTAAATAATGTCTTAGGATTTCCTTACTTGTTTCGTGGAGCGCTAGATATCCATGCTCGGGCAATTAATGATGAGATGAAAATTTCCTGCGCTCGTGCTTTGGCAGATTTGGCACGTGAAGAAGTGCCCAATGAAGTTACACTGGCTTATGGTACGAAATTGAGCTTTGGCAGAGATTATATTATCCCTACACCATTTGACCCACGGTTGATCTATCGCATACCACCAGCGGTTGCGCGGGCTGGAATGAATACAGGAGTGGCACGTCGGCCAATTGTGGATATGGACGGCTATGAATTATCACTTAAAACTCGGATGGATCCAACGGCTAGTATTTTGCGAGGAATTAATGCTCGAGCTCGATCTGCACAAGCGCGGATGATTTTTTCTGAAGGCCATGATGAGCGCGTATTACGTGCGGCTGTGATGTATCAACGCCAAGGGTTTGGAAAATCTATTGTTGTGGGCCGTGAAGGTGAAGTACGCGCAAGATTAGAGGCTGCAGGCCTTGGCGATGCCGTGGGTGAGCTTGAAATTGTGAATGCTGCAAAAACAGAGAATTTAGGCATCTATAAGGATTACCTTTATGAGCGACTACATCGCAAAGGCTTTGATAAAACTGACGTTCACCGGCTTGCCGCTCGTGATCGTCATGTGTTTGGCTCGCTAATGCTAGCACACGGCCATGGTGATGGTTTGGTTACTGGTGTGACACGCAAGTCAGCCCATGTTTTGGATTTGATTAATCATGTCTATGATGTGGGGCCACATGATGGTGCGGTTGGGGTGACGGCCGTTCTATCAAAGGGTAAAATTGTTTTAATTTCAGATACATTGGTGCATGAATGGCCAGATGAGAATGATTTGGCTGACATTGCAGAACGTGGCGCCAGCGTGGCTCGGGCATTGGGTCTTGAACCCCGCGTGGCTTTTGTGAGTTTTTCAACCTTTGGATACCCCATTTCGGAGCGGGCCGAAAAAATGAGAATTGCGCCAGATGTTTTACAAAAACGTGGCGTTAATTTTGAATTTGAGGGCGAAATGGCTGTTGATGTGGCGCTAAACGTAAACGAAATGAAGAAATACCCCTTTAGTCGATTGACTGGCCCGGCGAATGTGTTGGTTGTTCCTGCCCGACACTCTGCATCAATTTCTGTTAAGCTTATGCAGGAAATGGCGGGAGCTACTGTAATTGGCCCAATCCTGACTGGAATCGATAAACCAATTCAAATTTGTTCGACAGTGTCTTCGGTGAACGATATTCTAAATATGGCTGTTATTGCTGCTTGTAATATTCGATGATGGCTTACAATACCGGTTATAATGACGCCTATCACATCTATTCAACACCGCACTCATCTCCGTTTAGATAAAACTCCACCACAACACAGCTTGAGTGGGACTTTAGCGGTAGCCGTAAAAATTTTACCACTTGGCGGCGATTGTTTCAGAGCTTACGGTCCCGGCTATGGCAGATCAGTTAACAACCCACCAAGCAGCGGAAGATATCCGCAATGAAAACATCCAGATTTATTTAAATGGTGCGCTTGTCCCCAAGAGACAAGCCTTAGTCAGCGTCTACGATAGTGGTTTCATGTTGGGAGATGGTGTTTGGGAGGGCTTACGTCTTTATAATGGCACGTGGGCTTTTCTCGACGAACATTTGGACCGGCTCTTTGAGGCTGCCAAGGCTGTTGATATTAATCTGGGGATGGATCGTTTCGGTGTAGTGCAGGCCCTGCTTGATACACAAGCTGCAAATGATATGCATACAGATGCCCATGCACGCGTTATGGTTACGCGTGGTGTGAAAAAACGGCCATTTCAGCACCCAGCTCTGTCTCAATCAGGCCCAACATTCACAATTATTATGGAACACTCACAACCTAGTCTACCGCGTGGAATAAGGTTGGCGACGGTTCCACATTTGCGTGGTCTCCCAATGACCCAGGATCCAAAACTTAACTCACACTCAAAACTTAACTGTATTTTAGCCTGTATTGCTGCAGAAAAGGCTGGGGCGGATGAGGCCTTGATGCTCGATACCCATGGCTTTGTGAATACGACAAATGCGTGCAACTTTTTTATTGTGCGAAAAGGTGCTGTTTGGACAAGTACTGGTGATTATTGCATGAATGGTATTACTCGCCAAAAGGTGATCGACTTGTGTTGCGCAAACAGCATCCCTATTTTTGAACGAAACTTCAGTCTGGTTGATACTTATGGGGCAGACGAGGCTTTTCTTACGGGTACCTTTGGGGCCCAAACGCCAGTGACTGAACTTGATGGGCGGCTTATTGGTGATGGGGGCATGGGGCCGGTTACGACGCAAATTCGAGATCTCTATAAAGATCTTATTGTGAGAGTTACCGCATGAGAATTGCCATGTGGTCTGGACCCCGAAACCTTTCCACTGCCATGATGTATGCTTTTGGAAATCGGTTAGATACTACTGTTGTGGATGAGCCTTACTATGGCGCTTATTTACATCACTCTGGTATTCAGCACCCAATGAACGATGCAATCCTTGAAAGCTTGGCGCATGATCCAGAAGTCATAAGTGCGCACGTGACTGGTCCTATTCCTGGTGGCCATTCTATATGGTACCAAAAGCAACTTACCCATCATATGCTTCCACAATTTTCAGTGGATTGGGTAGAACACCAAAAAAATGTATTTTTGATAAGAGAGCCTGCAAGAGTAATCGCAAGCTATGAGCGAAAACGTAAAACTCTGACATTAGATGATCTTGGGTTTGTACAACAAAAGCGAATTTATGATCACTGTGTGTCACTGGGCCAAAAGCCAATCGTTATTGATAGTGATGACATACTCGCCAACCCAAAAATGGCTCTTTTGGGTCTTTGTGGTGGCCTTGGAATTGAGTTTGATTCCGCAATGCTAAGTTGGGTGGCTGGGCCGCGTCCTGAAGATGGGGTCTGGGCTCCTTATTGGTATGATGCGGTACACCAATCTACTGGATTTGGTACAGCGCCAGGGCCCATTCCGGTTGTGGCCACTGAGTTTTTGGAGATCTTTGAGCAGGCGAAAGAAATCTACCAAAAACTTGAGGCGGTTAAGCAGACAGCCTAAAATACGGACTTTCGCAGTCTAATAGGTTTGGGTTGTGGTGATAACCTGGGTGGCACGTTAAAAACGAAATCAGCCAACTTTATTTTTTCTAGCGGCCAAAAGCTTTAAACGTAAGGCGTTGAGCTGAATAAAACCGGCCGCATCTTTTTGGTCATAGGCGCCTGCATCATCTTCGAAGGTTACATGCGCCTCTGAATATAGGCTATAATCTGACCAGCGGCCAACGGTTTTTGCCAAGCCTTTATATAGCTTTAAACGTACTGTGCCGGTTACATACTCTTGTGATTTATCTATCATCGCTTGTAGCATCTCGCGCTCAGGGCTGAACCAAAAGCCATTATAAATCAATTCAGCATATTTTGGCATTAGCTCATCCTTAAGGTGAGCCGCGCCACGATCAAGAGTTATAGATTCAATGGCACGGTGGGCTTCAAGGAGTATAGTACCGCCTGGAGTTTCATATATTCCACGAGACTTCATTCCAACAAAGCGACCCTCAACCAAGTCAAGCCGGCCAACACCATGCTTGCCTCCGAGAGAGTTTAGCTTTGTTAGAATATTGGCAGGGGACATTATAGCGCCGTTGATAGAAATCGCATCGCCAGCGGCAAAGCCAATTTCAACATATTCCGGAGTGTTTGGTGCATCTTCAGGGTTTACCGTGCGCTGATAAACATATTCCGGTGCCTCTAGTGCTGGATTTTCTAGTACCTTTCCCTCAGAAGAGGTGTGCAATAGGTTTGCATCAACACTAAACGGTGCCTCACCAAGCTTGTCTTTGGCGATTGGAATTTGGTTTTTTTCTGCAAAGTCAATTAGTTTGGTACGGCTAGACAGATCCCATTCACGCCACGGAGCTATTACCTTTATATCTGGATTCAGAGCATAGGCGGCTAACTCAAACCTTACTTGATCATTGCCTTTGCCAGTAGCGCCGTGGGCTACGGCGTCCGCACCTTCAATCGCTGCAATTTCAACCAAGCGCTTTGAGATCAAAGGCCGTGCGATTGAGGTGCCAAGAAGATAGAGACCCTCGTAAAGAGCGTTGGCCCGGAACATTGGAAACACATAGTCGCGAACAAACTCTTCACGTACATCTTCAATATAAATTGAAGAGGCACCCATTAGTTCTGCTTTGGCTCGTGCGGGCTCAAGCTCTTCACCTTGACCAAGATCAGCCGTGAAAGTTACAACATCACACCCATACTCGATTTGTAACCATTTGAGAATGATTGAGGTGTCTAATCCGCCTGAATAGGCTAGAACAACTTTCTTAGGGGCTGACATGCGTTTTCCAATTCAAATGTTCCAAATAGTGGCTTGCGCGGAGGTACATGGTTTTTGTTTGCGCGGCAAGTTGGCCAATCTAAATTTTGAGTACTCTCATTAGTACTTCTGACTTCTTGGCGAAAACGGGTCTCTGACCTAGAACTTGCGCATTTTGGCAGTTTGAGTCACTAGTCACAGTTATGACAACCTTTAGTATACAAGCCGCCGAGGCCACCCTCCGCATGCGGAAATTGTTTCCAGCTACACCGCTGCAACGCAATGATTATTTGTCGATTGCGTACGAAGCTGATATTTGGCTCAAGCGAGAAGACCTTTCTCCAGTTCGCTCTTATAAGTTACGTGGTGCCTATAATGCGATGGGCAAGCAATTGGATAAGCAGGTTTTTGTTTGTGCTAGTGCTGGCAATCATGCGCAAGGCGTAGCATTTGTTTGTAAGCATATGTGCAAAAACGGCGTTATATTTATGCCTGTGACTACTCCGCAGCAAAAAATAAACAAAACAAAGCTATTTGGTGGGGAGTGGGTTGAGGTACGCTTAGTTGGTGACTATTTCGATGATACTCTACACGCCAGCCAAACCTATTGCTCTGAGGTGGGGGGGCATTTTTTATCACCCTTTGATGATCAAGATGTGATTGAGGGCCAGGCGACAGTGACACATGAAATGCTTGAGCAACTTGAGGCAGCACCGGATATTTTGGTTGTTGCCGTGGGTGGGGGTGGGCTGTCTTCATCTGCACGCCGCCTTTTAATGGAGCGGGCTCCTGATACAGAAATATTTTATGTAGAACCCACTGGAGCAAAAAGCCTTGCTGCAGCTGTACTAGCTGGAGAGCCTACAAAGATCGAGAATGTTGATACATTTGTAGATGGTGCTGCGGTCGCACGTATTGGCAAGCATACATTTGCAGCCCTTAAGGGTATTGATGCTGATCACGTCTTGGCGATCCCCGAGGATCGTATTTGTACTACAATATTGGAGATGCTCAATGTTGAAGGCGTAGTACTAGAGCCCGCAGGGGCCATGGCGCTAGATGCCTTAAAAGATCTGAAAGAAAAGATAAAAGGCAAAACAGTTGTTTGTGTGTCATCTGGAGGGAACTTTGATTTTGAGCGTTTGCCAGAAGTTAAAGAACGCGCCCAGCGGTTTTCAGGTGTTAAAAAGTATTTTATTCTCCGCTTGCCACAAAGGCCTGGCGCATTGAAAGATTTTTTGGGGCTTTTGGGCCCAGATGATGACATCTCTCGGTTTGAGTATCTTAAAAAATCCGCACGAAACTTTGGGACAGTTCTTCTAGGTATTGAAACCTCGGTGCCAGAAAACTTTGCAAGCCTATCTGAGCGCTTAGAGAATGCTGGTATGTCGATCCGCGACATCACTGGGGATGAGGCAATGGTCGACTTGATTATTTAGGCTAGGCCTTCTTAAGGCTAAAATTTAAAGAACATAGATACAGCGTGGCGATCTCCTGGGCTAGATAAGTGATTTATGGCCGCTTCAACCGGCAGCATTACAGGATAATGATCTGGTTCGAGCGGCTTCGATTTTCTCTTGATGGGTTGCGCGCTGTAGATTGTACAAATTTTTTCCGCCCAAAGATTGTAGTCTGGCATAAACAAAAAACGTTTGAAGCGAAAAAATACCCTTGGCTGAGTAATGCACCAGCCGGTCTCTTCAAATACCTCGCGGTAAAGTGCTTGTAACGGCTGCTCTCCAGGGTCGACGCCCCCCCCAGGCAATTGATATTCATTGTGTATCCCTGCTTGGAAAGTTGTAAGAAGACTCCCAGCATGGGGTAAAATTACATAGACACCGGGACGGGAAATGTAGTGTCGGTTGGGGTCTGGGCTGGTGCCAAAACGTTGCAATTTAACCTCCAAGAGTTGGTGCGTGTCTAGACGCGCTTATATGTACAAGTTAAGGCAAGGCCAATCTATGGAAAGAAATTATGATACGTTCTGCAAAAATTAGTTGGGATGATACGGTTTTACCGTTTCAATTGGATGCATCGGATATTCGCGGCCGCGTGGCACGATTAGATGGGGTGTTGGATAAGGTGCTAGCACAGCATGAGTACCCACTTGTTGTTGAGGCACTAGTAGCGGAAATGACGCTGCTAACTGCTCTGATTGGCCAAACTATGAAGCTGCGCTGGAAGTTGTCGCTGCAGGTGAGGGGCAGTGGTCCCGTTCGCTTGATTGCGACTGACTACTACGGTCCGACTGGTGACGGTGAGCCAGCCCGTATCCGCGCTTACGCGAGTTATGATGCAGATTCTATTGATACTAATGCAGATGGTTTCCAGCAGATTGGAAGTGGGTATTTTGCGATCCTGATTGACCAGGGTCAAGACATGACGCCGTATCAGGGCATAACACCGATTGCTGGCGCTTCGCTGTCTTCTTGTGCTGAGGCCTATTTTGCACAATCTGAGCAGATTCCCACCCGGTTTTCATTGGCGTTTGGATATTCTCAGGAGGCAGATGGTAACAGTGGTTGGCGTGCTGGTGGGGTTATGTTGCAACACATGCCGTTGGCTGGCTCACATGTAACTATAAAGGAGCCTATGGGCGAAGATGGTTTGATGAGTGCTTCTGATTTGTTGGATGGTGATGCAAGTGAAAACTGGGATCGGGTAAACATCTTGCTTGATACGGTTGATCAGCTTGAGCTTGTAGGGCCATTAATTGAACCTACGCAATTATTGCTGCGTTTGTTTCATGAAGAACAACCACGGATTTACGATATTCAACCAGTCACTTTTGGTTGTACCTGTTCGGATGACCGCGTACGACAAAGCCTGTCGATTTATTCGGCTAAAGATATTCGGCATATGACTACCGATGCCAATCAAGTAACAGCTGATTGCCAGTTCTGTGGTGCGCATTATACTTTTGATCCTGATACGTTAGGGTTTGAGGCTAAAATGCCGGTAGAAAATGATACAGCAGCAAGCTGATATTCTCCGAGCGCTAGCGCGCCCGGCGGCGGCCTCCTCAGATTTCGATCTTAACCCTAGATTTGCGGGATGTGTGGTCCCTGTCCGGGATGCAGGCGTCTTGGTGCCTTTAATTGAGCGGCCAAGTGGTGTGAATCTTGTACTAACTATGCGTGCGGCTCATCTTGACGCTCATCCGGGTCAAATTGCTTTTCCGGGCGGTAAGTGCGATGTGGGGGATGTGGATATTGCAGCTACCGCGCTCCGCGAAGCTTATGAGGAAATTGGATTAAGCCCAGAGTTGGTTTGCGTTTTGGGTCATTTGCCTGTGCATAACACCGTGACCGGTTTTAAGGTGACCCCAACTATTGGCTGGATCTCTGAGCCCTGGCAGGTGAGGGCAAATCCAGGTGAGGTCGCAGAAGTGTTTGAGGTGCCATTGCGCCATGTTTTGCAATTAGATAATTTTTATGTCCAGAAACGCATTTGGAACGGAAAAAACCGTGCCTATTATACTGTGCCCTATGGACCCTATTATATTTGGGGAGCAACAGCCCGAATTTTGCGTGGCTTTGCGGAACAGATGGAGGCTTTATGAGGGTTGATACCACCGCACTGGACCAGGAAGCACTGATACCTATATTCGCAGGCTTTGAGCTTGCAGGCTTTGAGTTGCTCTATGTTGGAGGGTGTGTGCGCAATGTTTTGATGGCGGTTGGCGCTACAGATATTGATCTGGCAACGGATGCCACACCCTCGCAAATGCGTGACATTGCGGAGGCTCTTGGCGTGCGAGTAATTCCTACTGGCGAGGCCTACGGGACTCTGACTTTCCAGTTGGGTAAGCAAGGCTATGAGATCACTACATTTAGGCATGATGCTGGAACAGATGGCCGGCATGCCACCGTGGCTTTTGAGATGTCAGTGGAGGTGGATGCAGCCCGCCGAGATTTCACCATGAACGCGCTCTATGCCGATGTACTGGGAAACCTTATTGACCCTCTGGGTGGGCTGGAAGATGTTAAACGCCACAGGCTTCGGTTTATTGGTGACGCTGGCAGTCGCATCTCGGAGGACTATCTGCGCATTCTTCGGTTTTTCAGGTTCTGGGCTTGGTATGGAGACCCAGATCAGGGTATTGATCCTGAAGGGCTTGCCGCATGTGCTGAGCTGAAGTTTGGGCTGGATTTGATTTCAAAAGAGCGAATTGGCGTTGAGCTTCTTAAGCTGCTCTCCGCGCCCAATCCTGCCCCAGCGCTATCAGCGATGGAAGCTACAGGCATTCTAGCTCATATTTTTCCCGGAGCCACTGCTCGCGGAATGGCACTTTTGGTTGAGGCAGAACAGGGAGCAGAGCCTGACGGTTTACGTCGACTGGCTTTACTTGGTGGTGAAGCTCCACAAACGCATCTGAGGTTGAGTAACGCTGCCTTAAAACATGTCGAAAAGTTGCGCCATCATGGGCAGAATTCAGATCTACCTCTAGCGCATGGGTTTGCACTTGGGGCTGAGCACGGTTGGTCGTCTTGGTTGTTGCGCTCGGCCTGGGTGGAGCAAATGCCAGCATATGAGGACTGGCAGGCCATTAGTGCGGGGGCTCTTGCGATTTTTCCCATTAAGGCAGTTGACCTCAAGGGCCTTTTTGAAGGTCCAGAACTCGGGGCGGCGTTGCGGCAGGCGCAGCAGGCCTGGCTTGAGTCACATATGAAACTTGAAAAACCTGAGCTAATTGCTCTACTGTGCACTTTGTGACCACAGTCTGAAATACACCTTTATAAAATTACACCAATATGTACCGTTAGTAGCCATGTTTAGATTTTTTGAAAAATTAGTTGACCCTTATCAACCCTATCCTGTCAGTAACACACCACCGCGTCAGCTATGGCCCTTTTTGTGTGAATACCTTTTGCCGTTTAAAAATATTTTCTGGTTTTTAGGGTGCTTTTCGGCCGTAGTTGCAGTGATTGAGGTAGGCCTGATTTGGTATCTGGGCCGGTTGATTACGCTTTTGTCTGATACAACCCCAGCCGTATTTTGGACCGCCCATAAGGTTGAGTTGATTTCTGTGGCGGTGTTTATTTTGGCGCTAAGGCCGCTTATTCAGGCGATTAATACATTACTACAAAATAATGCGATGTTGCCCAATGTAGGTACATTGGTGCGCTATCGGGCGCACAGGCATGTGCTTGGGCAATCAGTGAGCTGGTTTGAGAACGACTTCGCTGGCCGCATTGCAAACCGTATAATGCAAACTCCACCAGCCACTGGCGAGGTCGTGTTTCAAGCTTTTGACGCAGTGACATTTTCGATTGCTTACTTAATCGGTGCTATTTTCTTATTGGCAGGGGCCGATCCAAGGTTAGCTATTCCTATGATAATTTGGGTGGGGCTTTACGGCGCGCTGGTGTTTTGGACAGTGCGGCGGGTTGGTCCCGCTTCTACCGCGTCTTCTGATGCACGCAGCGCTGTTACGGGGCGAGTTGTGGATAGTTATACCAACATACATTCAGTTAAGATGTTTTCGCAAGACGACCTTGAGCTGAACTACGGGGTTGAGGCAATCGAGAAGGCACGCACTACATTTCAATATGAAATGCGGCTTTATACGCTCATGGATATCGGACTGGTGATACTTAACGGATTACTGGTCGTCGGCGTTGTGGGTTGGGGAATTTATTTGTGGACAGTGGGTGGTGCTAGTGTTGGAGTGATTGCAGCTGGCGCTGCCCTTACCACCCGAATAAATGGCATGTCTGGTTGGATTATTTGGGCGCTGACAACTGTGTTTCGCCAATTGGGTGTAATCCGAGAGGGTATGGAAACTATTTCAGCGCCGATTCAGTTGATAGACGCACCAGATGCGGTTTCTTTGCGGATGAAAACAGGGCAGATCTTGGTATCAAATCTGACCCACCGCTATGGCCGTGATTTTGGCGGTCTTGAGAATGTATCGCTAAATATTAGGCCTGGGCAAAGTGTTGGACTGGTTGGCGCTAGTGGTGCTGGAAAATCCACCCTTATAAAGCTTTTATTGCGATTTTATGATATTGAGGAAGGCACAATCGAGTTTGATGGGCAAGATATTTCACAAGTTACTCAAGATAGTCTGCGCGCACAAATTGGTGTCGTTCAGCAAGACAGTTCACTTCTGCACCGCTCAGTGCGCGAGAATATTCTGTATGGTAAGCTAGGCGCCTCAGAGGCGGATATGATAGAAGCAGCCAAGAAAGCTGAGGCGCATGACTTTATTCTGACTTTGCAAGATCCGCAGGGGTGCACGGGATATGATGCCCAAGTTGGCGAGCGTGGAGTGAAGCTTTCGGGTGGTCAACGTCAGCGAGTGTCCTTGGCGCGGGTGATTTTAAAGGATGCTCCAATTTTAGTATTGGATGAAGCTACATCGGCGCTTGATAGTGTTGTAGAGGCTGAAATCCTTGATACGCTTTACAAAGTGATGGAAGGCAAGACAGTAATTGCGATTGCACACCGACTTTCGACGATTGCACGCATGGATCGTATTGTGGTTCTTGAGGAAGGGCATATTGTGGAAGAGGGAACGCATGCCAGCTTATTGGCTGTGGACGGGGCATATGCTGCGTTTTGGAAGCATCAGTCTGGTGGCTTTTTAGTAATGGAAAAAACGTAATGGAAATTACCATTGAGCGCTTGGGTCATCTAGGCGATGGTTTGGCTTTAGGGCCAATCTTCGTGGACCGCACTCTACCTGGAGAGGTGGTTTCTGGGGATTTAGTTGGAGA
>JAVLEV010000027.1:3313-16534 GCA_031920365.1 Planktomarina sp. | reverse complement strand
AGACTGGGCAGTGCTAATAGAAACTAAAAAGAGACTCACGCCTGAGACTGTGCGATCAAAGACTACCAAAAACAGGTTTTAAATAGATAAGTCTGAAATAATGGTAATTTTAGTAATCCTTGATTTTCAATCGCCCGAATATGCCGGATGAGCGGTAATAAGCAAGTCAGAAATCGGCATTCCCGCTTTGTATTATCTGCATGGATTAAAAATCCTATGAACCATTTTAATTGATATCAACTAGTCCTCATCCAGGTTATTATATTTCCCATCCATAAAAAGTTTCCCCGCCTGAAACAGGCGCACACCAAACAATCCAATTGCCCCGCCGAAAAGCACAGTAAAGGCCGACGCTAGTAAGCCTGATACAATCGCAGCAATTGCTACAGATACAAGCAATGAAACAAAGGTAATAGTCCGATATTCCCCCTCATGCACCGGCATATTATTCAGTTTTGATTTCAAAAGCTTAGTGACAGTGGGTTCGACATAAGGCGTTGAGAAACCCGCTATTACAGAAAGAATAAACGTCAGCATCATAACTCCTTCGTATCAGTAATATTTAACCTTGAATAACATGTGAATAGAATAACCGCCACACAAGACTGGACTAAAACCTTACCTTTACATGGTGCCAACATTGATTAAATTTACACTGGAAGGTCAACGTTAGCCCGGTTAAACAAACTGTATGAAGAAAAGCTTGACCCTTACCCGCCCAGATGATTGGCATTTACATCTTCGCGATGGCGAGATGTTGGCGGGAATTGTCCCCGAAAGTGCGCGTGATTTTGGACGAGCCATAATTATGCCAAATCTTGTGCCGCCGATAGTCACGGCAGCACAGGCAATGGCATACAAAGCGCGTATTTTGGCTGCTTTACCCAAGGAATCCACTTTTCAGCCACTGATGACACTTTATCTTACAGAACAGACTGACCCCGATGATCTTGCGTCAGCACATGCCACCGGGCTAGTGACGGCAGCCAAGCTATATCCCGCGGGCGCCACCACAAATTCTGCAGACGGCGTGCGAAACTTTGATAAGTTGCGCAAAGTTTTAGAGCGGATGGCTGAAATTGGTATGCCCATGTGCGTACATGGCGAAGTAACCGATTCTGATATTGACATTTTTGACCGGGAGGCCGTTTTTATTGACCGGGTACTTGATCCTTTACGACAGCGCGTTCCTAATTTGAAAATAGTGATGGAGCATATTACCACCGCCGAAGGTGCCGCTTACGCGAAGTCCGTCCCCGGCAAGTTGGCAGCCACGATCACCACTCACCATTTAATCATCAACCGTAACCACATCCTCGCCGGAGGCCTGAGGCCACACTATTACTGTCTGCCTGTTGCTAAACGGGAAAAGCATCGTCAGGCGCTTCTGGCGGCCGCCACTAGTGGAAATCCCTGTTATTTTCTAGGTACAGACAGTGCGCCGCATGTGGATAACGACAAAGAAAGCGCCTGTGGCTGCGCTGGCGTATTTTCGGCAACAAACACCATTTCGTGTTTAGCTGAAGTATTTGAACATGCCCAATCTTTAGATAAATTGGAGGGTTTTATATCACTTTTTGGCCCCAAATTTTACAACTTAGCTCCCAACACAGAACGAATAAAAATAACCAAAGGCGTACCAATTAAGTTTCCTAGCCACATTAACACTGACGTGGGGCCAGTCACTGTATTTAATCCAGGCATTGATCTTCATTGGAAGGTCACCGATTAGTCCCATAGCAACAAAAGGCCCTACCCATGATTCCTACAAGTTTCCCTGATCAACGTGAAATGGCGCGTCTGACAGCTCGGATGCTGCTTGAAATTCAAGCTGTTCATTTTAATGCAATAGAGCCATTCATCCTTGCCTCTGGCAAACCATCGCCAACATATATTGATTGCCGTAAACTGATTTCCTACCCACGCATACGTAGCACTTTAATGGATTTTTTGACTGTAACTGTAATGCGCAATGCAGGGTTTGAGGCCTTTGACAATGTGGCTGGTGGCGAGACAGCAGGTATTCCGTTTAGTGCACTAATTGCTGAGCGTATGGCTTTGCCAATGACCTATGTACGCAAAAAACCTAAGGGCTACGGCCGCAATGCTCGTATTGAAGGGGTAATGACCGAAGACCAACGAGTGCTGTTAGTTGAGGACCTCACTACGGATGGAGGCTCCAAGATTTCTTTTGTAGACGCAATCCGTGAAACCGGTGCCATATGTTCCCATACTGCTGTTATTTTTTATTATGGTATTTTCCCGCAGACCGAGAAAACTTTAAGTGACCATGGCGTGACCTTGCATCACTTGTGCACATGGTGGGATGTTCTTGCTGAAGCACGCGAGCGAGGGACCTTCGACAGCGTTACCTTGCGCGAAGTGGAAGTCTTTTTGAAATCCCCAGAATCTTGGCAGGCAGCACACACCAATTAAAAAAAATCGAGATATAAACTTGTAGATCGATTGTGGAGATGGATAGACATCCGCATTGAACGATGTCCTCAATGTGTAAATAAAAGTTCAGAGCCACAATATATAAGTATTGGAGCACAAAAATACTTAATTAACAAAAATAAATTAGTTTATCCACAGGATGTGCACAGACCTATTCCACGTGGTCAAACACAAGCAATTGCTCTAAACTATTGAACTGGGAGAAATGGATATGAGTGAGACTTTGAGTCTAAAAGTTCAAGAAATAGGTTCAGCAATATCCATTGGGTTGCCGCACTCAATTGAAGCTGAGCAACAGCTTTTAGGTGCAATTATGACAAATAATGAGTTGTTCGAACGTGTAGCTCCTATTGTGGGTGCCGAACATTTTTATGATCCAGTGCACGCACGCATTTTTGAAACGGCAAGTGCCCGGATCGCTAAAAATAATTTAGCAAGCCCAGTGACCCTAAAAGCCTTTTTAGAAGATGACGCGGGTCTTGCTGAACTGGGTGGACCAGCTTATTTGGTTCGACTTGCTGGAGCTGCAATTTCATCCTTCGCAGTGCGAGACTATGCTGAAATAATTTATGATTTAGCGATCCGCCGCGAGTTGATCAAAGTTGGCAATGATATAGCCGCTAAAGCAGCGCGAGTTGACGTTGACAGTGAGCCAAAAGAGCAAATCGTTGAGGCTGAGCAAAAACTTTATGCTTTAGCAGAACAGGGGCAAACCGAACAAGGATTTCAGTCGTTTCTCACTGCTGTAACCGATGCGGTAAAAGTCGCTAATGCCGCGTATCAACGTGAAGGTGGTCTGGCAGGTGTTTCGACTGGACTTGTGGATATGGATAAAAAACTGGGTGGTTTGCACAGGTCCGACCTACTTATCTTAGCAGGCCGGCCATCAATGGGAAAAACGTCTCTAGCTACAAACGTGGCGTTTAATATTGCTAGGGCCTATAAAAAAGGCATTACCGCTTCCGGGGAAGAGGGAGCTATTGATGGAGGAGTGGTCGGTTTTTTTAGTCTTGAGATGTCGGCTGAGCAATTAGCTACACGCATTTTGTCTGAGGTTGCAGAAATTCCATCTAACCAAATACGCCGTGGAGATTTCACTGAAAGTGAGTTTCGCCGGATCGTAGATGCTGCCAAAGAGTTGGAGGCAGCGCCCCTCTTTATCGACGACACGCCAGCTTTACCTATCAGCCAATTGGCCGCTCGAGCTCGCCGTCTCAAACGAACTCACGGTTTAGACGCCCTATTTATTGACTATCTACAGCTGGTTCGGGGCACAGGGCGGTCTGAAAACCGCGTTAATGAAATATCTGAAATCACCATGGGGTTAAAAGCCATTGCAAAAGAGCTAGATATCCCAGTAATTGCATTATCGCAGCTGTCACGGCAGGTTGAAAATCGCGAAGACAAACGCCCACAGCTGTCAGACTTGCGCGAATCTGGATCGATTGAACAAGATGCCGACGTGGTTATGTTTGTGTTTCGAGAAGAGTATTATAAAGAACGTGAAAAGCCTGGTGACCATGAGCTTGATAAGATGGGCATTTGGCAAGAAGAAATGGAACGCCTACACGGCAAAGCAGAAGTTGTAATTGGCAAGCAAAGGCATGGGCCAATTGGCACTGTTGAGTTAAGCTTTGAAGGGCAATTCACACGCTTTGGGAATTTAATAAAGCCATGGCAGCAGCCACAAGAAGATCAATTCTAACGGTTACCTTTATTAATTTCTATTTTGAAGAGGTTAATAAATTTGCCTTGACCGCCTCCCAACTTCAGGATCACAAGGAAATATGAGTACAGGACATTTAACAATAAACCTAAACGGCATCGCAACAAATTGGGCGGCACTGAATGCATTAAGTTCAGATGCTGTAGAAACAGGTGCAGTAGTTAAATCTGACGGATATGGCCTAGACGCTGGGCGCGTTGCGAACGCTTTATATCACGCTGGCGCGCGGCAGTTTTTTGTGGCTGCCGCGGAAGAAGCTTCAGCAATCAGGCGCGAGTTGGGAGATAGTGTCAGCATTAATGTATTTTCCGGTCACATGCGCGGCGACACTGAAATGATCCATGACCTTCATTTGATCCCAATTTTGAATTCCTTCAACCAGCTTACCCGCCATATAGAGGCACTTCCCGGCCACTCGTTCGGTATTCAACTTGACACCGGCATGAACCGACTTGGAATGGAGCCGGCCGAATGGGAGGCTGTACAAAATACAGTGATGCCCTTGAAACCTAACCTGGTAATGAGCCATCTAGCTTGTGCGGATGACCCAGACCACCCTATGAACCGCCAGCAACTTGACTTATTTAAGTCGATGACAGACGGCCTTGGCGTAAAGCGATCGCTTGCTGCGACGGGAGGGCTCTTGTTGGGTCCTGAATATCATTTTGATATAACGAGACCAGGAATTGGTCTTTATGGCGGTTTACCATTTCGTAAATCAAGTCATGTAGTTCACTTGTCATTGCCTGTAATTCAAATTCGCAATGTCCAAGCTGGTGAAACCGTAGGATATGGCAATAGTTGGACGGCTCAAGGCCCATCCCGAATTGCCACAGTGGCCGCAGGTTATGGAGATGGGTTAATCCGCACCATATCCAACCACGGTAAGCTTTGGGTAGATAAAACCCCCTGCTTAATTGCTGGCCGAGTTTCAATGGATATGATTGGAGTAGACATAACACATTTAGACCACGATCCACAGGAGCTCGACATTCTCAGTCCATACCAAACAATAGATGACTTGGCGGATATGGCTGGGACAATTGGATATGAAATCCTAACATCTCTTGGCATGCGCTACGCCCGACACTATGTAAGCCAATGATATTGGCTGTGATAGGTATCATTAACGCTCTTGGTAATGTGGTTATTAGGATTTTATCTGCATTAGGCAGGGTAGCGATTTTTACCGGTAGCACCCTATCACATATTTTGCGTCCACCTTATTATCCTCGGGAATTTGCTTTAGCAGTTGTGAGTGTAGGGTACCTTTCATTACCAGTTATTGGGCTTACAGCACTTTTCACTGGCGCTGCGCTGGCTTTACAAATTTACTCTGGCGGATCTCGATTTAATGCACCTGAGGTAGTACCACAAATTGTAGCTATTGGCATGGTCCGTGAACTCGGCCCTGTATTGGCTGGTCTGATGATCGCTGCGAGAGTAACTAGCTCAATAGCAGCAGAATTAGCTACTATGAAAGTGACCGAACAGATTGATGCACTGATCACATTGTCGACTGCACCTTTAAAGTATTTGGTGCTTCCACGAGTCCTGGCAGGTATAACAGTGGGGCCTATTCTTGTGGGCGTAGCCGACAGCATTGGAATTTTTGGTGGCTTTTTGGTTGCGACACAATCCTTGGGTTTTAATCCTGCCAGCTATCTCTTGAATACCATCAACTTTATAACCGGACCAGATATAGTGTCGTCTTTGGCGAAGGGTGCAGCTTTTGGATTTATTGCAACATTAATGGGCTGCTATTTTGGTCTAAAATCGGGTCGCGGTGCGCAGGGCGTGGGTACGGCAACAAAATCAGCAGTACAGGCAGCAGCTATTTTCATTTTGGCTGCTAATTTTTTACTCACTGCAGTCTTTTTTACAGCATGATACAGTTTGATAAAGTTCATAAGTCTTTTGGAGGTAACCACGTTTTACGTGGTGTTGACCTGACAGTTGGGCGTGGTCAAAGCCTGGTAATCATTGGTGGATCAGGCACCGGAAAATCAGTACTAATCAAGACTGTTCTGGGACTTGAAAATATCGACAATGGTAAAATTTATATTGAAGGCCAAGACGTCACCCAAATGCAACCCGATAACTATATGAGTATGTTTGGTATGTTATTTCAGGGTGGGGCATTATTTGATTCTATGTCAGTCTGGCAGAACGTGGCCTTCCGCCTACAACGCGGCAATTTAAAACGGCCCAAAACTGAAGCCCGTGAAATTGCTATAGAAAAACTACGTAGGGTTGGGTTGTCACCAGATGTGGCCGACCGACTGCCCGCAGAACTATCGGGAGGGATGCAAAAACGGGTTAGTTTAGCGCGTGCCATCGCAGCAGACCCTGAAATTATATTTTTTGATGAGCCTACAACAGGACTAGATCCAATTATGGCATGTGTTATCAATGATTTAATTCGTGAAGTTGTTGTTGAAATGGGAGCGACGGCCATTACAATAACTCATGATATGACTTCAGTTGAGGCTATTGCGGATAAAGTAGCCATGCTCCAAAGTGGCTTGATACGATGGTCTGGCACTTGCGATGAAATGGCCCACAGCGGCGATCCCTATGTCGATCAATTTATCCATGGCCGCGCCCAAGGCCCTATTGAAACACTACGCTAATATACAGTTTAAAGAAAATTTGTGATGTTTTTAGCGAAAATCTGTATAATCAATACTTAAGTTAAAGGGGTCGTTGATGGCCAAAGTTTCATATACGTGCAGTAAATGTGGCGTAGCGCACACTAAATGGGCTGGGCAATGTGATAGCTGTCAGGCTTGGAACACTTTAACCGACCAAGGCCCACTCTCCGCAGGGCCCAGTAAAACGTTGGGTGGTAAACGTGGCCGGACAATAACACTTACAGATTTGGCAACCATCGAAGAACCACCACCGCGCACCAAAGTAGGCGTGGCAGAACTGGACCGGGTTTTAGGCGGTGGGCTAGTGCAAGCCAGCGCGCTTCTGGTGGGCGGCGATCCAGGTATAGGTAAATCTACTCTTCTTTTGCAGGCAGCAGCACGGTTTGCGCGAAATGGGCTAAAGGTCATTTATGTATCTGGTGAGGAAGCTACAGCTCAGGTCCGTATGCGTGCAAAACGCTTAGGACTTACAGATAGCCCATTAATATTGGCAGCTGAAACAAACCTACGTGATATTCTCACAACTTTGGATCTAGAAAAGCCAGATTTAGTTATCATTGATTCAATTCAAACCATGTGGGCAGATCATATTGAAGCCGCGCCAGGCTCAGTTAGCCAGGTGCGATCATCTGCCCACGAACTGACCACTTACGCTAAACGTAAAGGTGTTTCTGTAATCATGGTGGGCCATGTGACTAAAGATGGTCAGATTGCAGGACCACGTATTGTTGAACATATGGTTGATACAGTTTTGTATTTTGAGGGTGAGCGAAATCATCAATTTCGCTTATTGCGTGCCGTGAAAAACCGCTTTGGTCCTGCTGATGAAATTGGTGTATTTGAAATGACAGGGAAAGGCTTGGTTGAGGTCAAAAACCCTTCTGCACTATTTTTGTCCGAGCGCGGCAACCCAACACCTGGGTCCGCAGTATTCGCGGGTATTGAGGGCACGCGCCCAGTACTATGCGAATTTCAGGCTCTCGTGGCCCCTTCACCCCATGGGCAGCCGCGCCGCAGCGTTGTGGGCTGGGATGGGCAAAGGCTAGCGATGATCTTGGCAGTGCTAGAAGCGCGTTGTGGCATTCCATTTACTGGGCTTGACGTCTACTTAAATGTGGCTGGTGGAATGCGCGTTAACGAGCCCGCCGCTGATCTGGCAGTGGCCGCTGCCCTAGTATCGGCACGTGAAGATGTTGCTTTACCAAAAGATGCCGTAATTTTTGGAGAAATATCTCTTTCAGGGGCCCTAAGACCGGTATCACAGGTAGAAAGTAGGTTGAAAGAATCTCAAAAACTTGGTTTCTGTCAGGCTCTAGTGCCCGCATCAAAGAAAGCGGAAAAGGTGTCTGGGCTCACGGTGCGTCCAGTAACAGATTTGGCCAGTTTGGTTGAAGAATTATTTGGATCACGTTAAAAAATCATTGGCTGGAGAAGTGTATTGGAAGGTTTTACAATAGTTGACGGTGGCGTGGCGATTGTAATCGTAATGTCAGCCTTATTGGCCTATTCGCGAGGAATGGTGCGCGAAGTCATGACTATTGGAGGATGGGCTGCCGCGGCAGCCTTAGCATTTGCATTTGCTGATATAGGAAGGCCTTTGGTGCGCCAAATTCCATACCTTGGGGATATGTTGGGCGACAGTTGTGAACTATTGATACTAACCAGTTTTGCGATTGTATTTGCGGCAGCCTTGCTGGTTGTGTCATTATTTACACCACTATTTTCGACATTAGTACAAAAATCTATTTTGGGTGGGTTTGACCAAATGTTAGGTTTTGTATTTGGCGTTTGCCGGGGAATCATTTTGGTAGCTGTAGTATTCTTTATTTATTTTACAGTTATGCCTAATCAGAATGTGATATCTTTAGAAACATCGCGCTCCGCCAAAGTATTCGAACGCTATGTAGATGATGTTAAAAATCAAAATCCAGAAGCAGCACTAGGATGGGTAAGAACTCAATATGATCAATTAGTGAAAGGTTGCGATGCCTGATAAACGGTAATCCTGTTTAGTAATATGAATAAAATTATATTATTTTTTTTGTTCACAAATAATTATTATATTTTTTTATAAAAATACTAAATAACTTACAAAGCCAAAGTGACATGCACTCTTGGATGTCGTACGGACAACAGTAACATATTAACGATCGGAGCATTTTGCGTGACCCACCCGTTGGACGAGATACACACAACCCCCTTTGACGATGATAAGCTCCGTGAGGAGTGTGGTGTATTTGGTGTCATAGGCACGCGCGACGCGGCTAATTTCACAGCACTTGGCCTACATGCATTACAGCATCGAGGCCAAGAGGCTGGTGGCATAGTCTCACATGATGTTGATCAAGGCTTCAATTCTGTTCGCCGTTTTGGCTATGTACGTGATAGCTTCACCAGTACCAAGGTTATGGAGCAATTACCGGGCGATCTGTCTATTGGGCATGTCCGCTATTCAACAGCAGGCTCCAAAGGCAACACCGCAATCAGAGACGTACAACCGTTTTTTGGTGAATTTGCAATGGGTGGTGCAGCTATTGCTCACAATGGTAACATCACCAACGCTATAGCTTTGCGCAAAGAACTCATTGAACGCGGCTCAATCTTTCAATCTTCCTCAGATACCGAATGCATAATTCACCTGATGGCCCGTAGCCTACAGCAAGATATCCCACAACGGATGGAAGATGCTTTGCGCCGCGTCGAAGGAGCTTTTTCCATTGTTGCTATGACTCAGAATCAACTGATCGGCGTACGCGATCCTTTAGGCGTGCGTCCTTTGGTTCTTGGTAAAGTTGGGGATGGTTGGGCTTTAAGCTCTGAAACATGCGCCTTAGATATAATTGGCGCTGAGTTTGTACGTGAGGTTCACCCCGGTGAGATGGTTGTGATCACAGCAGCAGGGGTTGAAAGTATTTACCCCTTCCGTCCAGCCCGACCACGCTTTTGCATCTTTGAACATATCTATTTCAGCCGACCAGATAGTATTCTAGGAGGCCGCAGTGTCTATGAAACTCGTGAAGCCATTGGGCGCGAATTAGCCAAAGAATCTCCAGTAGATGCTGATCTTGTTTGCCCTGTGCCAGACAGTGGCACGCCAGCAGCAATTGGCTATTCACTGCAATCTGGCATTCCGTACGCAATGGGGATCATTCGCAATCAGTATATGGGCCGGACGTTCATCGAACCCAGCGAACAAATCCGGAATATGGGAGTAAGGCTTAAGCTAAATGTAAACCGGGCTCTAATCCGTGGCAAACGAGTAATATTGGTGGATGACAGTGTTGTACGCGGAACCACGTCTCGCAAAATTAAAGAAATGGTTTTGGACGCAGGCGCGGCTGAGGTACATTTCCGCATCGCAAGCCCACCCACATCATGGCCTTGTTTTTATGGGGTAGACACCCCGCAACGTGAAAAACTTTTGGCAGCTACAATGACCGAAGAACAAATGCGGCAGCATCTTACCGTGGACAGCCTAAAGTTTATCTCTCTGAATGGACTTTACCGAGCCGTCAACGGTACTGACCGTGACAACGTACAACCGCAGTATTGCGATGCATGTTTTAGTGGTGAATATCCAGTCACACCAACAGATCAGGTTTCTAGTGGCTTTCAAATGAAAGCCGCTGAATAATCTTGAAGTCATGACGTAGTGTCTGATGTATTTTATCACCACTCAAGACCCTGTGAGGACGTTTACTGCCAATGGGCCACGAAACGCCCATCCTCGCCATATAACCTCATCGGCAAGCTTAAGGTCTGGAAAAGCATTAAATAGTTGCGGCAAAGCTATTTCAGAGATCAATACACGGCTAGCCGCAGCCCCGGCACAAAAATGGGGCCCGGCACCAAACGGTATTGCGGGGCCGGTGTCACGGTTTATATCGTAAAACTCGGGCGCACTAAAAACTTCCGGATCTCTATTCGCCGCACCAAACATAAAAAATACTCTATCATTCTTTTTGAAATTATATCCAAGCACATCGCAATCATGAGTTATTCGCCGTGGGCTCATGCCTATAGGTGACATCCAACGAGCATACTCCATAAAGGCCTGTCCCCACATTTCTGAACGCATCACCTTCTCCAAAGAAATTGGGTTCATCAATAGAGCGGCCGCAGTGCCTGCTATAGCGTCTCTAGGCTCATTTTGGCCTCCAGAAATCACCAATTTAATATTAGCCTGAATATTAGCTATGGCTTGGCCAGATTCAATTAATACAGAAAGTACAGAAGAGTCCGGCGTTTCAATAAGCTCTGGAGTCATCTGCGCTATATGAGTGTCAATATTTGCAGTAGCAGCACGGCAGGCATGCATCACGCTTTGCGTCCCCAAGTAGTTTGAACAGCCGTCAATCATCGCTTGGCTGACCTGGTCCATCTCTATTGGTGTCATTTGGCGTAGGCCAGTGATCGCCACCAATGCAGCACCAGACACTGGCAACGCAAAATCACGCACTAAATCAAACATACGCTTTTGCTTTAACCCTGTAATTACTTCTAATGTAGCGCGTTCAAACTCAGTGCGCCAAACCTGCATTACAGTTCTTGGGCTGAGGCTAGGGAAAATCTGTCGGCGTTCCACGTTATGCTCATCACCATCTTTTCGCATCATATTTTCACCCATCAACTGGGCCATCAAACCATCTGGCTGGTAGGATGAATACAAATCAACCCGTTTTTCTTGATCAAATACGTCAGACCGACGAGTAATAAGCGCAGCATCTAGTTGTGGCACATAAACCACTGGCGCCATATTCTGAATAAGGGCTAGATCTGGATAGGGATCTAGCCAAAATTTTTGTAAATCAATTGTATATTTCATACCAAAATAACAACACTACAGGTGACGTTTTGCAAGCCTAGCCCCTTGACCCACTCAGATTTTGCCAGCATGACCCAGCCTATGAAACATCCCGTACTCATCACAGGCGCGTCACGCGGATTGGGTTCCGCATTGGCGCTAAAACTTTCGCAGAGATTTCATATAATAGCTGTGGCCAAGACTACGGGTGGTTTGGAAGAATTAGATGACCGAATACAAGCAATCGGCGGGCAAGCGACGCTCGCTCCACTTGATGTTACAGACGTAAACGCCGTTCGCCATTTATGTAGCTCAATTCATGACCGCTGGGGCGGCCTGCTACTTTGGATCCACTGTGTAATTCATGCAGCACCACTATCGCCCGCAAATTTTATTGACGTAAGTGACTGGGAAAAATCTATAAAAATAAATATTATGGCAACTGGCATGTTGATACCAAATATAGCTCCTCTATTGGCTCAAACTGGAACAGCTGTTTTTTTAGACGATCCTTGTGCTGGTCGGAAGTTTTTTGGTAGTTATGGCTCCACTAAATCAGCACAAATTTCTTTGGCGAGAAGCTGGCAAGCAGAAACTTCAAATACTGGCCCCAAAGTAAAAATTTTGACGCCTTCACCAATGCCAACGGCAACCAGAGCTCGTTTTTTTCCTGGTGAGAGCCACGAGACGCTATCTACATGCAATATTGAAGCAGAAAAAATAACTAAAATACTGGATATAATATAAAGTTCTAAATTTGGGATTTGTAACGCAGAAGGAGGCTTGCCCGACAGGCTGCAACCTTCTAACGAGGTGTCATGCATATATTGATTACAAATGACGACGGAATTATGGCTCCTGGACTTGCAGTACTTTATGGCCTGGCAACAGAACTAGCCGGACCTCAGGGGGAAGTTTGGACGGTTGCGCCACAATCAGAGCAATCTGGAGTAGGCCACTGTATTTCATATACAAAGCCAGTTTTGGTACATCAATATGAGCCCCGGAAGTTTGCCGTTGAAGGGTCCCCCGCGGATTGTGTTCTAGCAGGATTAAATAATCTCATGCCAAAGCAGCCAGACTTGGTGCTCTCGGGCATTAACAAAGGCAACAATTCTGCAGAAAATACTCTATATTCTGGGACAGTTGGCGCAGCAATGGAGGCCGCTTTAGCCGGAATTCCCTCTATTGCTATGTCACAATTTTATGGTCCGGAAAATTCTAAATTAAAAAATAGCTTTGAGGCCAGCAGCGTCCATGGTGTTGCGGCTATTCAAGCCTGCCTAAAAGCTGGCTTTGCTCGCGCGCATGACTATGCATTGTTTTACAATATTAATTTTCCACCCGTTTCCGCAGTGGGTGTTTTGGGGATGAGATCAGTAGCCCAAGGCTATCGTGGTGATGGTGCATTTAGCGCTCAAGCCACCACCGCGCCCAACGGCCGAAAATTCTTATTCATGCATGGGCGGCCCCAGCAAGATCCAACTAAAGATGGCACTGATGCAGCAGCTAACCTGGCAGGTTATATATCGATTACACCAATGCGCGCTAATTTGACAGCGTACGACCAACTAGGCCAC
>JAVLEV010000027.1:0-3213 GCA_031920365.1 Planktomarina sp. | reverse complement strand
AAAGCTGAGGAGAAAGCCAGATGAATTATAATTTCAGGAAATGTCTATTATTGACAATAATGGTCTTATCGACTGTGGCCGGTTGCTCAGACAACTTAGATTTCGATATGCGCGATCAGTTTGGTGGCCGGTTGGATACATCTTCTGCGGCAAATGGTGCTGTAGCTAACCGCCCAGATCCAGATGAACGCGGCGTGATCACTTTTCCAAACTATCAGGTAATTGTAGCAAGGGATGGCGATCGTATCAGCGACTTGGCGGAACGCATTAATGCAGATGCGGCTGTTCTTGGTCGCTACAATGGAGTTTCCCAAGTCGCCATTTTACGCCACGGTGAGATCATCGCACTGCCTACAACTGTCGTGGCAACTCGTAATACCGGCAAGTTTTTAGAACCAACTGTTGTCGATATCAGTGAACTCTCAGATGACATCAGCTCCACCAGTCAACCAAATATAGTGGAACCAAAGCGGCATCGTGTTATTGAAGGGGAGACTGCATTTACCATTGCAAGGCTCTATAATGTTTCAGCGAATGACCTAACTGTTTGGAATAGCCTCGGTACAGAAAAAAATGTCCGTGTTGGGCAATACCTACTAATACCTCCGACAGACTACAAAATAACAGCTGTAAACGTACCAGGGGAAGCAAGTGCCCCTCCATCACCACCCAGCAGTACACAACCACAGCCACAAGAGGTTACTTTACAACCTGCCTTATCAAGTACCCAAGCCATTGTTATTGATACCGGTGGCGTGACCGCAGCATCAAGTCTAGAGGCACGTTTTGTTCGCCCAGTCTCAGGAAACATTATCCGTAGCTATAAAAAAGGAAAAAATGATGGAATTGATATAGGCGCTAAATCTGGCAGTATTGTTTCGGCAGCTGACGATGGCACCGTTGCAGCCATTACAAAAGATACAAACGGGGTATCAATTTTGGTAATCAAACATGTAGACGGGCTTTTGACCGTTTACACCAACATAGACAAGCTTGGAGTAAAAAAAGGAGATTGGGTCAAACGTGGCCAAAAAATTGCTGCGGTTCGAGCAGGCACACCATCGTTTTTACACTTCGAAGTGCGAAGAGGTTTAGTGTCCGTTGATCCAGATGACTACATATAGCGAAGAGGCTGGGTAGATTAAATAGGGACATCGTGCCGCCCAGCAAGATCCACAAAAAATTGCCAAGCTACCCGACCGGATCGGGATCCACGTGTTGCTTGCCATTCTATAGCCTGTGCTTGTAAAATATCGGATTTTATTTCTAATGAATATGCTGCGCAATATCCTTTTATCATTTGCAAATACTGATCTTGGTCACAAGGATGAAACCCAAGCCAGAGACCAAAACGGTCTGACAGGCTAACCTTTTCTTCAACAGCTTCGCCAGGGTTTATACCGCTAGAAATTTCATTATCAATCATGTCGCGTGGCATAAGGTGCCGCCTGTTTGAGGTAGCGTAGAAAATCACATTTTCTGGACGGCCTGCAATACCACCATCCAAAACTGCCTTAAGAGATTTATAATGCTGATCGTCGTGCGAGAATGATAAATCATCACAGAAAAGTAAAAACTGAAATGGAGCCTTACGTAACAAAGCCAAAAGGCGTGTCACGGACGGCAAGTCTTCTCGTTGAAGTTCAATTACCTTTAAGGGAAGCCCTTGGCGCACTATGTCCGCATGCACAGCCTTAACGAGGGACGACTTGCCCATGCCACGCGCACCCCATAACAAAGCGTTATTTGCGGGCATGCCCTTAGCAAAACGTATGGTGTTTTCTAGCAGTGTGTCCCGTGACCGATCAATACCAACCAAAAGCCTTATATCTACACGAGAAACTGTTACTATTGGCTCGAGTTGATCCGGACTAGTATGCCAAAGAAACGCATCAACTTGATCAAAACCTGGTTTTCTAAGCGGTGCTGGTGACATGCGCTCCAGTGCCAAAGCAATCCTATTTAGCGCATCTTGGGTCATTTCAAATTACTTTCGTCATCCTCGTCACCAAACAAATCTTCGTCTGAAACACCCTGTTCTTTTAAGAAAGTATTCCGTTTTTGTTCCACGTAGACGACTAACCAAATTGAAATCTCGTAAAGGCCATAAACGACCACAAACAATATAACCTGAGTTACCACATCTGGTGGCGTTACAATGCCAGCCAAGATTAAAATAGCAACAATAGCGTACTTTCGAACAGCGCGAAGACCGGTGGCAGAGACTAAACCGGCTTTTCCCATAAGTGTAAGCAGAACTGGGAGCTGAAAGCAGACCCCAAAGGCCATTATAAATTTCAACACAACGTCTAAAGTTTCATGAACAGAACCTAAAAACCGCGTTTTGAGTGCCGTATCAGAAACTTGCATTTCGGTACCAGTGATTAATGCTGTAACGGTAGGCATTATGTCCGCATAGCCAATAAAAAAGTTAAGTGCCAACGGACTTACAACGTAGTGCGCGAAGGCTGCGCCAAGCACGAATAGCAGCGGCGAAGCAATTATAAATGGGAGGAATGCATTTTTTTCAGCTCTGTATAAGCCGGGTGCAACAAAGCGCCATAATTGGTAACCAATAAAAGGAGACGAAACACCAAGACCAAAAATCACCGAGATTCGGATCAATACAAAGAATTTTTCTTGTGGTGCAGTGAAAATCAACTGAGCAATTTCACCACGATTGCGCAAGATTTGAGCGATGGGTTCTGCTAGAAAGTTTAGAATATACTCTGCAACGAAGAAACAAGCGAATAACCCAATTATAAATGCCAAGGCAGCGCGGATAAGACAGGTACGAAGTTCTGTCAAATGTTCGATCAATGGCGCAGAAGATTCGTCCAAGGTCTCGCCTTCTTTACTCATTTCGTTTTACCAGGCTTCGGTGCTGTATGGTTTACATTATTTTTCTTGGCAGCCACTTTCTTCGAACCTGCTAAAGTTTTTTTCGCCACAGTGGGTTTGGCTGACGCATTGGTCATAACTGATTTTTTTACTGCGGGGTTCTTTAATGATAATTTTTCAACGTTTTCCGAAGAGGTATAGGTTTCCGACGCTGCATTAGCAGTTTTCACGGAATCCAAACCCTCTTGGGGCTTAACTGCTATTGCATCATTCTTTTTCTTTAGTGTTTTAGCGCGCTTTTCAGAAATCTTAGCGGTTTCAGATCCAGGTATATTATCTTTCCACTTAGAAACAGGATCCGTCACACTACTC
>JAVLEV010000026.1:0-16720 GCA_031920365.1 Planktomarina sp. | reverse complement strand
TCTTGGTCTTTCAGCCATTGGTCCCACCATCTAAGGGCTTCTTGTAGAAACCCGATACGTGGTTCGGGGACGGCAAAATGTGGATATTTGTGCACCCAGGGTCCAACAATTCCCTTAACTGGTGCTGTTAAGTTTTTTACTAAATGTGAGACCGTATTTTTATACGCATCGCCCCAGCCCCCAATGGCAAGAGTAGCGGCTGTGATTTGCGAGTAATCTTCGCAAATCGAGCCATGTTGCCAGTAGGCGTTACGGTTTTGGTTGCTTAACCAGGTTATTGGTAAAAAGGGATCGGCTTCAAGTCGCTGCAACCACATATTGCGCCAAGCCTCTCCTACCAAAGCAGGATCTGGCGCTCGTGAGGAATAGGACCACATTGTAGCACCCCAGCCTAGATTTTCATTCAGTAGGCACCCACCTTTGTAATGGATGTCATCGGCGTATCGGTCCACTGTTGAGCACAAAGTAATAATTGCTTTAAGGGCGGCAGGCTGTCTCGCAGCTACTTGCAGTGCGTTAAAGCCACCCCAGCTGATGCCCATCATCCCTACCGCACCGCTGCACCAGGGTTGCTTCGCTAACCATGCAATTATTGCCTCAGCATCTTGTAATTCTTGCTCAGTATATTCGTCCTCCATAATTCCTTGGCTATCGCCGTTGCCGCGCATGTCGACGCGGACACAGGCGTATCCACGTTTAGAAACATATGGATGTGTTAGGCTGTCTCGGGCAGTAGTACCATCACGCTTGCGATAGGGAAGTAACTCTAAAATTGCTGGGACGGGTTTTGTTACTGCATTATCTGGTAACCAGACCCGTGCTGACAGGCGACAGCCGTCTGCTGTTAGAATTGTCATGTCTGGTATTTCGATAATTTTGTTTAAGAAAGTCATTTTTCACTCAAGTTAGCGCCTAGGTTTAGCTTACACTCCAATAGTTAGGCCTTTTTTGTCAAGAAAACCTTCACTTAAAAAATTGAGTATCTTGGTGGAAATTGAATGTGTTTCCCGCTAACAAACTTTCTTTAAAAAATGCCTGATGGGGTAGGTATCGTGTGAGAGGCGCCCGCACTGCATCAACCTTAATGAGAGAAAATACTCAATCCGCTAACGCTCATAAAACAGTGTTTGACAAGGTCCCAATGCCATCAATAGCGATAGCTAAGATATCATTTGACTTCAGATACAGCTTTGGCGTTCGGCTACCGCCAGTCCCGTCTGGAGACCCTGTTGCGATTACGTCGCCAGGGTGGAGTGTAAATAGCGATGAAGCATAAGAAATTTGCTCGGCTACGGAAAAGATCATCTCGCCACCTCGGGCGGATTGCACAGTTTTACCATTCAAAACCACGTTCAGAAGTAGTTCTTCGAAATCTGGCAGCGCGTCTGCTGTCGTGATCCAAGGTCCCCATGCGCTAGAGTTAGCAAAATTCTTGCCTGCATAGATTGAGTGTTTTTGCCATTCTCGTACTGAGCCATCGTTAAAGGGAGCATAGCCCAGAACGTACTCCATGGCCCGTGCAACCGACACATTACGCGCAGATCTTCCGATCACAACGGCGATTTCCCCCTCATAGTCAAAGCTGTTTGCTGGCTCACCATATGGCATTTCCAACGCCTCGCCATGTCCAACAAATGCTTCATGCTCTTTGCCGAATAGGATAATATTTTTGGGATTTGGTTGTGCTACTCCATCGACTGGGTATGGTTTGGGATAGTTCATGCCGACACAAATAACTTTGTTTGGATTAGGAATGGGTGGGCGAAACTTAATCTTGGTGCAAGGAATTGGCGACAAAAGGTTTGAGGGGCTTTTCAACATTTCAAGGCTGTTTGTGTGAAGCAAGTCTCGCAGCGTTGGGTGACGTGCTATTAGTGATGCTTTTGCTGGGGTTACGGTTTTATCCGAAAAAACTCCGTAGAGCTCTTGGCCCTTATAAACAAATGAACCTATTTTCATGTCTGGGCCTGTACAAAGGCTACTTCACGCTGCCGCAAGACCGCAGTTAGAGTGTCGTTGAAAGGTGTGGGGATACCCAATGCGCGTCCCATTATAGGAATGATGCCATTGATTGCATCCAGCTCTGATGTCCGGCCTGCCATGTGATCAAGCAACATGGACGGGCGCGCATTAGGCATACCGGCGCCGAATGCCGCAACATATGCCACTGGATCACTAAAGGACAAAGGCACATTTTTTTCCTGTGCGATGGCGTGGCCCTCAAGCATTGCACCTAATGCAATTCCCCAGTGTTCAGGATTGTCCATAAGATCGCCGACAGATACGTTGAAGGCCGTGCAAGGAGCACTGAACGTAATATTACATAAGAACTTTTCCCAGATCAGCTGCGTAATATTCTCAAACGCTTGGGCTTTGAAACCCGCCTCCTGCCAAATTAACTCAATGCGTTGCAGGCGGTCTGTTATGCCCCCCTGGATCTCGCCGATACGGATCAGCTTCATACTATTGTGGTGAGCGTGACCGGGCCCCTTCATAGATGCCCCAAAACCATCAGCAACACCCAATAGCACATTATCTGTTGGCATGTGTTGCGCAATACGTTCTCCCGCGCCGAGCCCATTTTGAATGGTCAGAACCATTGCGTCAGGCCCAATAACTGGGGCTGCGCTTTGGGCTGCTGGCCCTACGCCAGCGGCTTTAGTCGCAATTAGACACAGATCACAGGCTCCAACATCTATGATATTTGTCGTAGCGCGCACAGTCTTAACTGTCCTGTCGCCACTCGCCCCTTCGACCCTCAGGCCGCCGTTATTAATCGCGTCGACATGCGCGGCCCATGTGTCTACTGCCCAGACATCATGCCCTGCGTCAGCCAGCAGGGCCGCATATATCGACCCCATTGCACCAACTCCTATTACTACAATTTTCATGTATGCTGCATCCTTTTGGCTGGAAGGCGGATATCAAAACGCGCGCGCAAATCTTGTTCTACTTCAGGGCTTATATGGCGTGGGAAATGCTTCGCAAGCACGTCTGCTACAGTGCTCCGTGCTGAGTTATTAATATTTGGCTTACCGCTGGCTAACCAGCCGTCTGGGGCTTGGCGATCTGCATGGGAAGGGTATATGAAGTCTGACTTCATCCGCGCATAAGTATCTTTATGACCAAGAAAGTGCCCTTCGCCATGCACAATCTGGGCTATTACAGCAGTGGAAAGAGTTGCATCGCTGACTTCGATCAAGTTGGCTGATTGCAGGATTGCACCCAGCATATCATTGTCTATTACATAAGCTTCTAGCGAGGTGGCCATTAAGCCTGCCTGGGTGCCTGCTGCCTGTGTAATCAAGTTGGCTCCAGCTTGTGCTGCTAGAGTGACAGAAAGTGCTTTTTCATAACCTGATTGGGCGTCGGCCAGCTTGCTATCGGTGGCTCCAGCTATTGTAGAGTTAGCGAGGTCATAATAACGCGCAATTTGCGTTGCCGCTGCCGTAAGGATTGACTGTTCTCCACTGCCGCCAGCCATGCCCCCAGAGCGTAGGTCCGTTACCATTGGACGTGCTCCGTAGATTGCCCTTACCTCAGGGTCTAGGGCCCATGCAAAAACCATCCCGGCCAGTGTTTCTGCGTTAGTTTGGGCCAGGCAGCCTGCGATGGTCACTGGGCTAGACGCTCCCATTTGTCCGAAGGTATTGACCATCACGGGCAGGCCGGCTTTGATGGCTGCTGCCATCACCTCACAAGCTTCTGTATCAAATCGCAACGGTGGAACTACGTGATTGATGTTCAGCGATAAAAATGGTTTTTCGCGAAACGCCTGCTCTGAGCCAGCAATAGAATAACAGATTTGTGCAATATCACCGACGTGGTCAGGGTGGCTTGCGCTTACCATAATATGTTTGGATGTACCTGCCAGTGAGGCAAAGGCGGTGTTTACATCTAAAACACGGTTGTTCTCCATGTCGCCTGCAATCATCGAGCGCGAAAAGAATTGCACATGGTCTAGGGTATCCACAATCCGCGCCGCATCATACAAATCACACAATGTGGAGGCGCGGTAGCTACCGTCCACGGTATCCACAATATTTGGAGAAGCCCCTCCCGAACCCGCATGTACCCGTGCGCCAGTCATGTTTAGGTCCTGGCCTGGTGCTCTGCCAAAAAGCTGAAACCCGCGGCGAAATTTCTCAAGCGCTTCAGTTACAAGGGCTTTTGGGAAAAGTAGGCGCCCCCCACTAGTAACCGTTCCACCACGGGCTTGGATAGTGTCTATAACGACCTGAGGCGCTTCGCTGATTCCGATTTGGTCAAGTATATCAAGCGATGCTAAATGCACTCGCTCAAGAGCATTATCACTAAGGGGTTTTAATCGTCCTGCAATGGGTGCTGTGAATTTGGTGACAACCGAGTGTTGTGGGTTTTCAGTTCTATTTCGCCGACCAGACCGGTGACGCGGTTGGGGGCTAGTTGTATTATCCATGAGCTGTGTCCATTACTTATTTTTTATAGTTGCCAACCTAGGGCGCCTCTTGTGAACTTTGCTAGGCTTTTACCTATAGGCAATATCTAAAACATTGAATTTGGCAAGAAAAGTACAAGTGAGGGAATGAGTACTAATATTGCTAGCCGAATAATATCAACAATCCAAAAAGGGGTAACCCCTTTAAAAATTGTTGCTGTAGAGACATCTCCAATCACTCCTTTAAGTACAAAAACATTCAAGCCAACGGGTGGCGTAATAAGGCTGATTTCGGTCACTACTACAACGATTATGCCAAACCAAACTGGATCAAAGCCTAGGCCCGTAACTAAAGGAAAGAAGATGGGCACCGTTAGCAAAAGCATCGACAAGCTTTCAAACACACAGCCTAAAACGAGATAAATAATTAAAATTATTAACATGACGAGCATTGGCGCAAGCCCAGCTGAAGATACTAAAGAACGCAAAGCTTCAGGCAGGCCAGCCATATTAACAAAATTAGAAAATATCCACGCACCAATTAGTACCGCAAATAGTGCTGCGGTTGTCTGCACTGTTTCTATCAATACCTGCAGTGTTTTTGAAAAATTAAGCTTGCCGCGTGACAACGCAATGAGGAATGCCCCTGCAGCACCCATCCCTGCCGCTTCAGTTGGAGAAAAAGTGAGGTTTAGTGGCCAGAAATCAAGGACCCCATAAAGCCCTCCGATAACGATAAAAAATAATAGTAAAACAGCCCACACGCCACGCAAGGCGCGAAGTCTGTCAATTGTGCTGGTATGTTGACCAGCAGGGCCAGCGTTGGGGTTGCGGATAATAGTATACCTTACGGCAACCAGATATAGAAGAATGCCCAGGAGGCCTGGCACAATCCCAGCAATAAATAATTTTCCAATGCTTGTTTCAGTTAAAAGTCCATAAATAACTAGGATAACTGATGGGGGGATCAGGATCCCTAAAGTGCCACCAGCGGCTATAGATGCGGTTGAAAGGCTATCATCATAATTGTATTTACGCATTTGCGGCATGGCAACTTTTGACATAGTTGCCGCTGTTGCCAGCGACGACCCACATATCGCAGAAAATCCAGCGCAAGCCACAATAGTCGCCATGGCCAACCCACCCCGAAGATGCCCTAGAAAGGCATAAGATACCTGATAAAGTTCTTTGGAAAGGCCACCCTTATTCACAAACAATCCCATTAGGATGAAGAGGGGTACAACCGAAAGCCCGTAATCCTGTGATGTATCGATGACCAGTCTGCCAACCATTGAAATTGAGGCCCGGAAGCCTCTGATTTCAGCGTACCCAGCAAAGCCGACGAGTCCCATCGCTATTGCGATTGGCATGCGCAAGAAAACTAAACCGAGGACCACGCCAAGGCCAATTATAGAAAGGAGCATCAGACAGGACCTTTTGCTGAAGTGAAGATTAGCAGAATGGCGCGAGCGACGAATGTGAGTGCAGTTACAAAAGTAAATAAGGCGATAAACCAGCCAATATAATGTTGTGGTAGATTGAGATACTCTGTGACGTCACCATAACTTCTAGCGCGTTCAGCCAAATCCCAAACACGTTTTGCAGGCCATAGCAGGATAACTCCACAGGTAAGGTCAATTGTGATGTTACGGATTATGGCAAGCCTACGAGAAAAAAATGGGTCCATTAAGTCTACAACAATATTATTCCCTTTCCAGCTTACAATTGGCAGCGAGGAGAAAACAATAATTGCCATAAATAACCTAGTAAGTTCTGTAGCAGACTCAATAGGGTTACCAAAGAAGCTACGAAGTACAACATCAAAAAAAGTCATAGCCATAAGTATGAAAAGGGCACTTGCAGCAAGCCATGTGGGCAGAACCGCCACGTAGCGCCAAAACCCATTCTGTTTAAATGACATGTCCCAGGTGCCCTCTGGCGATGGGTTTTTAACGTCTGGTTCATTCATTTTGGTGTGTCCACTTTGGATGACAAGGCCCAGTGGTAGGCCTTGTCATGTGAGCCTTCATTAAATCAAAGGCGCCACCATATTATTTGGCTGCCATTTGCTCTTGGATGAATGCGTGAACTGCAGATGCATCAACACCTTTCGCACTTACTTCTGCAATGACTTTTGTAATTAAAGGACCAGTCATTGCTTGCCATTTAGCTGCATCATCAGCTGAAGCTTTGGTCAAACTGTTGTCAGAATTGGCATTTAAAGCTGCCATGCCTGCAGTGTCGATCTTATCCCAAGCCTTACCGGCCGCACGCGACAGGTTTTCGCCAAACACTTTGCTAAGTGCTGCACGGTCTAAATCAGATAAATTATCGAAGGTATTTTGGTTCATAATAACGGCGAAAGAACCACGATAAAAACCACCAGGCACTTGATATGTATTTTTTGCTACCTCAAATAGTTTAAAGCTTTTCTTAGCTTCCATGGGCATCATAACCCCGTCAGCTGAATTTGACGCTAATGTCTCATACACTTTTGGAGCAGGAACGCGGATACCTGTAGCACCCAGTGCGGCTCCGACATCGCCAGATACCCCCCCCCCAAGACGCAGCTTCATACCGGATATATCTTCTAAAGAATTAATCTGAGCATTGGAATGTAAAACCCCGGGCCCATGGGTCATCATTGCTAATACTTTGACGCCCTTATGTTCGCCTAAATCCGCAAAGAATTTGTCGTAGGCGCGCCAACTTGCAACTGACGCAGCTTCTGCATTGCCTTGATACCCTGGTAGTTCGATCATTTTTGTTGATACAAAACGGCCCGGAGAATACCCGTGGAAAATCCATGTGATATCTGCTGCACCATCAAGAATTAGGTCAAATTGTGCAGGTGGAGAACCCAAGCCATATTTGATTTCGGCACTGACACGCCCATTTGTTGCATCCTCCATAGCCTTGGTTAATTCTGGAAACATTATAGCATTCATGCCATGTGTGGGTGGTGCCCAAGATGAAATTGTAAGAGTAGTATCGGCGGCATACGCGGCAAATGATGCCACAGAAAATGCAGCGGCGGCAAAGCCTGTTTTAAATAAATGGTTCATTGTGTATTTCCTCCCTTTTGTTTTATGAAGTCTAGCTATCCACTTTAACTGCGGTAGCGCCATCGATGGTATCGTCCGCCTAGCGGACAGGTTATATTAGTATTTTTTTGTTATCGTGCCTATGGTTTAGTTTCTTTGAAAAGCACTTTGGCAGCAATTTCAGTCGCTGTTTGTTGTAATGCGGCAGCATACCTCTCGACGGCTTGCTCTAATTTCATTGCCTTGGTGACCCAAATAATTGATAAACATCCAATCGCACGTTCATCAGAAATTATCGGTACAGAAAGGCTAGAAGTTTTTGGCCTAAACGATCTAGGTCCACGTGTAGCAAAGCCTTGTTTGAAGTAAGTAGTGAGATTTTCGTCAAGCCAGCTCTTCTGTAAAAACGGCAAATCTTCAGTAACATTCTCTGCTCGGAGTAAATCAATTATGATTTCACGCTCTCGTTCCCCACAGACTGACAGATAAGCTCGCCCAGATGAAGAGCGAAGCATAGGTAGGGAGTAGCCAACCATACCTGGGTCTACCGATAGGGGGCTACGGCTATGAGTGGATTCTTGAATGACCATATGCGCGTCTTCAAAAGTGGAAAGATCAACTGGCCAGGCGTGCGCATCGGTAAATTTAGCCAAACTTGGGGCTGCAACTTGGCAAAGCCTCGAACGTGTTGATGAGCTGTCGCCTAAGGTTGCCGCCAGAGGTGACAAACGGACACGAGAGTCAGTTCCAGAATAAAGAATGTAACCCTCATCTTCCAACGTGTTAAGCAAGCGATACACTGTGGGACGAGGCAGCTTCAATGCAAAGGCTATTTCAGCTACGCGGGCTGCGCCCTCCCTATTTAGGAACCGCAGTATATTTAACCCACGCGAAAGCGCCCGTACATTATCAGGACTTGACGACATTTACCCTGCCTAATCTCAGACAAACAACATGCTCGCCCAGAGTTGTAGTTTCATCCCGCAACTACGGTTTGGTCAATAGCTCCAAAAATACTTTTTCCTGCACCATCGAGCATTTCAAACCGGATAGTGTCCCCTGGCTCCATAAAACGGGTGGTAGCCTCGCCACTTCGTATAGTCTCAATCATACGTTTTTCCGCCAGACAGTTGGAGCCTACTTCATCGTGATCTTCGTTACTCACAGTCCCTGAACCGATGATAGTGCCGGCCCCTAGGTCTCTAGTACGTGCTGCATGTGCTATTAAATCGGTGAATTCAAAATTAAGATCTTTGCCGGCATGCACTCGCCCAAATTCAACACCATTATAAGTTGTCATTAATGGTAAATTAACGCGGCCGCCAGTCCAAGCTACACCAAGTTCGTCGGGTGTAACGCAGACTGGTGAAAAGGCGCTGGCAGGTTTTGATTGAAAAAAACCAAAACCTTTGACTAATTCCGGGCGCATGACATGGCGGAGGCTAATATCATTACACAACATAATTAATTTTATATGTGACTTGGCTTGCTCGGGGGAGCAACCCATAGGTACATCATCTGTAACAACAGCTATTTCGCCCTCAAAATCTAGGCCCCAATCCTGATCAACGCACGGGATCGGATCAACTGGCCCGAGAAACCCGTCGCTTCCGCCTTGGTAAAGCATTGGGTCTGTCTCTGAGTTTGCAGGCATCTCAGCACCGCGCGCTTTGCGTACCAGCCGCATGTGGCTTAAATAGGCACTACCGTCAGCCCATTGAAATGCGCGCGGGAAGGGAGAAGCTAAAACTTTGGGGTCATATGGAATAGTGTTGACTTCAGAAGCCTCCAGCTTATTGTTAAGGGCCCGTAGCATAGGCTCAGTGCGCTCCCAATCTTCGATGGCATCACGAACGCTTGTAACAACAGATGTCGCTAAAACCATGCGCGACATATCACGCGATACTATAACTGGCGTGCCATCCCGACCACCAACCTTCAAGGACGCAAGTTTCATAATGTATGTTCTCTTTCTTTTATTTTGGAGATTGGTGAAGGCAGGCCAGTAACTGCTATATCTATAATATCGTTTTCAAAAACAGCGCTGGCAGCAATATATCTGTCGGGGCGCACCAATACTGCGTTTGTATTGAGACCATCCAACACTGTGGCAAGATTGGGGTGCGTTTCAGCATCCAAAACACTGACCACTGGAGTAACATTTTGATGCAGTGGGCTGCGCACGATTAAAACCGAAGTATAACCAATAGCATCATCCAATCGTTGCCCATCCCGAAGCATCGGCTGGCTGAACAAGCAACCGCAGTGTGGCCCATTGCTACTGAGCAGTCCGCCAAGATTACTAGTACCAAGGGGCGGTGTGATTGATGAAATACGCGCAGTTCCTTCTGCGCTACTTTCGGCTTGCGCCAGAGCAGACCTACTATCAATGGTATTAATTAAGCCCCCAAGCCGTATCGCCATTTTAATAAATGTACGGACGTGTGGGGCGCGTTCCTGCTGGTAGCTATCCAAAATACCTTCATCTGCTATCCCTTTAATACATAGCGCTAGCTTCCATGCTAGATTAGCGGCATCACGAATACCTGCACACATACCTTGCCCCATAAAAGGAGGGGTTAGGTGGGCCGCATCACCTGCTATCAGTAGGCGGCCCTTACGCCATTTATCTGCCACGACAGATTGAAAGGTATAGACTGCAGTCCGCTCCAATTCAGCATCCTCGGCGGTAATCCAGGGCGCAAGGAATTTCCAGATTCTGTCACTATGGGTGACTTCCGCATCAGTTTCCCCCTCCAGCATAGTGATTTCCCACCTCCGTCGTTTGGCAGGGTTACGGCAGTATGTCATTGGACGCACAGGATCACAGAATTGAATTGAGTAGTCTCCTAAATCTGG
Organism: Planktomarina sp.; assembly: GCA_031920365.1. GTDB lineage: Bacteria > Pseudomonadota > Alphaproteobacteria > Rhodobacterales > Rhodobacteraceae > Planktomarina. Next base: position 6,400 of record JAVLEV010000026.1, on the reverse strand, counting down.
CCGCTCTCTTTTTAATAGCAAATCCACAACAAGCCACCGCTCATTAAACCCCAAATCATCGACATCAGATCCAATAGTACTTCTCACTATGGAGTTAGCACCATCACATCCCACTACATATTTAGCATTCAGTAATTGCTCATGCCCACTGTTGATATCACAACAAAGAAGTCTTACATATCCAGAATTCTGCTCAATTTTTACAATTTCAGTACCGTTCAGAACCACCACATTAGAGTAGTCAGAAAGCTTAGCACGCAAAAGTTGTTCCAAATCTGGCTGGTGTAAGCGGTAACTGGCATGCCAGCCTTGGAACCCAATTTCTTGTGGGCGCGGCCACTCTAAGATCACAGATTTTTGGTGATCTACAAAACGCATACCTGGGTTTATCCGGACCTTTTCACTGAGTGGATCAGCGATACCAACAGTTTGAAAAATCCGCATAGTTTCATCATCAAAATGTACCGCCCTAGGTAAGTGATACATTGCTATATTTCTTTCAATGACAACTACACGCACGCCGCACTGCGCGAGTAAATTTGCTAGAGTTGCGCCTGTCGGCCCGTAACCAACAATGGCAACATCAAAAAGCTGAGTTTTAGCGTCCTCCATCAACCACGCCCGCGTAATTCATAAAGCCACGGGCAATCCACCACGGGTGGCGCACGCAATCCATCTGCAGCAGCCTTCAGCCGCATGTCAACAAAAGCCTTTCGCTCTTCTTCTGGTAAATAAAGTCGATCATGACCCCAGAAACTGGGACCTACTGTGGTCTCATGAGGCTCCCAAGTTACAGGATCTATTAGCCGGCCACCCCAACCATTTTCAACAAAAAAACCTGAGGGAGTATTGGCATAGAAACTAGTTATATGGTCATTCGTGTGGCGTCCTAGAGTATAGGCGATACCGTCTTCTTGTTGACTTGCAAGATCATAGCCTTGCCCCATATCATCGAGGTTTTCGTACTCTACCATGAAGTGGTGAAAACCAGATTTCCCTGAGCCAACTATAGCAAAGCTATGGTGGCGCCCATTGACGTGAAAAAAGTAAAGGGGCACCGGCTCAAGCCCGTAATCACTAACTGCAAAGCCCAGTATGTCGCAGTAGAACGGCAAAAGGGCCATTGCGTCTGGAACATGCAAAACTGCATGCCCCATCCCTAGTGGACCTGTTTTGAAGCCGTCAATTGGACGCCCGGGAGTAAAGGGCACCTCTGTTTTTTGAGGGTTCCAAACCAGTTCAATTCGATTTCCCGCGGGATCATGACATACAACTAAGTCTTCTACAAAGCGACGGTCCGCAAGATCTCTATCTCCGTGTCTGACTTTATGTCCGGCATTATCCAACTTTGTAGCAAAATATTGAAGGTCAGACTTTTGTGAAACCTCCCACCCAATAAAAGCCAGGGTCTCACCGGGCTCATCTGATACAACCAGTCGTTGTACGAGATCATCCATACGAAAAGAAAGTTGTCGCCCGCCATGGTCTGCCAGCTGCATAGCCAGTACCTTACCGGCAAAATGTTTCCAATCATCTACTCTGTCAGATCGAACTCCAAGATAGCCCAAAGACTTAATCGGCATTTGTTACTTCTCCCAACTCCTCCTCAAACTACAGGTCGAATAATAGTCTATGAACCACTTCTCAACTTGAAGTCCATCAGGCGGACATATTTTAGGATATGGAATTAACTTACTAATAATATTTGGCTGATGCTGCTTTGGGCTCCACGGTACCGCTACTATTACCTGGTGGTGTCAGCTTATGAGTTATAAAATTAATTGTTACCATGGAGTTAGAGGAAATCATGTTTGTTGCTGACAACTCTATGCGTGCTAAGGCCATTTTGTAATAAGGGATAAGGATCAGACGCGGGGCATTCAAAAGTGACCCTTGCAACACCGAACAAACGTCGCATAATGCTTTTAACCAAATGAGCCTATTCCTCCATTAGTTTCGGCTGCCTTTGGTAAAAAATTTGATGATGGACATTCTGCACCCAGATGCAAGAAAACTAGTTCGCAAGCGACACATGAGGAACATATGAATATTCAAGAGCACCTTTTTCGTGGTGGCCAAGTCAAGGATGCAGATCCAGACTTTGGCTACCTGTCAGGTTTTGGGAATACGCACTCGACGCAGGCGGAAATTGGGGCACTCCCGATAGGGAGAAATTCGCCCCAGAAGCCACCGTTAGGGCTATATGCTGAGCAACTCAGTGGAACAGCGTTTACCGCTCCGCGAGCCGAAAATAAACGGTCATGGCTTTATCGCATCTTGCCATCAGTCAGACATGGCACTGGCTTTTCTGAAGTTGATAAAGGTCTAATCCGCACTGCTCCTTGTCGAGAGAGTGACCTGCCAGCTCAACAATTGCGTTGGCAGCCAATTGACATACCAGTTGAACGCAAAGTTGACTTCCTATCAGGTCTTCGGACCATTGTAACTTGTGGCGATGCGGCGGCACAAAATGGTATGGCTACCCATGTGTTTGTTGCTAACACCTCAATGTGTTTGAAGTATTTCTATAATATTGATGGTGAGATGCTGATCGTGCCGCAAGAAAACGCGATGCAATTAGTAACAGAAATGGGTATCATCATTGCGGCGCCGGGTGAAATTGTCGTGATACCGCGTGGTGTCAAATTTAAAGTTAATCTTGTAGATGGTCCGATCCGAGGCTACATCTGTGAAAATTATGGCGTCTCGATGACATTGCCAGAGCGTGGGCCAATCGGGGCAAACTGCCTCGCAAATGCGCGTGATTTTCTATATCCAGCCGCGGCCTATGAGGACATGCAGATGGAGTGCGAGCTTTTCCTGAAATCGCAAGGTCGAATTTTCCGCACGATTTTACAACAAAGCCCACTTGATGTCGTGGCCTGGCATGGAAACTATGCGCCTTATAAATATGATTTATCTCGGTTCGCACCGGTTGGTGCAACGCTGTTTGATCACCCTGATCCATCAATTTATACGGTACTTTCTGCACCCTCTAGTAATCCTGGAACTGCCAATGTTGATTTTGTAATTTTTCCTGAACGTTGGCTCGTCATGGAAGATAGCTTTCGACCACCCTGGTACCACATGAACGTCATGAGCGAATTCATGGGGCTAATTTATGGTGTCTATGACGCTAAGCCTGGAGGTTTTGTTCCAGGCGGCATGAGCCTTCATAACGCTTTGGTACCCCATGGGCCAGATACAGAGGCCTTTGTTAAGGGGTCGACCAAGGCACTGGCACCTGAGAAACTGTCTGGAACAATGGCTTTCATGTTTGAGACGCGCTACATCCTTGACCCCACAGAATATGCCTCAAACCTAGACATGATCGATACCAGTTATCCTGATTGCTGGGATGGATTGGAACGCAACTTCAAGGCTCCTAGAAAATGATTTCAAATAACCGCCATATGCGCTTGAGTGCTTTGTATATTTAAGCAAAAAAATAAAAACTGAAGGAGTTGTAAATGAAACTCGCATCACTCAAATCCGGCCGAGATGGTGAACTGATCGTCGTTTCAAAAGGTCTAAAACAAGCAGTTAAGGCTATAAATATAGCACCAACTATGCAGGCGTTATTGGATGATTGGGATGCGCTTGCGCCACAGCTTGAAAGTTTGTCCAAGGCGTTAAACGACGGTAAAAATGTGGGTGCCTTTGAGTTAAATATGGGTGCCCTTGCCGCGCCCTTGCCGCGTGCTTACCAGTATCTTGATGGCGCATGCTACGTTTGTCATATCCGTCGTAATCGTGAAGCTCGCGGTGATGCATTGCCAGAAGATATCATGGATGCGCCTTTAATATACCAAGGAATATCACATGGATATGGTGCATGGAATGACCCGATTAAGGGTTTAAAGGTAACGGATTTAATCGATTTTGAGGCAGAGATCGCTGCTATCACTGGGGATGTACCGCGTGGTATTGCACCTGATGAGGCAACCAAACATATCCGTCTGTTCTGCCTACTTCAAGACACCAGCCTACGCCGTATTGTGGCGCCTGAACTAAAGCGTAGCTTTGGATTTTTGACATCCAAGCCAGAAAGCTTTCTTGGCCCAGTTGCCGTGACACCGGACGAACTTGGTGATTTGTGGGACGGTAAAATGGTATCAGGCAAAATGCATATACATTTGCGTGGTCGGCAAGTTGGCAATATCGAAACGGGGATCGACAGTCCATTTCACTACGGTGATGCAATTGCCCACGTCGCTCAAACGCGTAATTTTGAGGCTGGCACGATTTTAGGGCTAGGCACGGTTTCAAATGAAGCAGCCGACGATGATTGGTCAATTGGCTGTGGGTGTATTGGTGAATATCGAGCGTTGGAAACTATCAAAACCGGTCTGGCCAAATTGGAATTTTTGCAAGCTGGTGACGGCGTTCGGATTGAATTGTTAGATTACGACGGCAATTCTGTGATGGGTGCTATCGAACAATTAGTTTCTAAGGATTAATCTATGTTGACGCTGGTTAACAGCCATTAGTCAGTTAACTATTTGGGCACAAAATGACTGAAATTATTCCCACCAATTATGATGTCGCCATTATCGGACTCGGCCCGGTTGGGGCATCTTTGGCAAACCTTTTAGGACAGTTAGGGCTCTCAACAGTTGCTTTGGAACGCGCCAGTGAGATCAGCCAAATGCCCCGTGCCGTTGCTTTTGATGATGAGGTTATGCGTATCTTTCAAACTATGGGCTTATCTGACGAAGTACAGAATATCGTAGAGCCTGAGTCTGGTGCAAAGTTCGTTAACAGTACAGGGAAAACACTGGTGCATTGGGAGCGCCCGATGGAATGCACACCCAACGGCTGGTTTTTAAACTACCGATTTAATCAACCTGAACTGGAGAAAACCCTGCGACAAGGCGCTGCGCGTTACCCCTCGGTTTCAATTAAATCCAGTTGTGACGTGACCAAATTGCGCAACCTTGAAGACGAAGTTGAGGTGACCTTTAGTGAAAACGGAAAAAAAATGTTTTGCGCGCTTCTTATGTTGTTGGGTGTGACGGAGGCCGGTCTTTTGTCCGGGAACAAATAGGTTCAGAGTTCGAAGATTTAGGCTTCCACGAAGAGTGGCTGATTGTTGACCTACTGCCGTCAGAGCATGAGCTAAACCCGGACCGCTATACCTATCACTATTGTGGATTTTTGCGGATGGGCAGCAAAGTTTTCGTAGGCTCAAAACGCAAACGTTGGGAATTTCGACTAAACGATACAGATGACCGCGCGGTGATCCATAAACCGGATGTTGTATGGGACATATTAGCGCCTTGGATTACTCCAGGTGAGGCAACCCTGGAGCGCACTGCACTTTATACATTCCATTCCACAATTACAGATAAGTGGCAAAGTAACCGTATTTTTCTAGCTGGTGATGCGGCTCATCAGGCTCCCCCCTTCATGGCACAAGGCATGTGTGCAGGGATCCGTGATGTCTCAAACCTAGCTTGGAAACTGGGGCGGGTTTTACGGCAAAAAACAACTGATCAGATTTTGACCACCTATCAAAGTGAACGTTCCCCTCACGTGCGTGAGTACATCAACATGACGATTGAATTTGGTAAACTTATCAATAACACTGCAAAAGCAGTTATTGGTGGAAACCCTAAAGATGCTGGTAACGGGCAACAAACAATTAAACAGTTGCTGCCAAAGTTGGGGCAGGGAACTTCGGCGGGTAATCCTCAGCGGCGTGGGCGTTTGTTACCGCAGTTCATACTCTGTGATGGAATGAGTTTAGACCGATATGTGGGCTATCGGGCGGCTTTGATTTTTAGGGTAGAGGGGGAGACGCAAATTGATGAAGCCATACGCTCAGAGTTTGTGGCAGCCGATATTGCAATCGTGGACACTCCGGGTTCGGACTTAACGGGCTGGCTAACAGATGCTGACGCTGTCGCGGTGCTCATTGGTGCAGATCGAAATATATTGGGGACCGCCCAAACACACGCAGAAATCATACAATTACATCCAAAAAACTGGTCGTTTAATTTCGATGTCACATAGCGTTCACTGCCCTTGACCCTACTTTATCCCCGAATGCTCACGTTTATAAAATATCAAAGAAGTATGATTCAGAAAATCGTTCAGAAACAAACTTAAGCAGACAAATTTTCGGGTAAGCTAGCTAATGAAAATTAGACACTGCATATTATTGATCGACTAGGTCAAAACTGGACAAATACGCCTGTCGGTTTATATCTAATTTTTTGCAAGGGTATAGAAAAATGTCACGTTTAACAATTATTCCAATTATTCTGTTGGCCTCAGCGCAAATGAGCTTTGCCGCAGGCGGTGGGTCGGGTAGTGCGGCTAGCAGCAGTGCGGCTAGTTCAAGTTCATCGGCTGGCGGGAGCTCCTATTCTACTTCTGGTAATGATAATACATCTTC
>JAVLEV010000025.1:0-16944 GCA_031920365.1 Planktomarina sp. | reverse complement strand
ACTTGGAAATTACACAAACAGCCTGCACCTTCGGCGGGCACCATATCTGGCAGCAGTTGATCTAAAGCCGCATAAACCGCATCGGGCACCATATGACCAATGACGTGGCGCAAAGCCACTGGAGCAGGGTGCAAGGCATTCACGATGGTGTTTTCTGGGGCCATTACTTCAAAAGGTGCGAGGCTGGCGGCATTGTTGGGAATGTCTGGTGCAACTGCACATTTGAGCGCGTAGCAGGCATAAGCTTTTGCGTAGACCAAAGGGCAGTTTATACCTTTTTTGTCCAGCCCCGAGGTACCTTCAAAATCGCAAACCATACGATCTTTCTCGATGCTGAGGCGCACTTTGAGATCCACTGGATGCGAATAACCATCGCTGCGCATCTCACCATGGGCGGTGCCGGGGGTCAGCGCATTGATCCGCTCTAGCGTGGCGCGGCGTGAATTGCTGAGGATAAAATTCGCAATGCCCGTGAGATCTTCAAGATTAAATTCCTGCATCATCTCCACCAAACGACGATGGCCAATTTCATTGCAGGTGGCCAGCGCATAGACATCGCCCACTAGTTGATCTGGTTCGCGCACATTCCCGCGGATAATCCGCACCAAGGTTTTGTCCACCACGCCGCGATCGGCGAATTTCATAATGGGGATATACAGACCTTCTTCGTAAACGCTGTTGGCATCAGCGCCAAAGCCACGGCCTCCAATATCGACAATATGGGCGGTACATCCAAAAAACCCAACAAAAACTCCGTGGTGAAAACTTGGAGTTACGATGGTTATATCATGTAAATGCCCGGTGCCTTCCCAAGGGTCATTGGTGATGTAGATATCTCCCTCGGCAAAGTTTTCACGCCCAATTCTGCGGATGAAATGGGCCACGGCATCGGCCATGGCATTCACATGACCCGGCGTTCCCGTCACGGCCTGTGCAAGCATATTACCATTGTGATCATAGACCCCGGCAGACAAATCTCCGGCCTCGCGTACAGAGGTTGAAAATGCGGTGCGCACCAAGGCTTGTGCTTGCTCTTCAACCACAGAGATCAAGCGATTCCACATTACCTGATATTGTACTGTTGAGGTGCTGTGGGCTGTGGTTTGTGCGTTCATAGTTTCATTCCTTTGTCAGAAACATCAATGCAGCCATCGGCGAGGGTGGTGGCCATGCGAGAGGTTGGCACGATGATTGTAGTTTCATCTTCAGTGACCACAGCAGGCCCTACAATACATGTGCCCGGTATCATGTCTGACCGTAGGACCTCTGACGCTTGCACAACGGAAGCGGTGGCGGGATCAAACAGAGCCCGGCGTTTTTGGGTGGCCATCAGTGGTAGACTGGGCACAACATTCACAGTCGTGACCGATTGTGCGGGCGTTGTGGCGTTGACCGACCAAACTGTGATCTCGACGTCCATCGCCTCTACGACGCGGCCAAACAGAGCTGCGTACTCTCGCTCGAACAGCGCTTGAAAAGTGCTGAGATCAGGGGTTTTGGCTTGCGCGGCGGTCAATTGCACTGGTATTTCCCAACCCTGACCGGAATAGCGCATAAAGACCTTATACTGAGCCTGAATTTCAGCCTGCGGATCACAGTTGCGTACAAAGACTGTGGCTTCAAATTTGAGCTCATTTAACAACGTCGTGATCGCTGGCGCATCAAAATCTGATAGGCGCATGAATTGGCTGCGGTTGGCCTCAAAGCTGAAAGGCGCACGCAAAAATCCGATGGCCGATCCAACACCGGCGCCGGCTGGTACTAACATGCGTGCGATCCCCAGTTTTTCGCAGAGCCGACCCGCATGCAAAGGTGCCGCACCACCAAAGGCGATCATAGTATATTCGCTGAGATCTTCGCCATTCTCCATAGCGTGCACGCGGGCGGCATTGGCCATGTTTTCGTCTACCACTTCCGCTAGTCCAAAGGCGGCGGTTTCGGCGTCCATCTCGAGCAGATCGCCCAATTGGGCTTTTAAGGCCGCAGAGCTGGCCGCTGCGTCCAATGGAATAGTGCCACCTGCAAAATTGGTAGGGTCTAAACGGCCCATTACCAAATCTGCATCGGTCACCGCCGGGCGGGCGCCACCGCGGCCATAGCAGGCGGGGCCGGGCTCTGAGCCTGCACTTTCGGGTCCAACGCGAATTTGGCGCATGCTGTCTACACGTGCCAAGGAGCCACCGCCTGCGCCAATCTCAACCATATCAATAACTGGTATTGAAATAGGCATTCCGGAGCCTTTCTTGAACCGGTAGGTTCGGGCGACTTCAAAAACCCTTGCGGTTTTTGGGGTTTGGTTTTTGATTAAACAAATTTTTGCCGTGGTGCCGCCCATGTCGAAGGACAGAACCTTATCCAAACCATGACGCGCAGCGATATGGGCGGCAAAGACCGCACCGCCGGCGGGGCCTGATTCAACCAATCTGACTGGAAATTCAGCCGCATTCTCGAGGCTGATTATTCCACCGCCGGAATGCATCAAAAAGATTGGGCAATTGGCGCCTTCATCGGTCAATCTCCCCTTAAGGCGGTCAAGGTAGGATTTCATCAAGGGTTTGATATAGGCATTGGCAATTGTCGTGTTGAAACGCTCATATTCACGCATTTGAGGGCTGACTTGCGATGACAGTGATACCATGGCCTGAGGCATCCGCTCGGCCAAGACCTCAGCAATCAGCCGCTCATGGGCGTCATTCACATAGGAGTGCAATAACCCCACAGCCACGCTTTCAAAACCCGCTGCTTTAATCTCATCAATCAAGGTTTCAATGTCAGAATGGTGTAAGGGTTTGAGTACCTGGCCGTCAGCCTGCATTCGTTCCTTGATGGTATAGCGGAAATTGCGGGGCAGCAGGGGCTCGGGCAGGGTCAGATTGAGATCATACTGCTCAAACCTGCTTTCGGTGCGCATCTCGATCACATCTCGGAACCCTTCCGTGGTGATAAGTGCCGTTTTTGCGCCCCGCCGTTCAATCAATGCATTGGTGGCCAAAGTGGTACCGTGAATGATCTGGCTAATCCGTACTGAATCAATACCAGATTGCTGACAGACGCTGTGCATCCCCTCAATGATGGCATCCTCTGGGGCGGCGTAGGTGGTCAAGACCTTAGTGGAGAACAGCTCTTTGCCATTTTCCAAAACTACATCTGTAAATGTGCCGCCAATGTCCACGCCGAGGCGAATAGATTTTTCCTGCATAAAAATCTCCAAGTTATAAATAGAATACTGCACCTGAAATCATTATGGGAAATTATATGAAATCATTAACATGATAAAGAAAGTTTATCGATTAGTTTTGGTGAAGTCAGTCGCAACTTTTACTGCTGAACTGGCTGCCTGTGCTGCAAGGCTGGGCTCATAAGCTGTTGCTCCTTTTAGCGTGAGATGGACGTTTGCTCCAGTGCGATCAAATAACGGCGCGCCTCTTAAACCTTTTAGAATTGAAATTCGGTTACCTATAATGGGCTGGGTGGTGCTTAGCCTTTCGCCTGTGCGCACCAGGCTGGCGAGGTCCGCAACGCAGATAAATGCCTCTAAATGTTTGGTAGTAACTACCATGATTTATAGAATTTCTGATGTGATGTTAAATGTCCAGAAAATTATGTAAACGCTAGGTCATAATTCTGTGTCGTGGAGTGCCTTACTTTTGTCGCAGACGGTACTCATTGTAGTGTTCAATTTGGATTAAAGCAGTTTCAAGCACATTTTCAGGATTGCAATAATGTTCCAAGTTTTTCCAACGGCCCGTTTGAGGCCTTCTCCATATTTTAAATCAGTAATGGCTGAGGGTTGCACAAGTGCATCCATCTATAATCGCATGATTTTACCTGCAAGCTTTGGTGATGCGGAAAAAGAATATTGGGATTTGATTAATGGTGTCGTCATGTGGGATGTCGGTGTCGAACGCCAAGTCCAGCTCGAGGGGCCCGACGCGGGGAAACTTGCACAAATCCTGAGCCCTCGTGATCTATCAAAATGCAAGATTGGTCAGGGCAAATATGTGCCTATGTGTAATCATGATGGTACCTTGATAAATGACCCAATCATGTTGAAACTTCGGGAAGATTTATATTGGTTTTCAATTGCAGACAGCGATATCTGGTTTTGGGCGCGTGCAATTGCTGCCGAACGTGGTTTGAATGTGAAAATTACTGAGCCAGATGTTTCCCCATTAGCAGTACAAGGGCCTAAGTCTGCAGCAGTTGTTTCCTCAATTTTTGGTGATTGGGTCCATGATTTAAAATACTTTTGGTTTTCTGAAACTGAGCTAAACGGTATACCTGTTGCAGTGCAACGCTCTGGTTGGTCTAAACAGAGTGGTTTTGAGATTTATCTTCGTGATGGTAGTCGAGGTGACGAACTTTGGAATATAGTCAAGGAAGCGGGTCAACCCTATGGGATTGGAAACGGTGGCCCCACATCGCCGGAACGAACTGAGAGCGGCTTGGTTAGCTGTGGGTCTGATACTGATGAGAATACAAATCCTTTTGAAGTGAGGTTGGGGGGGTATGTTGATCTGGATGTGGCAGATGATGTGGTCGGCATCCAAGCTCTACGTCATATCCATGCTGAAGGCCCGAAGCGGCATCAACTCGGTTTGATTTTGGAAGGTGAATCCCCAGATGCCTTAGCTTTCAATTGGGAGGATATTTTGATCAACGGTAAAAAAGTTGGGGATATGACAAATTGTGTTTGGTCGCCTCGAATGCAGAAGAACATTGGCTATGCCCTGATTTCCCGCAGTTGCATGATTGGCGAAACTGTAACGCTGCGGCGTGCAGACGGACGACATGTCCAAGCTTCTTTGGTAGATATTCCGTTTCTGTAGTAATCTCTGTTTTCCATTGAGAGGCCGGCCGTAAAATTGAAGCTAGGCTTGACCCAGTCTGCCATCAGTGTTTTCTAAACATGACAAGACTTATGGGACAGTTCAGTTATGAAAAAAATATATGGATCAGCCAGCGAAGCCCTGGGTGGCTTATTGTTCGATGGAATGTTTATAGCAGCGGGTGGTTTTGGCCTTTGTGGTTTGCCAGAAAACTTGCTTCAAGCCATCCGCACCGCTGGAACTCAAAACCTCACCTTTGCCTCGAACAATGCAGGAGTAGATGATTTTGGTATTGGTATTTTACTGCAGACCCGTCAGGTTAAGAAGATGATAGCATCATATGTTGGTGAAAATGATACCTTTATGCAGCAATACCTTTCTGGAGAATTGGAGCTCGAATTTAATCCGCAAGGTACATTGGCCGAGCGTATGCGTGCAGCTGGCTGCGGCATCCCTGGATTTTACACCAAAACAGGTGTTGGAACTGTAATAGCCGATGGCAAAGAGCATAAGGATTTTAACGGCGAAACTTATATTCTTGAAACGGGATTATTTGCTGACGTATCGATTGTAAAAGCTTGGAAGGCTGATGAAACTGGTAATTTGGTGTTTCGCAAAACTGCCCGCAATTTCAATCCTCCAGCTGCCATGTGTGGCAAAATTTGTGTGGCAGAGGTTGAGGAGATTGTCCCAACTGGCACCCTTGACCCAGACCTCATCCATTTGCCTGGTATTTACGTGCACCGATTAATCCAAGGCACCCATGAAAAACGGATTGAACAACGCACAGTGAGGACATCATAATGTCCAATAACGCAAAAGGCTGGGACCGCAATCAAATGGCGGCACGTGCTGCTCTTGAATTAGAAGATGGCACTTATGTTAACCTTGGGATTGGCATTCCAACATTAGTTTCAAATTACATCCCTGCGGGTGTGGAGGTTACGCTGCAGTCGGAAAATGGCATGCTCGGTATGGGACCTTTTCCAACCGAAGATGAGGTAGATGCAGACCTAATCAATGCAGGCAAGCAAACTATCACAGAACTACCACAAACTGCTTACTTTGATAGTGCAACCTCTTTTGGCATGATCCGTGGCGGTAAAATAGCTATGGCAATTTTGGGTGCGATGGAAGTGTCTGAGAATGGTGATTTGGCAAATTGGATGATTCCTGGAAAGCTAGTCAAGGGTATGGGTGGGGCGATGGACTTGGTGGCCGGTGTGCGTCGCGTTGTGGTGGTTATGGATCACACCAACAAAAAGGGAGAAAGCAAAATCCTACGTGCTTGTAGTTTACCGCTGACTGGGGCTGGAGTTGTAGATCGTATTATTACCAATCTAGGCGTTTTGGATGTGGTCGATGGTGGTTTGGCGATTGTTGAAACTGCTGGTGGTGTTTCGGAAGCCGAATTACGCGCAGCGACTTTGGGCAAAATTGTTCGATAAAGCATTTCTAATTTTGTTTCCATCAAATGCATCCGTGCCCTGGCTATCTGTCTGATACTACCTGTCGGAAGATTGCCAGCGTGGGTTGACCCAAGGTTCTCGATTATCTTTTGGTAGGCTCGGCCGCCCTAGAATCAGATCTGCTGCTTTCTCTCCAACCATGATGGATGGCCCATTGAGATTACCATTGGGGATACGTGGAAAGATCGAACTATCGACAACTCGCAGTCCTTTAACTCCAATCACCCGACATTCAGGATCAACCACCGCCATTGGATCATCGGCCCTACCAATTTTACAGGTCCCACAGGGGTGATAGGCACTTTCTACGTGATCGTTTATAAACGCATTCAGTTCGGCATCACTTTGCACATTTTTACCAGGTTGGATTTCTTTGCCGCGAAAGGGATCAAAGGCTGACTGTCCAAAAATTGATCTAGTCAGGCGGATACAATGGCGAAAGTCGGCCCAGTCATTGGGGTCTGACATATAGTTGAAAAGGATCTTTGGATCCTTTGCTGGATCAGCCGAGCGGAGAGTGACTGTTCCGCGTGATGTTGAGCGCATTGGTCCTACATGTGCCTGAAAACCGTGTCCTTCTGCTGCGGCTTGCCCATCGTAACGTACTGCAATTGGCAAAAAGTGATATTGGATGTCCGGATATTTTATACCGGGCTTTGAGCGCAAAAATGCGCAGGATTCAAAGGCATTCGATGACCCTGGCCCCGTCTTTTTTAGTAACCACTCCAGCCCTACACGCATTTTGCCAAACAGGTTCCAATATTTAAATAGGGTTATTGGTTGCAGACAGGCTTGTTGGATGTAGAGTTCTAGGTGGTCTTGAAGGTTTTGCCCTACACCTGGACGGTCTGCTATGATTTTAATCCCCATTTCTTTCAGATGCACTGCTGGTCCAATTCCAGACAGCATCAAGATTTTGGGTGAATTGATGGCAGAGGCGGCCACAATTACCTCACGGTGCGCCCTCACTACAGAAATAGTTTGGCCTCGTTGAACCTCAACTCCTACAGCATGGCCATCTTCGATTACGATGCGCCGCGCCAAGCATTTGTACACCTCAAGATTGGGCCTCTTTAAAGCGGGCTTAAGATAGGCATTGGCAGCAGACCAACGTTGGCCTTTCCAAACCGTTTGCTCCATTGGTGAAAAGCCCTCTTGTTGTTCACCGTTATAATCCTTTGTGACCTCAAACCCGGCCTGGCGACCGGCTTCGACAAAGGCTTGATGCAGAGGAATGTCGCGCTTGCCTCTAGTGACGTGTAAAGGTCCACTATGGCCTCTCCAATTAGGGTCGCCGCCCTGGCCGCCGTCATGCCAGTTTTCCATTTTTAAAAAGTAGGGCAGTACATCTGCATATGACCAGCCATCGGCACCAGTTTCTGCCCAGTGATCGTAATCGCTCGCATGGCCACGGACATAGACCATACCATTAATTGAAGAGGAGCCCCCGATGACCTTGCCGCGTGGGCAAGCTAATTTGCGGCCGTCTAGGTACGGCTCTGGTTCGGAGAAATAGCCCCAATCATAGCGCGCCATATTCATTGGGTATGATAGAGCGCCGGGCATTTGTATCAGTGGTCCGGCATCTGTGCCGCCGTATTCCAACACTAAAATAGAATATTTACCGTCCTCAGAAAGGCGGGAAGCCATGGCCGAACCCGCTGAGCCCGATCCAATAATTACAAAATCTGCTTCCATAGGGCCCCCATTTCTGAGTAGCCTGTCATAGTCTAGGTGGCAAGAAAACGTTAGATTGGCAATTTTGACGCTGAGTACGGCAAAAAAGTGATCGCGGCCACGGATAAAACCACCTATCGATAATGCGTTAAGGATCATTTAGTAGAAAATTTTGTTGGCCAAGCTGGGCAACGGACTAGCCGCACGCGCATAATCTGCGTAAAAAGATCCAATAGTCCGAGGAGCGAGTTCTACATGTCACGTATGTCTGGCGGCCAAGCCGTTGTTAAAACCTTGATAGAACTGGGCGCTCGCCGTGGTTTTGGCGTGCCTGGCGAAAGCTTTTTGGCGGTCTTAGATGCCTTTTGCGATGCTACTGACTTCATCTTCACTGGATGCCGTAACGAAGGGGGTGCGGCCTTTATGGCGGAGGCTTGGGCAAAACTTACTGGCGAGGTTGGGCTTTGTTTTGTTACCCGTGGTCCTGGTGCTACAAATGCCAGCATAGGCGTGCATACTGCTATGCAGGCATCGACGCCGATGATACTATTTGTTGGGCAAGTGGGTTTGGAACATCAGGGCCGTGAAGCGTTTCAAGAGCTGGATTATCGAAAAGTTTTTGGTCCAATTGCAAAATATGCCACTGAAATCAACGATGTGAGCCGTACAGCCGATATTATTCGCCGGGCTTGGTCAATGGCTATTTCTGGCCGTCCTGGACCTGTTGTCGTGGCTTTACCAGAAGATATTCTTACACAAATTTCTGATATTCAGATCCCGCAACAAAAAATAAATATCCCTCTGGGTGGTGCTATGCCTGTTGACGTCTTGCAGTTGTCTAAAAAAATGCAAGTTGCACAGCGCCCTGTGATAATGGTGGGTGGTGGAGGCTGGACTGACCTAGATAGAGAGGCGCTGCATGATTGTGCATATGAAGCTAATATTCCGGTCGTCACAGCGTTTCGCTACCATGATTTATTTGATAATACTGACCCTCTATATGTAGGTGAAGCTGGTGTAGGCATGACTGCTAACACGAAACGCATTCTTCGGGAGGCGGATGTAGTCTTGGCGGTGAATCTTAGATTTGGTGAGATGACCACTGATGCCTTCACTTTATTTGGCCTAGAGCGCTCAGGACAATGGATTGTACAAACTCATAGGTCTGGCGATGAATTTTATAAATATGTATCTCCAGATTTAGCTATGATATGCAGCCCAAGTGCCGTCTTACAAAGCCTGCATGATCGACTTGCCTGCTGTGAGATGAAGGTGGATACCACTTGGGTGGCAGCAGCCCGAGCAGGGTTTGAGATTGCCCAGAAAGCTAAGCCACAGCCAAGCCCTGTTGATATGGGGAAGGTGACGGCGGTGGTGCAAGAGCTATTACCTCATGATGCAATTGTGACTAATGGTGCGGGAAACTTTGCAATTTGGCCTAATAAGTTTATGCAGTTTTCTGCTAAACAACGGTTGCTAGCTCCGCAGTCTGGCGCCATGGGATATGGTCTACCTGCAGCTATTGCTGCTAAAATTGAATACCCTGATCGTTGTGTTGTTTGTTTTGCGGGCGACGGTGATTTTCAAATGAATTGTCAGGAATTAGGAACAGCGCTGCAATCTGATGCACGCCCAATCGTTTTAATTATTAACAATGGTACCTATGGGACCATTCGTATGCATCAAGAAAAACAATACCCTATAAGGGTCAGTGGGACCGATATCGTAAATCCTGATTTTGTAGCTTTGGCTGAAGCCTATGGCTGTCACGCGGAACGGGTTGAGACAACGATAGAGTTTTCAGCTGCGTTCCAACGCGCCTTGGCCAGCCCAACGGGTGCTGTACTTGATCTCAACGTTGCTGCTGAAGCAATTACACCTGGATTAACGATTAATGAACTGCGAGCCTCAAGTTTAACCTAAAGTTTTAGGGCCAAGCGGGTCCCCTGGTCAATTGCCCTGCGTGCATCCAACTCGGCTGCTACGTCCGCCCCACCAATCAAATAGGCTTCTGGGAGATGCTCTGCCAAGCTGCGCTCTGGGTCTTGGCCCGCGCAGATGATAACATTATCGACAGGCAAAACTCTGGTGTCACCGTTTACGATAATATGTAGTCCCTCATCATCAATTTTTTCATACGATACACCTGCTATCATTTGTACGCCGCGTTTGGTCAGGTTGATACGGTGAATCCAGCCGGTAGTTTTGCCCAAACCAGCACCAACTTTTTTTGTTTTGCGTTGAAGCAGATAGACTTCCCGAGCTGGTGGTGCAAAATCGGCTACCATTCCCTCTACACCACCGCGGGCAGTGAAAGTCATATCAATGCCCCATTCCTTCATGAACGTAGGTATGTCCTGGCTCGCAGAAGGACCGCTGTGGATCAGAAATTCGCTTATATCGAAACCAATCCCGCCTGCGCCTATCACAGCTACAGATTTTCCGACGGGGGCCCCACGTACGACTTCCAGATAACCTAAAACCTTTGGGTGATCTATTCCTTGTATTGCAGGCATGCGTGGTCTAACACCAGTCGCTAAAATTACTTCATCGAAATTTAGAAGATCTTGAGGTAGTACCTTACGCCCTAAGGTAAGCGTGACCCCACTTAGTAAGATTTCCTTTTTAAAATAACGGATGGTTTCGTTAAATTCTTCTTTGCCTGGGATTTTTTTTGCTATGTTAAATTGCCCACCAATTTCCTTGGCCGTGTCAAAAAGTGTGACTGCATGACCGCGGCGAGCGGCAGTTGTGGCTGCAGCAAGCCCCGCTGGGCCTGCACCAACCACGGCAATGGTTTTCACTTTAGTAACTGGACGAAGCTGCATTTCTGTTTCATTGCAAGCAAAGGGATTAACCAAACAAGAGGTTATTCTACCGTTAAAAATTGCGTCTAAACAGGCCTGATTACACCCAATACAGGTATTAATCTCATTGTCTTTACCTGCAGCTGCTTTTGCCACAAAATTTGCGTCTGCTAGGAATGGCCTGGCCATAGAAACCATATCTGCGTCACCACGCTCGATCACTAATTCGGCCACGTCAGGTGTGTTGATCCTATTTGAGGTAATCACAGGAATTGGCATTTCAGCTCGGACGCGTGCACTCACCCAAGTATAAGCTGCGCGAGGTACAGAGGTGGCGATTGTGGGAATTCGTGCTTCATGCCACCCAATTCCAGTATTAAAAATTGTAGCTCCAGCAGCGGCAATTTCTTTGCCCAGATGGATGACCTCTTCGATCGTTGATCCACCATCCACCAAATCAATCATTGATAATCGATAGATAATTATGAAATTTTTGCCAACCGCTTGGCGAACTTGGTGCACAATTTCAACTGCCAGTCTGATGCGGTTTTCATAGCTACCACCCCATTCATCATCACGGTGATTAGTTCGCAAGGCTATAAATTGATTAAGTAAATAACCCTCTGATCCCATTATTTCGACTCCGTCGTAACCTGCTGACTGAGCCAAGGTAGCCGCGCGCACAAAATCTGTGATTTGTTTTTGGATTCCTAATTCGTCTAACTCTTTCGGTTTAACTACGTTAATTGGGGCCTGAATAGGTGAGGGGGCCACAGCGTCAGGGTTATAGGCATAACGCCCTGTGTGGAGTATCTGCATAGCAATTTTACCACCGGCAGCGTGCACCGCACTCGTTACAATGCGATGCTCAGCGGCGTTCTCGGGCGTAGTCATTACCGCAGCGCCTTGGCTTACCCCGCCTTCGGCATTAGGACCAATTCCCCCAGTCACAATCAAGGCCACCCCACCTTCTGCCCGTTCAGCGTAAAAAGCCGCCATCCGCTCAAAACCGTTTTCGGCTTCTTCTAAGCCAAGGTGCATCGAGCCCATAACCACGCGGTTTTTTAACTGGGTGAATCCCAAGTCTAGGGGTTCAAACAGATGCGGGTAGTGGTGATTAGTCATAAGTAACCTCAGCTACATAGTTCAGCTATTTCTTCCCAAGTTTGAGGCACCTTTGCAAGGCTTCCGCCACGGAAGGGCTTAAACTCCAATTTTTATTCAAGTAGGCCTGCTTCCGTCAGTACCTTGCGGGCTGATCGGAAACACTCCAATGATTGTGGGACGCCGCAGTAGATCCCAATCACATGGATGATGGCGCGAATTTCTTCTACGGAGACTCCATTTTTAATTGCTCCTTTACAATGCAATTCCCATTCATGCATTTTTCCTAACGCCCCGATCATCGAAAGGTTCATCATCGATCTAGTTTTGGCATCGATTACATCATCTCCCCACCCAAAGCCCCAGCACCAAGCTGTCATAGCTTCTTGAAACGGACGGGTGAAGTCATCTGCTGCGGCAAGATTGGCAGTCACATACTCTTTGCCAAGTGTGCCTTTACGTTGGTCCAATCCCTTTAAAAATAAATCTTCATCAAATATACTCATATTTTATCCTAATGTGTTAACTACAGCGGCATTCTGCACAAATTCTTCGATCGTAACACTATTTTTATGATGATTTTACTATCTAGACTGTTTCGCCTGACCTAAAGCGATGATTTTTTAGACTAAGGCGGTTTGAAGCGATACTTTTAAGGGCATATGTTCATTATTCTTTTCTTTAGATAATCTAACCTCAACTCGAGAGGCTGTGCATGATTCACCGTTATTACGAACAAGCCTTAAAAGCATTTTTAACTGGTGTCGCTGCCGCTGAGCCGGCAGTGGCGGTCTACAAGGCTTTGCCAATATTTGATCAAGCCCCAACCTTGATAGCCGTAGGTAAAGCGGCGGTTAGCATGGCCAAGGCAGCGCAGTCTGTATTGGGCGATCTTCCGGAGACATTGGTGGTTACCAACCCTGAAAATGCAGTTAATCTGCCAAGAGCGCAGGTGTTTGCGGCGGCACATCCAATTCCTGATCAAATAGGTCTGAAGGCGGGGTTAGCTGTGATTTCTGCTTTGAAGAGAGCCTCAATGGCCAAGCGGCCGGTTCTTTGTCTTATTTCTGGTGGTGGCTCTGCGCTATTGCCCGCCCCCATTGTTGGAATCTCGTTAAAAGATAAGATTAACCTTAATAAGCTATTACTTGCGAGTGGCGCGGATATTGAGGTCATGAACCTCATTCGTCAACAGATATCCTTACTAAAAGGTGGTGGCATCTTGCGCTATGCTTCGCCAAGCTCAGTAACGAGCCTAATCCTGTCTGATGTGATTGGCGATGATCTGCGCGCTGTCGCTAGCGGTCCAACTGTTTCGCCTATCGGTACTCGTCTCCAAGCGTGCGCTGCGCTTCGGACCTTGGGTCTATGGGACCAAATTCCTACAGCAGTTAAAACTGCTTTAGAGCGGCATGAGAAAGTTATTGATTTTCCTGTGGCTAAGAATATCTTAATTGGCTCCAACGGTCTTAGTTTGGCGGCGATGGCCAAAGTGATGCCAGAAGCAAAGGTGCATCAGATGCCATTAGTAGGGGATGTAGCGCAGGCTGCAGCCAGGGTGGTCGCCGCGGGGCCTGGCATACATCTATTTGGTGGCGAAACTACTGTTAAACTGACCGGTAACGGGCGCGGTGGCCGCAATCAAGAATTAGCTCTTCGGGTTGCACTTCTAGCAGAGTATGAAAACTGGCAAGGACCCTGGCTTTATTTACAGGCTGGGACGGATGGCCGCGATGGGCCTACGGATGCTGCTGGCGGTGTCGTTTGCGAAACTAGTATATCTGCTATGATATCTGTAGGAATTGATCCAAAACAACGTCTGGCCAATAATGATGCATATTCTGCATTAAAGGCAGCTAAGGCTTTACTGATTACTGGGGGTACTGGTACAAATGTGGCCGATCTTGGCGTATTAATGCGGGTCTGACTTTGTCAGTGTTTTGATGTTGGTGCCAAGCCTATTACCAACAGGTTATTAGCTAAAGATTGAAAATCAACTTCAAAATAGGAAAAAAATTATGCGTGTTTATCTATCTGGTGAAATTCATACTGACTGGCGTAATCAGATCATTACCGCTTGTGTAGACCTAAACATAAAATTCGATGGTCCGGTTACAGATCACGGGGCTAGCGATGATTGTGGTGCAGTAATCTTGGGCCTAGAGGTTGATAAGTTTTGGCACGATCACAAAGGTGCCCGGTTGAATGCTATCCGTACTCGCAACGGCATTGAACAAGCAGATGTTATTGTGGTGCGATTTGGTAATAAATACAAACAATGGAACGCAGCCTTTGACGCAGGCTATGCTGCGGCTTTGGGCAAATCTTTGATTGTCATGCATGGGGCTGATAATCAACATGCGCTGAAAGAGGTGGATGCCGCCGCACTTGTAGTCGCCGAAACGCCCCAACAGGTGGCCGCGGCGTTAAGGTATGTGCTCACGGATTTTTTACCCACCTAATAAACGCACGTCATTGGCAGGGTATGCTCACTCTTATATTTAAAAATTAGTTATCAGCTGGATCAGTAATGATATAAAACTCTATTGTTGGGGATTAATTCAGTTTGGGTGGCGTGAGTGGCTCAAACACTTTGCTATAAAGCCAATCATTTCGCTTTTGAACTAAACCTGGAGCCAACTTTCCAGCAAGCCATATCGGAGCATAAGATAGTATTTGCGCCGGCGATGAAGATTTGTGAAATAGCCGTAAATTTTGGGCTGAGACTCGCTGCACCTTTGTTACCCGTTTAATACGTTCGTCAAAGTAGTTAGCAATTGCTCTTGGAATGCCGTCGTCCTTGGCCTCTTTAAGGCATTGCGCTAACATGTAGGCATCCTCAATTGATTGCACAGCTCCTTGGGCCATTGAGGGCAACATTGGATGGGCTGCGTCGCCAAGCAAAACAACATGTTTTTCATGCCAATAGGGTAGGGGTGGCCGATCAAACAAGGCCCATTTGTGAAGTGTCTTTGCATGTTGGATAACGCTTAAGAGACGTTGATCCCAGCCGACAAAATCAGTCAAGGCGTCTTGCTTACTGCCTTCGGTTTGCCAACTCTCTTTTTTCCAATCTGAACGCTCCACAACGCCAATAAAATTTACCAATTCGCCAGCTCTGACACGCGTGGTGACCGCATGTTTGCCACACCCGACCCAGATACAGCCGGTCGCTGGCGGCGCTAGCTTTCCAAGCCGCTCCGCGGGAACCAAAGCGCGCCACGCTATGTTTCCGGTAAAATGGGGAGCATCTGGCCCAAGCATTTGGTTGCGAATGGTGGAATGAATTCCATCTGCTCCAATCGCCAAATCTGCGTCTTCGATAGTGCCATCCTTTAAAAACACTCGAACTCCATTCGTATGGTGGGTGTAAGATGCTACCTGTGCGCCAACTTGAACAGTATCTGGTGCTAATTTTGCTAACCGAGCTGTTAAGCCCGCAATCAAATCAGCCCGGTGAATCTGAATATAACGCGCGCCCCAGCGATGCACAGCGGCTTCTTTCATGGGCAGATTAATCAATTTTCTACCGGATACGCCCATTAGAATTTCAATGGCGTCTGGCTCAAAAAGGCTAGATTCTAGCAATGGCATAACATCCATCTCTTCAAGGACCTTAACGCCATTGGGGCTAATTTGAACGCCTGCGCCGACTTCAGATATTTTTGGAGCTTGCTCTAAAACGCGAACTTGCCAACCGATTAGACGCAGGCAAATGGCGGCGCTTAAACCACCGATACCGCCACCAACTATTATTGCTTTGGGGCACATGGCCTGTCTCCCGTATGCCCCACTGTAGGTTTATGGGAACCTTTATATTCAGCCACGTTTTTATAGCTTTGCCAAGCCCTCGCATTAGATTTCTGTAGTTTGTTTTACTCTATTTTACGTATATTTACGAACAGTTTTATCGGCATAATGACATTCTGTGATGATCATGAGAGCTATGATGTGTAAACTCTTTGGCTTTGACCTTGCGGCGAAACTTGTTTGTGATATTTTTTATTAGTTGGCTTGGCTATCTTTAACAAAATAGGAGGTTACTCATGACTGATATCGAGGCTTCATACAGTCTCCAGTACAATGAACTTCGGGCTGCTGGCGTAAAGCATACTTTTAAAAATTCTGAAGGTAATGTTGTGAGTTGCTATGGTGTTTCCAACAAAAAGGCAGATCACTACGAACTTTTTGTGGGAAATGAATATGAGGGTATTTTGGAAAACCCAGACGAACTAGGGTGGGAAGAGGTAGAATCTTTTTTAGAGAAACAACCTGACGACTGGACCGAAGTGTTTGGTTTTTCAAACAAGCCTGTGGAGTAAATTATGACTAATGAAACTGTCTATAATGACATGCGGGGCCCTTTAGAAGTGTCCACTTCAACCTACGAGCAAGAACTCTTTTATTGTGAATTTTCTGACCAACAAATAGAGCAGGTCAGGGATGCTTTTAGTGGTGATTTGCAGCGAGCATCAAAAGTTTACCGAGTTATCACTGACGAACTTCTAATGGCTGTCAAAGCGGAGGATATTGAAAAACCGCTGATGGCCGTAAGCGTTGCAGACCTTATTGAGGCTCATACTGCTAGAAATCTTTGAGACTGAAAATTATTGATTTTTATTGAAACTAAACTTGGTTTATAATCAGACTTATTGCTGATGTGCATTGATGTAAGTTGAAACGCCTACTTTTGGGGAGCATATCACAAACAGCCGTCACTTGCTTTTTTCATGTACTGGCAAACATTTAACTAAGCAGCTTGCTCTGTTGTGCGAGCGAAATTATCAAATATCTGTCATCTGAGCTAAAACTGGGCCCGTGTATTCTTCAAGTAACTTTATTCCGCCTTGTCTGATATCGTCGGTCCGCTTTGCCAACCTTTTTGCCAATTCAGTTTTGGCACTTTCTTCTGAAGGATAAATAATGACGGATTGGTGGCGATTTTCGTAAATTTTTCACAAGATAATATTGTCATCAACGCTCTTATCTTTGAGATTTTCTCGTATGTGAGATTGGATTTCATTGGCGTCCATAATCCCATCGGGCCAACACCATTTT
>JAVLEV010000024.1:0-17975 GCA_031920365.1 Planktomarina sp. | reverse complement strand
ATGGCCGCATCAAGTGCAGGCTCATCTCCACAGATCAACTCGATCCAATTGCGCGCACCGGTTGCCAAATCAAACGAACGTTGAAACACTCGGCCCTTACCGTCCAGAGTGTTTAGCTTCACCAACACGGCACCAGCAGTTCCGTCACCACGCACCACTACAAAGGCTTGAATATCGACGAGGCGCAGGCGAGTCAGATAGGCTGAAACCCATACATCACTTGTTAACCGGATCATTCGTTCCCATCGCGAAAATCCAGGCCCATTTCCATGTAACGCTCTTTTTCTTCCAACCAATTAGGACGGACCTTAACTTGCAAGAACAGATGTACCTTCCGGCCCAAAAACACTTCCAATTCTGCACGAGCTTGGGTGGAGACAGCTTTGATTGATTCACCACCTTTACCCAAAACAATACCCTTATGGCCATCGCGCATCACATAGATTATCTGATCAATTTTGCATGACCCATCTTTGCGCTCTTCCCAAGCTTCAGTTTCCACCGTCAGCTGGTAGGGTAATTCTTGATGCAACCGCAATGTAAGCTTTTCGCGTGTAGTTTCAGCGGCCAGCATACGTAGTGGTAAATCCGCAATCTGGTCTTCAGGATAGAGCCAGGGCCCCTCAGGCACCTGACCTGCAATCCATGTTTTCAGAGCGTCACAACCATGGCCTTTTTCAGCTGAAATCAAAAATGTTTCGACGAAGTCAAAAGCCACATTCATAGCCTTGGTCAGCGCCAGCAATTCTTCAGCGTGTACTTTGTCAATTTTATTGATAGCCAGCGCGATCGACTTGCCTTTAGGAAGGTCTTTCAGCGCCTCCATAATCCCATCAACGCCTTCGGTCACACCACGGTGAGCCTCAATCAAGAAAACAGTTAGATCGGCATCCGCAGCACCACCCCATGCCGATTTAACCATCGCACGATCTAGCCGGCGCTTTGGACGAAAAATACCAGGAGTATCAACAAATACGATTTGTGCATCTCCCTCTATTGCAACACCGCGAATTCGCGCACGGGTAGTTTGCACCTTATGGGTAACAATCGATACTTTTGCTCCAACCATGCGGTTGAGCAGAGTTGATTTACCTGCGTTTGGTTCCCCGATTAAAGCCACAAATCCAGCGCGTGTAGTCATACTCCTAGCCTTTCCAACATTTGTTGTGCCGCGGCTTGTTCAGCCTGACGTTTTGATCCAGCTTTAGCTTGCGCTACTTCGCCAGAATATAATTGTACTTCTATCTCAAACAGTGGCGCATGATCCGGACCAGAACGGGACAACTCAACATATATCGGTGGTAAGCCTTTTCTAGCTTGCGCCCACTCTTGCAAGGCCGTCTTTGGATCGCGAGCATCAGCCTTTACCGATGTGATCCGTGTATTCCAAAGCCTTAATATCAAGCTTTGTGCTGCAGTGAAACCACCATCACGATATACTGCGGCAATCAATGCTTCCATCGCATCGCCCAGCAAAGCTTCTTTGCGGCGCCCACCACTTATCATCTCAGAGCGCCCCAACTTCAACATATCACCGACACCAATAGATCGCGCAACATCTGCACATGTTTCTTTACGTACCAACGCATTAAACCGTGGGGCCAGTTGGCCTTCGCTAGCTTTAGTATCGATATCTAGCAAGGCCTGCGCCATCACCAAACCTAAGACACGGTCACCTAAAAACTCTAACCGTTCATTGTCAGAACGGGTGGTAGAAGAAATACTTGAATGTGTTAATGCAGTAATAAGCAGCCCAGGATCTTTGAATTCATATCCGATTTCAGCAGAGAACTGGCGTAGATCAGCGGACAGCTTAATCATTTCAGGAATTGCTTCGACAGGATCATCTAATTGACAGCCTTAAAATAGCGATCACTACGCCAAGTCCAGAAAGCAAGAATTGAGCTACCAGCCGACGAAAATAAAATACGGTCCGCACGACCGACAATATCTTTCATTGGTACAAACCCAACACCTCCAATAGACTGTGGCACTCTACTGTCAGAGGAGTTATCTCGATTATCACCCATAAAAAAGAAATGGGCCTCAGGCACAGAATATACTTTTGTGCTGTCAACATTTATCCTACCGCCCAGCTTCATTGCGTTTTGGTCAATCGTATCTAAAATACCATGAGACACGCCATTTGGCAGGGTCTCTATATGTTTTTTCTTAATACAATCTGCCCCAAGACCAACCGCACCATTAGCGCAGATTGGGCGATTGCGTTGTGACCCTTGCGGTTCATAAACCTCAACAAAGTCTTCCACTGCTTTTATTTCGACCGGAATACTGTTAATATTTAAAATTCCACCTTGCATTTGAATTTTATCGCCCGGCAACCCAATCAGCCGCTTTATATAATCTGAACCTGTCACCGGATGACGGAATACCACCACATCGCCACGCTGAGGGTCTCCACCCAAAATACGCGTATCACGATCCTTGAGAAATCCACAGAAATCATCTGCATCAATATCTATTCCAAAACGGGGTATCTGGATTTTAGGGCATGACGCATATGAATAGCCATAAGCCATTTTATTCACAAAAAGAAAATCCCCAATCAACAAAGTATCTTTCATTGAGCCTGACGGAATCCAAAAAGGCTGAAAAAACAAGGTGCGAAACACACCGGCTATCAAAAGTGCGTAGAACACCGTTTTTATAGTTTCAACGGCACTTGTCATAAAACCTTTTTCCTCAACTACGTCCATATCATCCCCAAAATCTAATTTAGGTTTATGTGAGGGGCTTGCAGTCCAGAGTCAAGTTGGGCTTGCAGCTTTGCCCGTTACGTCCAGCCGAGCTTCGATCACTACAAATGCCTGTGCCCAAGGGTAATCATCGGTCAGGGTGCAATGGATAAAAGCGGTATGTCCTTCAGGTGTTATCTGCACCAAACGCTCCGCTGCCCGGCCAGTGAGAGCCATCATCGGCTGGCCACTGCGCATATTGCTCACAGCCATGTCTTTCCAGCTTATACCCATGGCAAGTCCAGTAGCTAGAGCTTTAGAGCAGGCTTCTTTCGCGGCCCAACGTTTAGCATAAGTACCGGCAATATCCTTGCGAGATTCTGACTTGTGTTGCTCAATTTTCGTAAATACCCGGTTTTTGAACCTATCGCCAAATCGATCCAAGGTACCTTGAATCCGCTCGATATTTGCTAGGTCAGTACCTATCCCTAAGATCATTCGCGGGCTTGCCGCATCAGACGGCGCATTTCCATGATCGCAGGCTTGAGGCCCATGAATACCGCCTCACCAATCAGAAAATGGCCAATGTTTAGTTCTACTATCTCTGGCAAAGCTGCGATAGGCCCCACATTGCCAAATGTCAGACCATGGCCAGCATGCACCTCAAGCCCAAGTTCATCAGCAAAAGCCGCACAGCGCATTATCCGTTTCAGCTCCTGTGCTGTCGCCATAGCATCCCCCTTAGCATGAAAATTGGAGTATGCGCCCGTGTGCAGCTCAACCACAGCAGCCCCCACATCAACACAAGCCTCCAACTGATGTTCATCGGCGCCTACGAAGAGTGACACACGACAGCCCACCTCCGACAATGGCAGAATAAAATCTGTTAACCTACTTTTGTCCGCTACAATTTCTAACCCACCTTCTGTGGTGCGCTCTTCACGTTTCTCTGGTACTATACATATAGCAGGAGGTTTGAGCCGCAGTGCAATATCTTGCATCTTTGCTGTGGCCGCCATCTCAAAATTAAGCGGCGTTGACAAAGTAGCCATTAAAGCCTCAATATCGTCATCCTCAATATGACGTCGATCTTCGCGTAAATGCGCCGTGATGCCATCGGCACCAGCGGCCTCAGCCATCAAAGCCGCCCGTATTGGATCAGGATTAGCCCCACCTCGTGCATTTCGTAAAGTTGCAACATGGTCAATATTGACGCCAAGACGTTGTTTTTGTCTCATCAAAATTTCTTTCTATAACTGGATCAGTGCCTTGTATCTTGGTCACGCTTGAGTAGGGCTTTTTTACGCAGCTCTGCCAACTTAGCTGCTAACAAACCTTTTCTGCGGTTTTTGTAGGCGCGTATTGTCGGCACCGAAATATAATAGGCGACAAGACCTGAAATTATTCCTGGTGGCAGCCCACCCACAAGCCAGGGAAAAAACAAAGTGTCCCAAAACTCTACTAAATAAGTCCAGTCCCCAGGATCTACAGTAAATAATACTTTAAAATTATACCAAAGCTCGGACAGGGCACGCAAAAACATCTGGCCAAAACCAATGTGAAACTCACTATCCAGCCCCTTCCCAAGCAGCGA
Source organism: Planktomarina sp. (assembly GCA_031920365.1). Classification (GTDB taxonomy): domain Bacteria; phylum Pseudomonadota; class Alphaproteobacteria; order Rhodobacterales; family Rhodobacteraceae; genus Planktomarina. Next base: position 13,685 of record JAVLEV010000024.1, on the reverse strand, counting down.
GTAGCCGGTGCCCAAAGCAACAGCCCCAATCGGGATATAAGTAAGTGGGTTACCAAAAAATGTCCCAAGTAATGACGCTAATACGTTGGCTCTAAGCAAAACAGCTAGAAGACCAGCAACAACAAAATGTAGGCCATAAAAAGGACTAAAGGCCGTAAAGACCCCGATAGCTATTCCTCGGGCAATTTGTTCTGGTGTCCCAGGCAATCGTTGCAAACGGTGTTTAACATAAAGATAAGCACGGTTCCAGCCGCCTTTGGGATATATCACTTCCCAAACAGCTCTGACTAATCCACGTCTGTCGCGACGTCTAAACACTAAGTTTGTCCCATTCACCATCGAGCGAGGCGACACCTTGGCCAACCTCCTGATCACGATATCGACTGACTTCTGCCACATCATTCTCTGCTTCTAACGCTGTCAACACCATGTGTAATTGTGACACGTCGCGCAATTCTAAATTAATAATCAATTTAAAATAATCCGGCTTACGATCTACAAAATGCATATCTGCGATATTCGCTTTCTGATCACCGATTAAAGTGCAGATATGACCCATAACCCCCGCTCCATTCCGGATGGTCACCTCGATACGCACCGGGTGGGTCGCAGCATGTTGGCCGTCATGCCAAGCTAAATCTAACCAACGGTCCATTTGCTGCTCATAATGCAAAAGGTTCGGGCAATCGATCGTATGCACTGCAACACCTCGACCACGGAATGTTATTCCAACAATCCGTTCACCAGGCAGCGGATGGCAACAAACAGCATGCGCAAAATTTTGTCCCGGGCTTAACCCGATCACTGCAAGAGCAGCGTCCACCACGTCAGTAGAGCGCACTTTAAGATTGGGATAAAGCTCAGCGACTACTTCACGGGCAGCTATTTCAGCACTGCCGAGACGCGCTAAAAGCTCATCTGCATTGGGCAGACCATAATGTTTTGCGGCCGTACTTAAAGCTCTATCCGTAGCTTTTTTATTTACATTTTCAAACGCAACTCGAGCAAATTCACGCCCTAGGTTAATAAATTTTTCACGGTCCACTTCACGCAGGCTACGGCGTATAGCAGTTTTAGCTCGCCCAGTGGCTGCAATATCAATCCAGCTCGCCGGCGGGGTTTGACCCTCTGCGGTGATTACTTCCACAGATTGTCCATTGCGCAAGCGCGTCCATAAAGGTACTCGGATCCCATCGACCTTCGCCGATACGCAAGCTGACCCAATCCGAGTATGGATAGCATAAGCAAAGTCGATGGGTGTCGCACCACGAGGTAGCTTGATGACTTCGCCCTTTGGCGTAAAACAAAACACCTGATCGGTATACATTTCTAGCTTAAAAGCCTCAAAAAACTCACCGTCGTCACCATCAGGCCCAAATCGTTCAGTCAGGGATGCAATCCAAGCCGATGGATCGCGCGCAAAAGGATTTTCAACCCGCGCGCCATCACGATATGACCATGTCGCTGCAGCCCCTTTTTCTGCAACTTGATGCATCGCCTTAGAGCGGATTTGCACCTCAACACGACGCGCATTACGACCGGAGACAGTAGTATGGATTCCACGATATCCATTAGTTTTAGGCTGGCTGATATAATCTTTAAAGCGACCAGGCACAGCGCGCCAACGTTGGTGAATTATCCCAAGAACACGATAACAATCGGTTTCATCATCCACAATCACACGAAATCCATAAATATCAGATAGACGGGAGAACGATAGCTCCTTCGTCTGCATTTTGCGCCAAATAGAATAAGGTTTTTTGGCGCGGCCTTGTATTTCAGCCAAAATACCTTCTCTCGACATCTCTTCATGCAAATCTCCGTTTATCTGTTCAATCACATCTCCAGTTTCATTCTGCAATTTTATGAAGCGGCGAATGATGGACTGACGACCCTCAGGATTCAGCACCTGAAACGCAAGATCTTCAAGCTCTTCACGAAGCCAATGCATTCCCATCCTACCAGCAAGCGGGGCATATACATCCATCGTCTCACGAGCTTTTTGCTGCTGTTTTTCTGGAGGCATAGACCGGATCGTACGCATGTTATGCAAACGATCTGCCAATTTGACCAAAGTGACGCGAATGTCTTTCGACGTAGCCATAATCAATTTTCGAAAATTTTCAGCCTGCTTAGTAACTGTTGAAGATAGCTGCAGATTGGTTAGTTTAGTCACACCATCCACTAGCTCAGCTATTTCATGGGTGAACAGCTCCTCAACATCAGTGTATTTGGCTTTTGTATCTTCAATCGTATCATGCAGAAGAGCCGTAATAATTGACGCGTCATCTAGTTGCTGATCGGCTAACAGACATGCCACAGCTACCGGATGAGTATAATAAGGCTCCCCCGAACGGCGGATCTGCCCTTCATGCATCTCGCAACAAAAATCGTAAGCTTGTGTTATAAGTTTAGCGTCAGTTAACGGATTATACGCACGGATTAGACCGATAAGATCATCGGCAGTGCTCATCCACTCACTTCCTTAACGCTGGCCCTGAGCTTCCATCAAAGCACGTAACAATTTCTCATCATTCAAATCGTCTTCAGCAGGCTTATCTGGCTCACCACCCATTAACAAAGCCATAGAATCTTCTTCCGGCTCATCAATTTCAATTTGAGTTTGATTACTCTCAATCAAACGCTCCAACAAATCACCAACCATCTGAGTTTCATCGGCAATCTCGCGCAAAGAAACAACAGGATTTTTATCATTATCGCGATCAACGGTTACCGGTGAACCACTAGCAATCTCGCGGGCCCGGTGGGCCGCCAGCATGACTAGGTCAAAACGGTTTGGAACTTTATCTACACAATCTTCAACTGTGACACGCGCCATGGCGATTCTCCTGCACCGATAAATAAGCTTAGTACTTAGGAGTGAACTTAGATAAACGCAAGGGTGAAATGCGTGTTTATGGCTCTGCCAATGGTTGCAGAGCATCACGATCAGCTTGCGGTAAACGCCTAAACATTTCGCGAACCGTCAGCCTAAGTACGGGGTGGCGCCAATCTGGGGCTAGGTCCATCAAAGGGCCTAAAACAAAAGCGCGCTCTTGTAACCGCGGGTGGGGCAAAATCATTTCTGTAGGTGTTTTTTGAATCTGTTGTTTAAGAGACAGATGTTGCCACTTGCAATAGTCATCTAGATTCGGCGCAATAATGTTTCCAAATGCTAATAAATCTAAGTCCAAAACACGTCCCCCCCACCGAAAATCACGCGCGCGCCCAAACATTGTCTCTATTTCGTGCAGAGTATCCAAAAGGTCACGGGCTTCACCACAAAAATTAAACTTAATGGCTGCATTGACATAATCTGGGCCATATCCAGCTGGAAAACATGGAGTAACAAAAAATTTACTTATAGCCATCAGACTATTGGTACGCAGGCGCAAATTAGCTAAGGCGAGGTTCAGCGTTACAAAAGGCGGGCCTACAGTGGAATGTAGGTTTCCACCCAGTGCGACTAATACGCTTTTTGGGGTTGGTTTTAAACTAATTTGTATTTGTGACATTTACTCAAGTTGTCTTTCTGACTATTCTGAAAACGTGTTTTCGCAAGACCATAATAGTTTTGACCTGTGCCCGCTATGTCTGATCACAACTAATGGCTTTTCAAAGGATGTATTAAAATGTTTTATCGTGATGAACGTTTAGCCCTTTTTATTGATGGTGCAAATTTATATTCAGCTGCAAAAGCTTTAGGTTTCGACATAGACTACAAATTACTCCGACAGGAATTTATGAACCGCGGTAAAATGCTTCGTGCAATTTATTATACGGCTTTACTTGAGAATGACGAATATTCCCCGATCCGCCCACTGGCTGACTGGTTAAATTACAACGGCTTCACCATGGTTACGAAAGCGGCTAAAGAATTTACCGATGGGCAAGGACGAAAAGTAATCAAAGGTAATATGGATATTGAATTGACTGTGGATGCAATGGAGTTAGCCCCACACCTGGATCATATCGTATTGTTTTCCGGCGATGGGGATTTCTGCCCAATGGTTAAAAGCGTTCAGCGCAAAGGTGTTCGTGTTTCGGTTGTGTCCACAATCCGAAGCAAGCCGCCAATGATTGCAGATGAACTCCGCCGCCAATGTGACAACTTTATTGAGCTAGATGGGCTGCGTGATGCTATTGGCCGTCCGATACGCGAACCCGATGATCATGTCACACCAGTAGGCTCTTAATAAATCAGACCATACTCTGGACGATCTGGACCAGCACAATTAGTTTGCGATTCAAAGGATCCTCACTATGATAAAACCAAAGCTTAAACTATTTCTCGCAGCACCACGTGGGTTCTGTGCAGGCGTGGATCGAGCAATTAAAATTGTTGAATTAGCGATTCAAAAATGGGGCGCACCAGTTTATGTGCGTCATGAAATCGTTCATAATAAATTCGTTGTGGATAGTCTTCGTGAAAAGGGTGCAGTTTTTGTTCAGGAACTAGATCAATGCCCAGACGATCGCCCTGTAATTTTCTCTGCCCATGGAGTTCCAAAATCCGTACCCAATGCCGCTCAAGCGCGAAATATGATTTTTGTAGACGCTACCTGCCCGTTGGTCAGTAAAGTTCATATTGAGGCGGAACGCCATAGTCAAAACGGCTTACAAATGATCATGATTGGCCATGCCGGGCATCCAGAAACAGTAGGGACCATGGGACAGTTGCCAGGTGGAGAAGTGCTTTTGGTCGAAACCGAACTCGACGTCGCACAGATCCAGGTTCGTGATGTGGCGAAGCTGGCCTACATCACCCAAACTACTCTATCGGTGGACGACACAGCCGGCATCGTAACGGCTTTAAAAATCCGATTCCCTAAAATTGTTGGCCCACATAAAGAAGACATTTGCTACGCCACCACAAATCGGCAAGAAGCCGTCAAAGCAATTGCACCACTTTCCGATGCGCTATTGGTTGTAGGCGCCCCAAATTCATCAAACTCTAAGCGCTTGGTCGAAGTAGCCTCACGCGCAGGCTGCAGCTATGCACAACTGGTACAACGGGCCACGGATATTGATTGGCGCGCCCTGCATGGAATAAACAGTATTGGCATTACGGCCGGCGCCTCCGCACCTGATATTTTGATTCAAGAAGTGGTGGATGCCTTTTCAGATCATTATAATGTTACAATTGAATCGGTTGAGACTAAAAAGGAAAATGTACACTTCAAAGTCCCACGCGTATTGCGTGATGCAAAATAATAGTACTAACACTAAATTTCATTAGTTGCCTTATGAGTTCAAACTCAGCGGGTTATGAAGCTAAACAATGGGGCCGTGCGGCATGACCGACGAACAAACACTTGCCGTTTATGGTTTAAAAATTGAAGACTACCTGCGTCTCACCCAAGCTCCACCTAGCAAATCACTTTTGGCTTTCATTAGTGCAATTCCCAAAGGTTGTCGCGTATTAGATTTAGGCTGTGGCCCAGGGCTTGCTGCTGCAGAAATGGCGAGCCAGGGCCTTCAGGTAGACGCTACAGATGGCAGCGAGGCCATGATTGCAGCTACCGCCAAACACCAAGGCGTTGAAGCAAAGCAAGCCACCTTTGATGAATTACCAACCGTAGCTACTTACGACGGTATCTATGCCAATTTTTCACTACTCCACGCCACACGCTCAGACTTTTCACGTCATATTCAGGCATGCCATACTGCCCTGAATCCTAGTGGCGTTTTGCATTTAGGGATGAAGCTCGGCCTAGGTGAAAAACGCGATACGCTTGGCCGCTTCTATACCTATTATTCTGCCGACGAACTTACTAATGTTCTAACCGCCGCAGGCTTTACAATCACCTTTCAGCGCGAGGGTAAAGAACTTGGGCTTGCCGGCGATGTGGAGCCCTTTATAATGATGACTGCGCTTGCGTAGCTTGATTGCTTACACTGACGGCGCCTGTAGCGGCAATCCCGGCCCAGGTGGCTGGGGAGTAGTCCTGCAAGCCAAATTTGGCCTAGAAGTGACTAAACAGCGCGAGCTAAGAGGCGGCGCCACTGAAACCACCAACAACCGTATGGAGTTGATGGCCGCAATATCGGCGTTAGAGGCCTTGTCTCAGAGATCTACCATCACTGTTGTAACAGATAGCGTATACGTCAAAGATGGCGTGACCAAATGGATTTTTGGGTGGAAAAAAAATGGCTGGAAAACCGCAGCTAAAAAGCCTGTAAAAAACGAAGACTTGTGGAAGCAACTTGACGCTGCTCAAGCCCAACACACGGTCACATGGAAGTGGGTTAAGGGTCACGCCGGACACCCAGAAAACGAGTTGGCTGACGAGTTGGCTCGCGCAGGAATGGCACCATTCAAAAATTGAAAACTTATTTTTCTAGTAATATTTAAATAAAAATAACAGGGCACTACTCATATAGAAAAACAGAATTTCATATTTATTTTTGAAATTTCAGGCTCAGTTATCGCCCTGATATATCAATGACCATGATCTCAAATACAGATAATAAGCTGTTGGCCTCAGGCTATTGTCAATATAAGCCAGCGTGGCTGCGACCTTAGCTAGACGGACCTCCTCAGGGATTTTTTACTTCTCAAAGGATTTTATGCAGCGGCAGCTGTTATTGGATTAATCTAGCCGGCCTGAGGTTTGTGGAACGTGAACCAATCAGTAACGCTTGGGGGCATAGTTAACTGAAAAAATCACTAAGGGCACAAAAAGGACAAACTAAAATAAATCTTGGGGTCTGGCGCCTATCCCAACCGCTCTGGCAGGTTATGGCCTTGCTGAAAAACCTCAGCAGTCTGAGCATTTTTCCCTGCGGGTTGTACGAGGTGCAGCATTACGGAACCTTGACCACATGCAATTTCAGTGGCCGTCAAAACTTGTCCTGGGACCCCTATACCCCAAGAAAGTGATGACGCTAAAACCTTTAGTCTTTGATCTCCCATCATGCACCACGCGCCCGGGAAGGGTGACAGCCCACGAATTTGGCGGTCAACATCCTCCGCCGTACGGGTCCAATCTATCCGAGCTTCAGACTTATCAATCTTAGTGGCATAACACATACCTATATTGGTTTGGGGCACCTTTGGATGACCAGGCAGGTCAGCCAAAACATCGACCACAGCCGATGCCCCCATAATAGCAAGCCGGTCATGCAATTCAGCAGTAAGCTCTTTCACGCCAATCTCTAGGCGGCGGCAAATACGTACTGGACCAGTGTCCAGCCCAGTATCCATCTGCATGATGCACACCCCAGTTTCGCGGTCACCTGCCATGATGGCACGATGAATAGGTGCAGCCCCCCGCCACCTTGGTAACAGACTGGCGTGAATATTTAAGCAACCAAGCTCAGGCAACTTCAATATTTCAGAAGGCAGGATCAAACCATATGCCACGACCACAGCGATATCTGCCTTATGCGCCTTAAATAGTGCTACATCAGCTGGATTTCGAAAGTTGACGGGCGTAAATATGGGCCAACCACGCACCTCAGAAAACTGTTGTATCGGGGAGGGCCGCAATTTCTGGCCGCGGCCTGACTTACGTGGAGGCTGGCTGTATACGGCTACGATTTCGTGGCCTGCAGCAGCCAATGCCCCAAGTGCTCTAACCGAAAAATCCGGTGTGCCCATAAAAACTATGCGCATAACTTTCCGGCCTTCTTAATGAGCATGTCACGTTTGAGTTTTGACAAATTTTCAAAGTACATTCGGCCGTTGAGGTGATCTACCTGGTGGAGCGTTGACCGCGCCCAAAGACCTACCAAATCCTTTTCCTGTAACGTACCAGTTTCATCCATGTAGCGAACGGTTACACCACGTGGCCGTTTGATCTTGGCTGAAACATTAGGCAAATTGGGACTAGCTTCCTCATCTATCTCAAATTTGGCTGATGTATGCAAAATTTCAGGATTAGCCATTCGAAGAACCTGACCGCGTTCGGAAGAAGCATCAACAACCGCAAGACGAAGGCCAATACCCAATTGCGGTGCCGCCAAACCAACTCCAGGCATTGCCTCCATAACTGTAATCATATCTTGCCAAATCCCAAAAATATCTGGCGTAATATTATAGACATTCTCAGCATTAGTCTTCAAACAAGCATTTGGCCAAAGAACAATATTACGGGTCATGGCCGAGCCTGCTCACGCTTTAACTTTTGCATTTTTCGAGTGATCATCTGGCGGCGCATAGGCTTGAGGTAATCGATGAACAGCTTACCGTCTAGATGATCTAACTCATGCTGCACACAAGTGGCCCAAAGCCCGTCAAAGCGCTGCTTGTGAATTTGGCCATCAAGGCCGAGCCATTGCATCTCAACTGCAGCCGGCCGCTCCACATCGCCATATTGTTCTGGGATCGACAGGCAACCCTCTTCGTAGGTACTCAGATCCTCAGAAAACCACAGTATCTCAGGGTTTATAACCACCATTGGACAAGGAACCTGGTCCTCATCTTTTACGCAATCCATTACAAATATGCGGCTCATCACCCCAATCTGTGGTGCTGCCAGACCAATGCCAGGAGCATCATACATAGTTTCCAGCATATCGTCAGCCAACTGGACGATTACAGTCGTAACCGCCGTTACAGGGGTCGCTATTTTTTTCAAGCGTGGGTCCGGGTGGATCAATATGGGGCGCAATGTCATAAAAGACCTAATATTCAAACCCGCGCCACAGCGCAATTCCTCAGGACAAATTTCTTGATATCTTTTCCAACTCGCCTTCACCCGAGCGTCTCCAAGGCCAAATCTTACTTCGATTGCCTATATCAATCTCCAACAGTGCCACTTCTCTCTTGATCCTCGATCAAGTCCAGATACTCTCAGAAAAATTATATTTGGGAAACGTTATGAACTTTGACGAACATATAGACCGCCGCAATACGCATTCATCAAAATGGGACATGATGGAGCCACTTTATGGTATATCTCCCGACGACGGCCTTTCTATGTGGGTGGCCGATATGGACTTTCGTCCTCCGCAGGCCGTGCAAGACAAATTGTCGGAAGTAATTAAGCATGGTATATATGGGTATTTTGGCGATGATGGTCCCTATCTGGATGCCATCCAATGGTGGATGAAGAACCGCCATAATTGGGATGTACCACGCGATAGTATTTTTACCACTCATGGTTTGGTTAATGGCACCGCAATGTGCGTAGATACATTTACCGCACCTGGTGATGGGGTCGTCTTGTTCACGCCAGTTTATTATCAATTCTCCGAAAAGATCCGCGCCAATAACCGTAAAGTCATTGAGCTGCCTTTGATTAATAATGATGGTCGCTACGAGATGGACTTTGAAGCCTATGATGCCGTCCTACCGGCTTATGCTAAGATGATTATCTTTTGTTCTCCACACAACCCAGGCGGCAGAGTTTGGAGCCAAAAAGAGTTGGAGCAAGTGGCCGCGTTTGCAAAACGTCATGACCTAATTTTGGTCAGCGATGAGATCCATCATGATCTAACCTTTGGGGTTAAACATACACCAATGGCCTTGATTGAAGATATCTCTGATCGGCTAATAATGATGACGGCTAGTACCAAAACCTTTAACATAGCGGGCTGCCATACCGGCAATGTAATCATTGAAGACCCAGAATTAAGGGCGTGTTTTGCCAAACGCATGCAGGCCCTCGGATTGTCACCCAATGCCTTTGGTATGCATATGGCCACGGCGGCTTACTCGCCCGAAGGTGCTCAATGGGTAGATGAATTGATGAGCTATATTGACGGGAACCGAAAAGTATTTGACGCTGGCATCAATGCTATTCCAGGTGTAAAATCCATGGACCTGGACTCCACATATCTGGCTTGGGTTGATTTTTCAGGGACTGGAATGCCCCTGGATCAGGTTATTATCCGCGTACAAGAACAGGCTAAAATCGCCACCAATCTTGGGCCAACATTTGGGACTGGTGGAGAAAACTTTTTGCGGTTTAACCTTGGCACTACCCGAAAAAATGTTGAGCGTGCTGTAGAAAATATGCAGATGGCTTTTTCAGACTTACAATAAAATGAGGCGTTAGCTGTGCTCAATCAAAGCTACGGGAGCATTATCCGCACGTACAAAATCAAGTGGAGCAATTTCAACTGCGCGAGTACTACGCTTGAATTCGTAGCACATTTCGCCACCTTCCTCTTCAGAGGCAACAATCAGACACTGATAAAGGTGGATACTTCCATCGTATAGATCTACTAATCCGCGAAGCCGTGGGGAGTCTTCCAGATCCACTGAAAAGCCACCATCCCAGTACTTGATTACTGTTAATGTTTCTGATCCGGTCCGTACCCGCAATCGGCTTTTCTTATGAAGGGCCTGCTTGCGGGCAGCCTCTAAACCATCAGCCACTTCTTTTGACAAAAATGTCGTCATTTAAGTTCCTCTTCGTGGGCTAGCGTGCGCTGATTTCAAGACTTGGTCAAGCAAACGATTCAAACAACATCTTACGTTACGCACCCTGCGGAGTTGGCGTCTTTCTACTGCGCAGGACGTGCTCCATATCAGGATTGTACAGTGCCGAGTCGACAAAATCTTGCTGCTCTTGTAGTGCAGGCCCTACCAAAACTAAAGCCGTGCGGGTAATTTTGGCATCCCGAACCTTTTTGCGAATATCACTCAAATTACCACGAATGATGAGCTCATCAGGCCAACTGGCGCGATAGGCCACTACAACTGGGCAATCAGCGCCATAATGCGGGGTCAATACCCGCACAATTTCACGCACATTACGTATCGCTAGATGGATGGCCAAGGTTGCGCCTGAGACAGCAAAATTTTCTAGTGTCTCACCAGCTGGCATTGAGGTGGATTTCATGGACATACGCGTCAAAATTATAGATTGTGCCACTTCTGGAATGGTAAGTTCTTGTCCCAAGGCAGCTGCAACAGCAGTATAAGCAGGAACCCCTGGGATTATCTCATATTCAATCCCATCAGCACGTAAACGACGAATTTGCTCAGCAATAGCGCCATAGAGAGACGGATCACCCGAATGCACACGCGCCACATCCTGGCCCTTTACGTGCGCGGCCAAGATTTCTGCATGTGTTTCATCAAGCGTCATTGGAGCAGTATCGAGCACGCGCGCGCCATTTGGCGCACAGTCCACAACCTCAAGAGGCACTAGGGAGCCTGCAAAAAGGCAAACTGGACACTGCCCAATAATTCGGGCCGCCTTTAGGGTTAGCAGCTCAGGGTCACCCGGACCCGCACCCACAAAATATACAGTCATATGTCGTTCCCTTGTATGCCAGAGGCCAAATCACCATCCATTTTGCGCGCATAGCCCCTTGGCGTGAACATGCGCGGGCCCTCACCCAGCATTGCCAGACGTGAGTTAGACGAACCCACCAGGACAACCGTCAGCATATCCACTTCATCAACCTGTAAATCAGCAAGCTTACGATAACGTATATGCTCATCCGGGCGTCCCAGCGACGTAGCCAACATAACCGGAGTATCTTTAGGCCGATGTTGTAGAAGGATATCACGAGCCTCACCTAAGAGTATTCGGCGAGTTTTAGAGACAGGGTTATAAAAGGCAATCACAAAATCACCCTCAGCTGCGGCCTTAATTCGCCTTAGAATATCATCACGCGGGGTCAGCAAATCAGACAGTGAAATCGTACAAAAATCGTGACCCAAAGGTGCACCAGCCCGCGCTGCTGCACCTTGCAACGCTGAAACACCTGGCGAACATATGACCTCCACACGGCGAGCGGCATCACTGACGCCCATTTGATCCGCCGCGCGATCAAGCAGTTCAAAGACTAAGGCTCCCATGGCATAGATGCCCGCATCTCCAGAGCATACTAGCGCTACATTCAGACCCTTGCCCGCTTGTTCTAAGGCATAACGGCACCGAGCTTCCTCTCCCCCCAAGGGAAAATCTGAGCGGGCCTTACCAGCGGCCAGCGGCCCCAAAAGATCGATGTAAAGCCCGTACCCCACCAGCTCTTGCGCATCAGCGACTAACCGTGACACCTCAGGTGTCCGCCAAGCTGCTTGGCCTGGGCCAATGCCCACAACCGACAATCGCCCACGCGCTGCACCACGCAATGCGGCCATAGGCTCAGGAAATAGACCTAGAGCCACGGTGGCGTTCGAAGTCTTGCGCTTCTGCACCCAGAGAATGCCGTCAGCACCTACCTGCGCCAATGCCGCAGCCTCAGACACGCCATGGCAGCCAACTTCAGCAAAAACCACATCAGACGGCGTGGCCAAACGTGGGCTCTGAATTTCTAATTCAGTCGCAGAAAATAGTCTAAGTGGTGCGGCCAATGATGCTGCCAGATCCAGAATTGCAGGCTCATCAGCCTTCAATGAAATGGTATTAACCGAATGCACCGCCGCATCACAGACACCTGCATCCTGTAGCGCAGAGCGTACAAGTCTAGCCATTTCAACTGTTGAACAATTGCGGGCACAACCGACGCCAACCGCCACACGCTTGGGCGCAAATTGGAGATGTGTTGGCCCTAGGTCACGTTGAGGTGCAATCGCGCATGTGAGTAGCACAGCCTCGCCTGCTGGCAGACCCTTAAGCCAATCCGCGTTTGCTACTTCATCACCAGAAAGTGAAGCGCCACCACCCGCAAGCAACTCAGCCATTGCACCTTTGGCGTCAGATCGGTTTACTAAAGCCCATCCTTGCGGCGGCTCATCCAGCGACACCCCCAGCGACACATCACCCGCAGTGGTCACGGCAGCGATGCCGCCCAAGGCCTTTGCAATATCGTGTGCTAAACGGTTCGCACCTCGGTGCCCACCAAGCAACGGGACCACGACCCTACCATCATCAGACACCGAGACAACAGGTGGCTCTGTAGTCTTATCAGCCAGCAAAGGGGCTACAGCGCGGATCAGGATCCCACTTGCACAGACCCCAATGATGGGGATGCCCGCAGCAAAAAGATCTCGAGCATGGTCAAGCGCATTGGCGAAATAGGTATCAGCATCAGCCACACGCCCTTTACGACCGTGCACTTTGACCCCAAGAGCAGTAGCTACCTTTTGCGCAGTGACAAGACCGGAACTATTCAAAGCCAGTACTACGGGTGCTAGAGCCATGGGTCGGCTCCTTTTGTTAATATTATCATTGAAAAATAAGGAGCTTTTTCGGGGGCGTCAGCTAAGGGGCAAACCAATTCATTCGGCAGACTAGCGCGCTCAATATAGGCAGCTTTGCCAGTCAGGCCCAACTCAGCGATTACCGCTCGAATTTTGTTTAAGTGCCGTCCTACTTTCATAATAGCCACACTCTCCGCCCCCTCAATGCGCGAACGCAGCTCTCTCGCCGGCAAAGGACCCGGCAAAACAGTCAGGCGTTCATTGCGAGCGGCTAAGGGCATACCCGCACGCGCTGCACATGTAGTGATAGAGGTCACCCCAGGAACGACTTCAATGTGATAGTCTGCCACAAGCCGCGCATAAAGATACATAAAACTACCATAGAAAAAAGGGTCCCCCTCACAAAGGCACACTACGTCCTCACCAGAGTCCAACGCCATGGCAATTTTTTTGGCACCAATGTCGTAGGCAGCTTGTGCTGGTGCACGCGCAACCGTCATGGGCACATCCATCACTATCTCTTCAGCCTCAGGCGAAATTAGACCAGCAGCAATAGAGCGGGCAAAACTTTCACCCCCAGCCAGGCTTGGATAAGCAATCACACGCGCCTGTGAAATCAACTGGCTGGATTTGACCG
>JAVLEV010000023.1:16517-17980 GCA_031920365.1 Planktomarina sp. | reverse complement strand
TTTCGTCGATGTAGACTACTCAGGCGTTTATTTTGACGAACTCGTTGAGGAGGTAGTTGTGCCTGAGGTCGTAGCTAACGCCGCAGCTGATGAAGCCGTAGTGTATGATGCGTTACCGGAGGGAGTTGACAGGGAAAGCCTTGCCTTGCTTCCTGATAAATATAACTACCTAAAAATTGAAAATGTCTTTCAAGGTGAGCTCGCTGATAGCAACGAATTGTTTAGCCTGGAAGTCGCTATTGCCACAAAGCAGGTGAACGTAATGGCCGACTTTTTTATTAAAGGGCTTGCTGAAATCGAGCCTGATTTAGTTGCTGAAATTACCAAAATTGTACTTGATACCACCCGCGAGCAGCTGACTTCGGTAGATGGAAGAATACTAATAACAGATAAAATTATGAAGGGTTTAAATGATTTTTTGACTGAAAAGAATTATCGGCCTGATATTCATTTTGTTTACATTATCAATCACAATATAATTTAGTGAGTGGCATGAAATATGCATACAATCAAAAGGAGGACAGAAAATGCAACTAATTACACAAACCGAATCGGTAAATAATGAAATGAAATTCTTTTTTTCATGTGAATACTTTGATCAAATGGACCAGCCAAGTCACATCAATGATTTTATTGTTGATTTAAATCAAGACAGACCGATTGGTTATGCAGTGGTTGATCAAGAAATTGTTACAGCTGCCTAGTGACTTCCTGAACACTCACTTATTCCAGCTCCTATAGGCCTTTATAATGAGAACTAATATACAGAATAGTAAAGGAATTTTGACAATCTGAAACACCGTTAAAGCTTTGTCCATATAAAAGAAATTATATCCCGCATTAGCGATAATACCAGAAGCAATTACCCAAATAAACGCTGTCCGGGTTTTGTCACAAAATGCGCAAGAGCTAGTCATGGCATCTTCATATTGTTGGGGCGCATTGAAGTCTATGACAAACAGGCCTAGAATGTATGGCATGTTGCCTGTGACACTAAAAACCCAAAACGCTTTGACGGTTCGATTTCCGTTGCAAACAGCTGATTCTAAGCCACCGAAAAACAGCCTAAGTACCATTGCTGGAAAGCCGGTATATTCGGGCCAAGACGTAGCTAAATCTTCAGGAGCCATGCAGCATTCTACAAGGCTCTTTAGTCCCTACCTCGGACCGTCAGCAGTGCACGCTGAAAACAGACAAATTTCTCATAGTGGTATGGCCCCTATCTATCAACAGAACATTGCAATAACGAAATACCACAATATTTCTGTCGTACCAAAACCTAGGAACCATTTAAGCACAAACTTGGTTGCCTAAATAATCTTTAATAGGTTCTGGTTACCTCAGAATGTCATCTTAGCCGCACCTTGTTCAAATCCTACTAGGGTTTACGCCTAATGACTTTATGCCATTGGTTTTATAGTATCCCAACTTTTAACAATCTCCCCAATGAAGTTGTGGCACTT
>JAVLEV010000023.1:8726-16417 GCA_031920365.1 Planktomarina sp. | reverse complement strand
CCAACGTCTTCTTGAGAAAGCGTTTCGTTTTTTGTTTTTTTGTAGGCGCCCAAGGCAGCTGATGCATTCATAAGTATTTCCTTCTTCTATATATACTAACGACATAAAAATAAATTTGTTAGAAAATTGTCAAAAAAATGAAATTTAAAATCAGACTAAAATTTTAATCGAAAAAAAAACTTAACTATTTGATATTAAACTAAATAATTTTATTGGCACGATAACTGCACCTCTGCTGTGGAGGATGAGAATGTCAAATTTTATTTTAGATCAAAGCGATGAAGCGTTTGCGAGCGCAGTCTGTTCAGCCTTCTCTAAAAGGGGAATTGAATGGATTGAGCTTGGCCAAGAATTACCTAGCCATTCCGCAAATCAAGAAAATTGCCTAATCCTTTCTTCAGACTCAAATCAGTGTGATATCCATTCAAACCATTTCGAGACTTTTCTCCGGTCACACAAAATCACTAAGGCAGTTGTTTTTGTTACAGGCGCCAGTAAATTTGAGATTATTGAGAGACGTAACGGGGCAATAAAGTTTGTACATGTGCCCGTATCGTTGTCCGAAAAAACATATATTTCTGAATTTTTTCTTGGATTATTTTTAGAACAAATCTTAGGTAAATACGTAAACTTACCTTGCGGCGATCTTGAGTCTGCAGATTTGGTCGGCCTCCTTTGCCGACTAGCTGGGGCTAACGCAAGTGTTTTGATTAATGGGCCAACAGGCACGGGAAAGGAAGTTGTCGCCCGCTTGTTGCACGCCAAATCTCTGAGAAAAGACGAACCATTTATTGCAGTTAACTGTGCAGCTATTCCGGAAAATATGTTGGAGTCTATGCTCTTTGGCCATGAAAAGGGAGCATTTACTGGTGCAATGCAGGCCAACTCTGGTCTGTTTCGTGCCGCGCATGGTGGGACCATTTTATTGGATGAAATTTCTGAAATGCCTATGGCGCTGCAATCTAAGTTATTGAGGGTTTTGCAAGAAAAAGTAGTTACTCCCGTTGGTAGCGCTAAAGAGGTTTCTATCGATGTACGCGTGCTTGCCACAACAAATCGTGACATGATGGAAGAAATTAGTAAGAATAATTTCAGGGAAGATTTATTTTACCGTCTAAATGTTTTTCCAATTGCGACCCGCGCACTCAAACAGCGCCCGTTAGATATTCCTGCGATATCAGCTCACTTATTAACAAGGACTTCGAGTGCAATTGGGGGCCCCAAGACGCTT
Organism: Planktomarina sp.; assembly: GCA_031920365.1. Classification (GTDB taxonomy): domain Bacteria; phylum Pseudomonadota; class Alphaproteobacteria; order Rhodobacterales; family Rhodobacteraceae; genus Planktomarina. Next base: position 15,186 of record JAVLEV010000023.1, on the reverse strand, counting down.
ACATCTAAAGCCTTGGATCGCTTAATGCAGCATGAGTGGCCAGGTAATGTACGAGAGCTAGATAATGTCATCCAACGAGCAGAAATTTTAACTTATTCGGGTATTATCGATGACACAAACATAGTGTTTGATAACGAACTGACTTTGGGCCCCAGGAATACTATGGATGCGCTCAAGTCCAAGCTTTATGCGCAGGTTGGGTGATAAATTATGAAAATTCAAAGTGCAAATATGACTGCAGTTAATCACAATCTGTCTCTTGTTAAGGAGAAAGCCCAGCTTTCCACCGATACATTTCAGGCAAAATCTCTAGATGCCGGCCCTTCGTTTTCTCAGCGGCTTTCTGATGGCCTCAATGACGTTGCTAAATCACAAAATTCAGCAGCAAAACTTGCCGAGGACTATGAATTGGGTAAGGAAAACGATCTGTCAAAGGTGATGGTAAATCAGCAGATTTCTTCAGTGGGTTTTCAGCTAACGCTCAATATTCGCAACAAAGCTTTAAGTGCATACAAAGACATTATGAATATGCCGGTATAGAGCGGATAGGATAAGAATTATGGCAAATACAGATCAAATGGTTAGCGTACAAACTACAGAAGTTAGTGCTAAAAACATGCTGAGTGTTCCAATGAATGCGGTAGCAAACATTAGGGAAGCTATGGATCAGCCAAGCTTCCGTAGGGCATTTCCTACTATATTGGCGGCAATAACTGCAGTAGCCGCAGTAGTATTATTCGTGACTATGCGTCAGCCTGATATGACTACATTATACGCTTCTGTTTCTGATTCTGAAAAATCTAAAATTTATGAAGCGCTTAAAAATATGGGTATGGGTGTTGAGCTAGACCCGGCGACAGGCGAAGTTTTAATTCCTACTAATGATTATCATCAGGCAAGAATTTCTTTAGCAGCCCAAGGCCTCCCTGAATATGCATCTAATGGTTTTGAGGAAATTGATAATTTACCACTAGGCGTCTCACGATCCGTAGAGACTATGAAGTTGAAAAAAGTTCAAGAAAATGAACTTGCACGGTCAATTTCTGAGATCAGTAGTATTCAAGCTGCACGGGTGCATTTGGCATTGCCGGAGAAATCTGTATTTATTCGTAACCAGACATCGCCAACAGCTTCCGTTTTTGTAACTTTAAAAAATGGCCGCCAAATCGATCACACGCAAGTTAGAGCCATAACCAACCTCATTGCATCGTCTGTACCAGGCATGTCGCAGGATGGAGTCTCAATAATTGACCAGTTAGGTCACCTCTTGTCATATGCACCTGACAACCCCAATGAAGTCATGGCTGATAGCCAGCTTGCCTATAGGATGAAGCTAGAAAGTATATACCGCTCTAGAATTCAAAGCCTCGTGGCTCCAATTGTTGGTGCCGCTAACGTTACCGCCCAAGTGAATTTAGAAATCGACTTTACACGCCGGGAAACCTCACAAGAAATGGTCGATCCAGAAGATAGGGCTATTTTAAGCGAGCAAAGTTCCATGAATGTAACTGCTAAAAAGGATGCGGTAGGCATTCCGGGAGCTATTTCAAACCAACCACCGGCAGAAGCTGAAATTAGTTTAAAAGACTCTGAAGTTAAAATGGGTGGTGAAGGATCTGGACCTGATGAATTTGAAACCAAATCCTCTACTGAATTAAAAAACTATGAAGTTAGCCGCAAGTTTGAGACTGTGACAACTCCGTCTAATGTTATTGCTAGAATTGATGCTGCTATTTTAGTCAGAGACCGTAAGGTTAAAGATCCGGAAACTGGGGAAATTACATTTGAACCAATTTCAGAAAAAGTTAAGAAAGAAATGGAGCAATTAATTAGCAGTGCCATTGGACTTAAAGTGGAGCGTGGGGACAGCCTAACAATTACTTCGCAATTGTTTAACGATGAAATTATCGGTGAACAAATCGATTGGTATGAAACAGCTTGGTTCAAGTCTATAATTGAAAAGACCTTGCTTGTCTTAGTACTTGGCTTCGTATCGCTCGGTGTTGTGCGTCCAATGCTTTCTAGAATTTTGGTCCCGACATCTAGTACTAATTCTGTAATGGAGCTTTATGCTGAAGCTGAGACTATGGCAGACATGGCCACCCAGCGTATTGAAAGTACAAAGGCTGTTGAGATTGAAGAGGGCGAGACGCTTGAAGGTATTAAGGCGAAGCTGAAACCGAAGAAGAAGAGTGGCATCTCGGCAGACTTGTTAGATACTGCAAATACTTATGATGACAAAGTAGCTTTGGTTCGTATGATTGTTGGTGAAGAATCTGGCCGAGTTGCCAATGTTTTCAAACAGATGATGCGCCAAGATCTTGATTTACTCTCGTAGGAATAAAAAATGGCTGAAGAACAAATTAATGCGGAAAAATTAGCAGAGCTTACAGGCACAGAGAAATCCGCTATTCTCATGATGTTGCTTGGTGAAGAAGAAGCTGCACAGGTTTTAACAGATCTGTCCCCTCGAGAGGTTCAGCATCTAGGTACTGCGATGTACTCGGTTACTGGCGTCGATCAAAACACTGTAAATATGGTTTTAGATGAATTTTTAGAAACAATTAAAAAGCAGACTGGCTTGGGCTTGGGTGCTGGTAGGTACATTGAAAATGTTATGGTTCGGGCGTTGGGCGAAGATAAGGCGCAATCTGTTTTAGGGCGGATTACGCCAGCGAGTTCCGAGTCTGCGATTGATATTTTAGACTGGATGGATGCACGTGCCATATCTGAACTCATTATCGATGAGCATCCCCAGATTAAGGCTTTAATTATTTCATATTTGGATTTTGGTTTGGGCGCGGACGTTTTAACTTTACTACCTGATGACATTCAAGCTGACATAGTTCGTCGTATTGCTACCATTGAAACAGTGGAGCCTGGAGCTGTGAAAGAGCTTGAACGTGTAATGAAAGAGAAATTTGCTGCAAATACCTCACTCAGAGCCTCAAAGATTGGTGGTGTGAAAGCGGCAGCTAAAATTATGAACTTTACCAAATCAGATATGGAAGCACGTATTCTTGGTTCTATTAAGAAAGAGGATAAAGAATTAATGGCTGAAATCCAGGATAACATGTTCGTGTTCGAAAACCTTGCTGGCTCTGATGACCGCTCATTACAGACCCTGTTGCGCTCAGTTGATCAGGATGTTCTGATAATTGCTATGAAGGGTGCAGAAACCTTTCTTCAAGATAAGTTATTGGGATGTATGTCCACGCGAGCCGCGGCTAACATCCGTGACGAAATGGAGGCTCTTGGCCCAGTTCGCTTGACCGAAGTACAAGAGGCCCAAAAACAGATAATTAATGTTGCTAGAAAGCTGTCAGACGACGGAACTATTGTGCTTGCAGGTCGTGGTGGTGAGGAAATGGTTTGATGAATGTCGTTTCCACTGATGAAGGTGAACAACAAAGCGCATTAAACAACTCTGACTTAAAGGGTTTGTTAAAGGCTGCTAGTTTGACTGAGTTCCATGCAGAAACTTTATCAGACGGTAACTCTACTAAATTCGAAAAGTCTAATAGTCTCTTTGATTTAGTTAGATCAAATTTGTTAGATGCGGAGATTGGTAAGGATACAGAGCATTTAAATGTTTCTGACATAGTTGAGGATATGGAGCCGCTAGATGGGGCGCCCCAGTACATTGATGGAGCTGAGGTTAATAGTTCTGAAGTTCAAAGAAATACTACAAGTGATGATAAGGAAAACTTGAAAAGCACTATCGATTTAGGCGTGGCCAATTCTGAACCAAGTCTTAAAAGTAAAGACGCGGTTGAAGCAAAAGTACGTAACCCAGAAACACAAAGTAAACCTGAAGCAAAGTCTAGTGAACTACAAACTGATGGTACTTCGTCCATTCCAAAAGTAGAAACTACGGATGGAGAGAACATCCCACCCAATGATACTGATGTAGTTAAGAGTGATACGTTTATAGCTGAAGTCAAAAAAATTCAAATCGAATTTGATCAAAATTTAGAAATTGAAAAAAATAAATTCATAACAACCTTGGAGGCAATGTTTGGGTCCTCTAGCTTAATTGCGGGCCAAATGGAAAATCAAATTTCTGATTTTGTTCTCGCAATTGCATCTGACCTGGCTGGTACAAAAATTGATGGGGTACCAGCGGCATTTGCAAAGAAAATTTCGCGAGTTGCAAAACAAATCATTGGGGATGATGATAAAATTACAGTCCATTTAAACCCTGAAGATTATAATGTGTTGCAAATGGCGAAGAGCATTTCTGAATTAAAATATACCTTTTTAGAAAATGAAACCTTGAGACGTGGCGAGTTTGAAGTGACTAGTCGTAAATCATCTGCCGGTGTTTCACTTTTTGATTTTACCGAAGAAAGTTAATCATAATGCCTATGATTGAAAACAGCACCCTACCAACTGATACAGAATCAAGTTTTCAGAAGATTCTATCTGGGATACGAAAGCAGGCCTTTTCGCGTTCGGACGTCAAATTTAGTGGTACCGTGACAGGGTATGACGGACAAGTTATTGAAAGTAGTACTTTTCCTGCATCTATTGGTTCCGAATGCACAATAAAGTCCCGGTATGGGACGTTATCAAAAGGTGAGGTAATTGGTTTTAAGGGCGATAAAAATTTAATATTTCAATATAATAAATCATCAGAAATATTTAATGGTGATAAGATATTTTCCTCTAGCGGGGTAAAAGACGTAAATGTAGGTGCAAATCTTTTAGGCCGAGTAATTGATGGATTAGGTGAACCATTAGACGGTGACGGTCCAATTGAAACTACAGAGGTAATACCGATAAATGGCATAAGTTTAAATCCGTTTGATCGCGGTGAAATAACTGAAGTCTTTGACGTAGGAATTAAAAGTATTAACGCTTTGACCACTATTGGGCGTGGACAGAGAATGGGTATTATTGCTGGCTCTGGTGTTGGTAAATCGGTTCTATTGAGTATGATTACCAAAAGTGCTGAAGCCGACGTGATTGTGGTTGGGCTAATAGGTGAAAGAGGGCGTGAATTAGCTTCTTTTACGAAGGAGATAACCAGCTCTCACTCTAAGCATAAGGTTATTATAGTGGCAGTCCCAGCTGATAGGTCTGCTTTACTTAGGATTCAGGGTGCTAAGCGGGCTACCAGCATTGCAGAATTTTTCCGTGGTCAAGGAAAAAATGTACTATTAATCTTGGATTCGCTTACCAGGGTTGCACACGCTCAACGGGAAATAGGGTTATCACTTGGTGAACAGCCTACAGCCCGTGGATACCCTCCGTCTGTTATTTCCTTTATACCTGAATTGATTGAAAGGACTGGTACTGGAGTGAATTCAGTGGGGTCAATCACTTCAATCTACACTATACTGGCAGACGGGGATGACACAGTTTCGGATCCAATTGTGGATAATGCCCGAGCAATTCTAGATGGCCACATAGTGCTTTCTCGAAAGCTCGCACAGCAAGGAATTTATCCCGCTGTAGATATCAGTAATTCTGTTAGCCGATTAATGAATGATCTATGCTTAAAAGAACACTTAGTAAGTGCGCGTAAATTGCGTAAACTGATTTCAATCTATCAAGAAAACCAAGATCTTCTTTTAATGGGGGGATATATTCAGGGACAAGATGCTGACTTAGATATGGCAGTTCAATTATGGCCTAAAATAGTAAGTTTTCTGCATCAAGACCAGTCTGAATCCTTTTCGTTTTCGCAAACTGGTCAGTTGCTGACTAAATTGCTTGCGTAGAGTTCTGAGATGGCAAAAAATAAAGTATTCGATTTGATTTATCGTCAAAGTAGAAATAAAAAAATTAAAACTCAATTTGAGCTAAATAATATGAATGAAAGTATTGATAAAATACGTAAACTAGAAACAGATTTAGCATATAACATTGAGGAGACGGTCGAGGTTGGTCTTCAACAAAGTGGGCACCGGGTTAAGGTGAACAGTAAGCTGCGTGAGAAAATGATCCATCAAAAAGAAGTTGTCGAAAATAGGATTGAATTTCTGACAACGGAACAAATTCATTTGCAAAAGATCATTGCTAAACATGATAGTAAAAGTAAGAAAATTTTAGAAAAAATTAGTGAAATAAAACTTGATGACAATAGATCTCAAGAATTAAAGCAATTTGACACGGCTATATTTAAGAAGCGGAAGTAATTGGTACATAACTTGCACTGCTTTAAATGGATTAGTGTGGAGTGCGATCTATGAGTATTAGCTTAAGCAGTGACATGAACTTAGGAGACACTGATCTGTCGCCAAACCCAAAAGGTTTCGAAAAGGGGCAGGGTGATGCTCTGTTTAGTAATTTTGCTGATTTATTAACAGTTAAAATAGGTGAAGATACTAATGCAGCGTCTGAAACGACTTTTTCAAATGAGCTCCAGGTTTTAAATGAGCCCCAAGCTTCAGGCGAGCCCCAAGCTTCAGGCGAGCTCCAAGCTTCAGGCGAGCTCCAAGCTTCAGGCGAGCTC
>JAVLEV010000023.1:4107-8626 GCA_031920365.1 Planktomarina sp. | reverse complement strand
AGATCTTAAATCCAATTTATCCGGTAATATCTCAAATGAGGTCAACCTTTTAATGAATACGGAGACAGTATCAGAAAAATCTTTAAATGGAGCTAATATTGTAGATATTACTAAAAAACTTGGAACTGATGAAGTCGTAGTTGATCAAATACTTTTCAACCCAACTACTGCCTTTATTGAGACGAAAATTCGACCACTCGGGTCCCAGTTCGAGATTAAAGAGACTGAAACTGAAGTAAGCTTAAAATTCTCTACAGTTAACGACCTATTTATGAATCTCGCAAATAGTGGAAAAACAATTTTAGCAGATGAACTAGATGGCCAAGCGTCTCCTCAGATCATACAAGTAACGCCCGACTTAGGGTTTTTAACTGAGCTGGCCGATGTCAGCCCCATCAATCTAGAATTAAAAGAGACTGGGATCTCATCACTAGTTTTTGATACTCGTGACTTGAAGAAAAGTTTGACCGAAGCACTTATTTCTTCTGATGGTGATAGCAAAACAGAATTTGAGCTCATAATCCCCCAAACTGTCCCACTGAAAGCTGAGGTAAGTAAGCTTGAGACAGGTGATTATGATCCCTTCATCGCGTTTAAAGTTAATCTTCTAGATACTGAAAGTGAGTTGGGAAAAGCTGGTTTACTTAATCTCCCCTACGATAATGGTTTAGAAACAGCCTTGAACCTAGTTGGAGTAACTAGGGCATTAGAAATAGACCCAGATGTGGATCTGAGATCCAAGCTATTAATTGGTTTCTCTGTACCGGAGGATACAGACCCCAATAGCTTGCCAGATTTTGTGAAACTTGATGTCAGCCTGGAGAGTCGGAACCTAGAATCTGTTGATACGGAAGGCTACTTACCTAATTCGGTGCAGAAAGCGGACCATTTTGGGACTGCGTTTGATAGTAGTGAAGTCTCATTTGATAATAAGACTAATATGAGAAGCCTGATTTTAGCCTTAGAAGAAATCTCTAATAAGTCCCAAAATAATACACAAATAGTAACAAAAATTAACTCAAATGAACCACTATTACCTATTAGCCCTGAATTAGCAGTTGGACTAAGTGAAGCTAATGCCAGCAATTTATTCGCTTCTAAACAACCTTTACCAACAAACCATTTTGAGCTCCCAAAGGAACATACTGGCGACGGTAATGACCTAGGTCAAAAATTATTTTCGTTAGATTTACTGCCGAAAAATATAGTAGTTGAGAACAATGCAACTTTACTCTCCACCACAAAGATTAATGCACAGAGCGAATTAATTTCCAGTAGCCATGCCCATGCTTTTTTTAATAAACTTTTTTATAAGGAAAAAGATGAGAAGACTTTAGCACTTGTTGATAAGATAGGCGTAAAATCGACTGACCAAAAGATGGAGACAACTGTATTTAACCCGAAGTCGTTTCTGGAGGCTGCAGAAGCCTTAAAAATGAAACAGATATCTTTTCCGAGCTCTCCTTACCAGGGCGATTTAATGCAGGGACGACAGCCAGACATAACAAGCTTTGGCATTAATAGAATTGACAACTCGATATCACCAGGGGCAAGTCTATCCAATAACTCAGCGGGGCCAAGTGCATCAATTAATTTAGGAGAGCTTGCTGCAAACTCTACTACCAAGCTTTCACTTTACAGCGCGCAATATGCCTCAAGACTTGGTATGTTGGTCGTCGAAAAGGTTCTGAAAGGCCAAGAAAATTTTGAAATAAACCTAGAGCCCGAAAGTTTTGGGAAGATCAAAGTAAATGTATCGTTGGATAAGCAAGCGATGGACATTCGTATGGTTACTGAAACACAAGCCGCTGCTAGTCTGCTTAGGGCCAATGAAGATGCATTACTACAAATCACTGCGCAGAACGGTATGAAACTTGCAAATTTTACAGTAGGTATGCAGACTAGTTCCGATCAGCAACGACAGAATCCAAATCAGAACCGAAACAGGGTTACTGACAAAGCAAACAGTGTGCTAGAGCATGCTACAACAAAAAATAGTCAAACACAAATTTCTTATAGAAATTCAACCGGTTTGAACCTGATTGCGTAGGATAAAATTATGGCAGAAGAAACTGAAAAACGTAAAATTAATTTCACCAAAATTGCACTCTTTGGGTTAGGTCCGATTATCTTATTGGGCGTCGGAGTCGGGGTGGGGGCATTTTTGTTTATGCCCACCCAAACTCCTGTTGAACAAGTTGAGGCATTGATTGAAAAAAAACTTAAACAGGCGGGGCAGCTTCCCAGTGAGGACGGCATTGATGAAGAGGATGCAGAACCTCAAAAGATATCGAAGGAAACGCCAGTCAATGAGACTTTCGTAACTACGTATTTCACGTTTGCGGATGATTTTACTACTAACCTGAATAAATCTAAACAATTTTTGCAAGTTAGCGTTGGCATCTCAACGCAGTATGATGAGACTGTAATCGAAAATGTTGAGAAGCATCAGATGGCCCTGCGCTCCGAGGTGCTTGGTGTAATTGGCACTTATTCGCCAGATGATATTGATGGCAAGGTTGGGAGAGACAATTTAGCCAACAGCATAAAAGAGTCGATTAACTTGAAGTTGGAAGACCTCGAAGGCTTTGGCGGCGTCGAAGGTGTTCACTTTACTTCTTTTGTACTTCAATAAAAGGCCGAGTTTAAATGGTTGGTTCGCGAAAACTTTCTAATGACGAAGTCGAAGCCCTCCTAGGAGGGCTTGGTGCTGCTGCGGAGGACTCCAGTACGTCTGATGTTTTTGACCCGACAGCAGTTCGAGATTTTGATTTTGGTTCAGAAGATCTATCTCTACTCGGGGATTATTATGCCCTGAGGATGATTAATGAAAAGATATGCCGGTTTACTCGGTCTGTTTTTCTTCCAATGTTGCGGATAATGCCACGCATCTCTTCTTTTCCTCCAGAAGTTAAATCTTTTGATGAATATGTTGAAGGCTGTGATAATTTCGTGAGTGTTACCACAAATAGGTTAGAGGCCCTCCGGGGAAACTCATTATTAATTATTCAGTCTTCCTTTATTTCAATTTTGACAAATTCCTATTACGGGGGGTCAAAAATTAAGGCCTTACACCAGGCTAAGGGTGAGTTTACTGCGACTGAGCAACGTATCATTCAAATTATAACCGATGGCATGAATAGAGCTATGGAAAGTGCCTGGAAGGACCTTTTTGTAACTACGTTTGACCCTTTGTCACGAGAAGAAAACATACAATTTGTGTCATTTGTGGATGGAGCAGACACCGTAATCGTCTGTTCGTTTATGGTTCAGATGCCTGACGCAGAGCCGGCAAGTTTTGATGTGTTATACCCGCTACAAACGTTGAAACCAATTTCCTCTCAATTAAGATCACGAGTTCAAAATGAGTTTGTACAGGATGACCGTACTTGGAAAGAAAAATTAGAGCAGGCTGTCTTATCAATCCCGCTACCATTATCTGCCGAACTGTCAAAAAGTAAAGCTAGCCTAGGCCGCCTAATGCAGAGCACTGTTGGTGACACATTTCCAATTTCCATGCCTGAAAACGTTACAGTCAAGGTGTCTGGTGAGCCAGTCTATCACGCGGAAATTGGGAATTTAGGTGGTAACGCAGCGGTCTCCATGACCAAAAGAATTTCATTGAAAAAGGACACAGAAAATGGCTGAAGAAAATGAAAAATCTGAAATTTCTAACACAAAACACGTGGGTATCGAGAACTTAAAAGTGTTAGAAAATATCGATGTTGAACTAACCGTTGAGGTAGGCAGAACTGAGATAACCATACGCGATTTGTTAAGGTTAAATGAGGGCTCTGTCGTTGAACTAGACCGGCTGGCTGGAGATCCCCTTGATATTTTAGTGAATAATACAAAAATTGCTAAAGGCGAAGTCGTAATGATCGGCGAGCGCTTTGGGATTCGGTTTGGAGAAATAGTCGAGCCAGAAAAGCGGATGGAAAGTATTTAAACACCTAATATATTCAAATATTTGACAACCCTAGAATTTATTATTAAGTATTTGTTTTAAAAGTAAATAAATAGATTGGCACTACTATTGCTCTTCCGTAGTCAAGGAGTGATTTTATGCCTGAATTTGACGTTAGCAAGATAATATTAGTATTGGTGTTTTTAGGATTACTTGTAAGTGTACAAGTAATCCTGAAGCGCAGAAAAATATTTGGGGTAGCTGTTGGGAAAACTCTAACCTGGCCACTCAAAATATCGAGTTCTTTACCCCTTTCTAAATTTGCTTCGGCAACAGTGATTGATTGTGCCGACCTATCGTTTTTGGTGGTGTTAGGTAAAACCGGGAGCCCAGCGATTATTGAGTTACCAGTGAAAGCTCCTGTTTCAACTTCAACAGAAGCAACGGTGGGGCTTGAGGGCTAATGGCACGTTTAGTATTTAATTTAATCATTCTGATAGCAGCTAATTTAGTTGCTTCTGCTGCGTTCTCTCAGGAGGCGAGTGTTCTTGGCCTGCCGGCCTTAACCTCAACTATTGGCGAAAATGGTGAAGCCTCATATTCACTTTCGTT
>JAVLEV010000023.1:0-4007 GCA_031920365.1 Planktomarina sp. | reverse complement strand
ACCGACACGATGAATATGTTTGCAGAGATGGCCGGCGTTGGACCGTTTGCAACTACGCAAGATATTCCACTTTCAATCGTTTTACCTTCATTCATAACTTCTGAATTGAAAACAGCATTTGAAATAGGCTTTTTAATCTTCTTGCCTTTTTTGGTAATTGATTTTGTCATCGCCTCTACACTGATGTCTTTGGGTATGATGATGCTTTCACCTATGCTAATTGCTTTACCTTTTAAGTTATTGTTGTTTGTACTTGTTGACGGCTGGGCCATGATGATTGGTTCACTAGCTTCTACATTTGTAGTGGGATAGCCCCATGATTTTTGATCAGAACGTTCAATATATTAGCATGGCTTTTTGGCAAATTATTCTGGTTGCTGGTCCTATTCTTGCTGTGGCCCTAGCCGTTGGTTTAACTATTGGGCTGCTTCAAGCCGCCACCTCTATTAACGAGATGACACTGAGTTTTGTTCCAAAACTATTTATTGTTTTACTTACGATATCATTAATGGCCTCTTTCAGTATCGGTCAAATGACAGACTATTTTGACTTTATTTTTGAAGAAATTTCCAGAAAGGGTCTCTAGTTTGTTACCTATAGTTAACGAGTTGGGGGCGCTGCCAGGACTCGAATTACAAGAGTTATTCACGTTTTTAATTATGTTGTTAATCGCATCATTAAGAGTTGGCGCATTTTTGATTGCGGCGCCCTTTTTTGGTGGGCAAATGGTCCCTCTACAAATTCGAATTGTATTTTCGTTTTGTTTGGGTTTTTGGATCCTTGGTACTGTGGAATTTCCTGACCTAAGTATTTTGCTTGGCTCCAAATTAATTTTAATAATTATGCAAGAACTGTTTATCGGGCTTACTGTGGGTCTGGTTTTGAACATTGCCTTCGCGGCAGTGAATTTAGCTGGAAACCTAGTTGCTGGTACGTCTGGATTGGCATTTGCCGCAACGGTGGACCCTACTGGCGCTGGTCAGTCGCCTGTAATAAGCCAAATTTTTATGTTGTTTTTAATAGTTACGTTTTTTTCTGTTAATGGACACTTAGTAGTTCTTGGCCTTATTTATAAAAGCTTTGATTATTACCCATTGGGTGAATTCACAACATATAGAGATTTGGTAAGGGCTGGCCTTAGCGCAAGCGAAATTTTATTTAAAACTGCAGTAATGATTATGTTTCCGATTGTGGCTATTTTATTGTTAGTTAACATCGCCGTTGGTTTTATTACAAAATCAGCACCAACATTGAACTTGTTTTCTTTTGGTTTCCCAATGACGCTGATTGGTGCATTTATTATCTTGTATTTTTCTGTTGATGCACTTGCTTTCGTTTTTAGAGATTTAATCAAGGAGATAATAGACCTCTTAATGTCCTTACTTGTGGAGCAGAGTGATGGCTGATCAGAACGAAGGTGCAGAAAAAACATTAGACCCCACCGATAAGAAATTAGAAAAAGCCGCAGAGGATGGAGACATCCTTCAATCAAAAGAGATGTTTGTCCTTGGATCGACCATGATGGGTTTATTCGTTCTTTTTTGTCTTGGTATGGCTTCAAGAAGTGCTCTGGCTACATGGACTTCTTTGTTTAGGTGGGACCATCCGGAGAGCTTAAGTGCATTGAGAATTATCAGTTCTGAGTTAGCTTTTAGCCTTATATTAGGGGGCGTTGCCCTTTTTGGTATCCCAATTTTTATTACAGTATTTTTTACACAAATTGTTGTGGGGGGAACTATAAATTTTTCTACGAAAGCGGTATCTTTTAAAGCAAGTAAACTCAACCCTCTCACCGGATTAAAGAGGATTTTTTCTGTTAAAGGTCTAGTTGAGCTAGCCAAGGGATTGGCAAAAGTCACCTTTATGATTTCGGTGACTGCACTAATTGTTTCGACATTCCTGCCTAAGGTATTGTACCTGAGTAGCTCGACTTTGGATGACGGCATAAAAGTTTTCTACCAATCACTTTTGTCGTTAGTAGCTGCGTTGGTCGGCATTTTTGCTATAATTGGGGTGGCCGATTATCTGTATAGCCGCCACTCTTGGCTGCAGAAATTGCGTATGAATATGCAAGATATGAAGGACGAGTCAAAAGACAGTGAGGGATCACCTGAGGTTAAAGCTAAAATTAGGCGCATGCAGATGGAAGCAAGCCAAAAAGCGTCTGAGCGTGCGGGGGCAATCGAAAACGTTGGTGATGCCTCAGTGATTATCACAAACCCTACTCACTTTGCAGTCGCACTTAAATACGCACCAAATGAGCGTGATACGCCCTATATAATCGCAATGGGCAAGGGGCCACTAGCGCTGCGCATCATCGAAGAGGCAGACAAATCAAATGTCAGCCGAGTTCGCAGCCCATTACTGGCAAGAGCATTGTACTTTACGGGAGACATCGGCGCCGATGTCTCAGAGGACTTGTTCTCCGCAGTTGCTTCTGTTTTGGCCTATGTGCTTCAATTAGAGCGGGGTGCAAACCCAACCTTCGAAAACCCAGAGATTCCAAATGATCATCTTTATGATGAATTTGGTTCAAAGATATGATTTAGGGGACTGTAGTATGAAAAAACGGAAAAAATCGACGGGTGAGCTAATTTCCTCAGTAGCTTTTTTTGGGGCAGCAATCTGGCTTAGTTTTGAGGCTAATAATTTACTTGATACAGGATATCAGGCAAAGGCTGTTTTGGTGTATACTGGCGCATTTTTATCACTTTTGGCGTCTCTGAGGTTCATTATTCAAAGTTTAATTCTAAGGGTTGTTGAAATCATATGGCCAAAATAACTTGTTCAAATTGTTTATATTTTTTTGTGACCCATGATAAATTTAAGCCTTGGGGATGTAAAAAATTTAACTTTAAATCAAAAACTTTGCCTAGCCAAACCGTTTTTGGAACAACTGGCACAGATTGTGCTTATCACAAAGTGAAAGTTAAAACATTATTGTCCAAAAGGTTCAGATAGATGGCTGCTAAAACAACGTCAAAAGATGATATTCAGGATAGTATTCAAGTAGCACTAGACGCAGCAGATACCGCTGCTGAGGTGTCACAAGAGTTTCAAAACCTCAAAGAACAATTTGAAGTGGTGAATATTCAGGCCAAGAGAATATACAATTCTGTTATGATTATTTTCATCAGTGCTATTGTTGCGGGCATAGTGTCTCTTGGGGCCGCATCTTTGATGTATTATAAAGCTTTGGGAACCTTGAAAACTAACTCTAATGTGTCAATTGAAGCGCTAGCTATTTTTACAGAAAATGTTGCAAAATTAGACGATTCTATGAAGACCGTTAAACTAAATACTGAAAATCAAGAATTTATTCAATCTACTCTGATAGATCTGAAAGCTTCAGCAAAGCAGGCTGTTGATGACATATCTGGAGCTGAAGCTAAATATTCCAAAGCTGTCAAACTTACGGTTAAGGACGTCAATAGTTTGATCCAACAATTTGCGACTACGACACTTGAAAGTATACAGGCAAAAACTGAAACAACTCAAAATACTTTGGTTCGCCAGCTTTCTAATATGGAGAAATTCTTTACTCAGGCTGACGATGCTAAGAATGAGGCTGGTAACGATGGGAATAGCATTGTAACTTACAAACAGTTCCAGGCATTAGAAAATAAAGTAGATCAATTGATTATGCTGCAAACAGATTTAGCTGCTAAAATATTTGAAATGAATAAAATTTCAAAAATAAAAGCAAAGAAAAAAGTGATACCTAAAAAAGTAAAAGCCAAACCAGCTGCAAATCCGCTTAAGTTCCCATGAATGACGACCTGGTAGAGAACTCTGATAGCCCTGTTGCTGCGCCAGATGTCACCGCTGACCAATCTGACTTACAGGGTTTTTTGTTAAAAATTGCAGTCGGTGGCATCACCATTCAGGACTATGTTAAGCGCTTGGAAGAAGACGATGTTTTAGTGGCCATTGACGGGCATCCATATCTAAGTGGCCCAAAGCAGCTGCAGGACATGTTTACTCACGGGGCTGGAACTGAATCTAAA
>JAVLEV010000022.1:0-18144 GCA_031920365.1 Planktomarina sp. | reverse complement strand
TAATAACTACTGGTTCAGGCTCAATAGCCGCTCGGATTTGAGGATAGAACCACCAAACTAAACCCGCCCCAATTAAAATAGCCCATGTGACTGTCCTAACGCTTTTTTTTCCATCGACCACGCTCTTATCCGAATTGCTCATTTAGCTGCATTCCCCCAATGGCTAACTTATGCTATCAGTCACAGATAAGCTGTCCAGCGAGAACTGAGGAAATCATTAGCATGACCAAATCAATTTGTGTATTTTGTGGTGCCAAAATGGGAAATAACTCAGATTTTGGAAAAGCGGCACTTGATTTAGGTCACGTAATAGCCAAAAATTCTTGGCGTTTAGTCTATGGCGCTGGCGGCATAGGCCTCATGGGAGCAGTCGCCGAAGGCGCCCAACTTTCTGGTGCTAAAACTTTTGGGGTAATCCCAGAACATTTGGCGCAGCATGAACTAGGCAAACGTGATCTCGACCAATTTATCGTTACAGATGATATGCACAGCCGCAAGAAATTGATGTTTATGAACAGTGATGCCGTAGTACTTTTGCCAGGTGGTGCCGGTTCCATGGATGAGTTTTTTGAGGTGCTGACATGGGCCCAACTAAAGTTGCATAGTCGACCAATTATAGTGGCAAATATTTCTGGGTATTGGCAGCCGATGCTCAATTTAATTGACCACACTATCGCTTCAGGCTTTGCAGACCCAAGCATACGTGAGCTATTTTCTATCGCTCAAACCGTCGGTGAAATTGAAACAACTTTGCGTTCTGCCCTAAATACCGCAACAGTGTAAAAAGCTAAAGCGGTCCAGATTAAACCGATAGCTATCATATGCCAGCCAGTTAATACCTCTCCCAAAAGAACGATAGCACAGAAGAATTGCAGTACAGGGTTGAGATACTGCACTAAGCCAACCGTAGCCATCCGAACCGTTTGGGTGGCATAAGTCATCAACATTAATGGTCCGGCCGTGATCAAACCCGAAAACATCAATAATGCTAGCGTCGGCGCATCAGGCACGCTACCAAACAACCACAAATATGCAATAGCAACGGGCAGCAAAAGAATTACCTCCAAGGTCACTGACACGACAGAGTCCACCCTGATGATACGCTTTAACAAACCATAGATGCCAAAAGTAAGAGAAATGATCATCGCTAACCAAGGGACGCTGCCTAAACCAAAGGTCAAAACTACAACTGCGATCACAGCAAGCGCCACCGAAACCCATTGTAATTTTGACAAATTTTCCCGGAAAACAACCACGCCGAGCAAAACCATCACCAAAGGAAAAATATAATAGCCAAGCGACGATTCTGTGACGCGTCCCACACCCACAGAAAAAATAAAGACATACCAATTAATGCCAATCATTACCCCAGCCAATAGGATTAAAGCCATTGTTTTGGGTAATTTAACGACCCGCAACGTTTCCGCCATTCGGCCGGTGAGCGCAATTACAATAACAAAGGTCACCACAGACCAAAGAGTGCGGTGTGACAAGATTTCCTCTGGGCCTAAGTGGCTCAAAAACGAATAATACAAAGGTGCAAAGCCCCAGGTAAGACATGCAAGAAGCATCGCTATTGCCCCCTTTACAGGTTCTGTCATAATTATCCTACCGCTTACAATTTAGACTGGGAATTTAGGAACAAAAAAAAGCCTGCATAAAGATTTTTCAGCAGGCCTTCTTGATTCACGCTTTTTGCATTATGTATTACATGCGACTTGCGACATTTTCCCAGTTAACTAAATTATCAAGAAAGTTTGACAAATAAACCGGGCGTTTATTACGAAAATCAATATAATAGGAGTGCTCCCAAACGTCACAGCCTAAGAGCGCTATTTGGCCGAAGCAAAGAGGGTTCACACCATTTTCAGTTTTGGTGACAGCTAAGGAGCCGTCCGCGTTTTTAACCAACCAGCACCAGCCGGAACCAAATTGGCCCGCACCTGCTGCAGAAAATGCGGCTTTAAATTCTGCTACTGAACCGAAATTCTCATCTAAAGCCACTTCTAAAGCACCAGGCATTTTACTTTCGCCGGGACCCATCATCTCCCAAAATTGGTTGTGGTTCCATAATTGGCTAATATTGTTAAAGATGCCGCTTTGAGCAACTGAAGAGGCATCGTATGATCCAACGATAATTTCTTCAAGCGATTTTCCATCCCAATCAGTGCCTAAAATTGCGGCATTTCCATTTGTTACATAGGCGTTGTGATGCAAATCATGGTGGAACTCCATAGTTTCTGCAGACATGCCTTTTGAAGTTAATGCATCATGAGCATATGGTAGACTTGGTAATGTGAAAGCCATAAGAGCGATCCTTTCAGCGTTAAATAAAGTGTAACTTTGTTCTTCATACGAGGTTACGCCAAAGAACAAAATGGCCTTTAGAGATGTTATGAAAAAAATAAAACTATATCTAGTTAGAAAACTTCCGATTTAGGCGCCGCAGCCTTGGAAAATAACGCAAAAACATAATCCTGCACGGATCGAAAACAAATCAAACTGATCACATTCTCTTTTTCCATGAGCACTGCGCCCGCTACCTGCGCAAATCGTGTTCGGTTGAAACTGCCGACTGAAAACTGGGCCGGATGGGTATCCATGGGCACCAGCTTTGCCA
Source organism: Planktomarina sp. (assembly GCA_031920365.1). Classification (GTDB taxonomy): domain Bacteria; phylum Pseudomonadota; class Alphaproteobacteria; order Rhodobacterales; family Rhodobacteraceae; genus Planktomarina. The sequence goes on along the minus strand of JAVLEV010000022.1, from coordinate 15,524 downwards.
ACACCTCGCGCACGTGAGCCCCAGTTAGGTTAAACTTAGCACGCGCATCTGACACATCCTCAAGCAAAACATGTTGTCCACTCAGAGATGCCTCAAGGTTGGCGTATAGTTTTTTGCTTTCTTCACTCGAGGTACTGATTAATAATTCATCTGGAGACATCCATGCAAGAGAGCACCCACCCACTACCACACATCTGCCAAGCTTCGGTAACACCATGCCCGTTGCAGATTTCACAGCCGCCTTTAACTTAGTTGATGCTAAATTAGCACGCAGCGTAAACATGCTCTGGTCCATGACTTGATCGACGTTCACATATCCTTGGAAATTACGATTAGACATTTTGCTTCTCCCCATCCGGGTCATAAAATACCGAACTAACAATTTTGGCCTTTACGGGTGAGCCTCCAATTTTTGTAAAAGACAGCACTTCACCCATTCGGTCCGGCCCACGATGCACCAGCCCCATTGCAATGCCCTTACCCAAGGTTGGTGAATGATAGGTTGAGGTCACCCGACCTTCGCTATTTGTTTGGCCATTGGCATTTTTGCCTTTTGCAATCGCATAGGAACCATCTTCGAGGACTGAGCCATCTAGAGTTTCCAACCCAACAAGCTTCCAGCGGTTGGGATCAACCATGAAAGCACGCTCTTGCGCACGCTTTCCAAGGAAATCTTTCTTTTTCTTTGAAATTGCCCAGTCCAAACCAAGATCCTGTGGAATAACGGTGCCGTCAGTTTCATCGCCGATCATGATAAAGCCTTTTTCCGCACGCATAATGTGCAGACACTCAGTGCCGTAGGGCATGACACCAAATTCAGCACCAGCTTCCACCAGCATTTCCCAGAACTCTAAACCTTGATTGGCTGCAACTGCTATTTCGTAAGACAATTCGCCTGAAAAAGAAATTCGGTAGGCTCGGCAGGTAATCCCACCGATCTCACCATCAGCCCAAGCCATAAATGGCAGGGCATCTCCAGACATATCCATACCACCCAGCTTCTCCAGTACTTTGCGTGAATTGGGGCCAACTACCGCCACTTGAGCCAATTGTTCAGTTAAATTGACTACCCAGACCTTCCAATCCCACCATTCGGTTTGCAGCCATTCCTCCATGTGAGCATGAATGCGGTCCGCGCCACCTGAAGTTGTGTGGCATAGCCACGTTTGGTCATCAATTCGCGCCACGACGCCATCATCAGATAGGAACCCATTTTCCGAACACATCAACCCATATCGGCAGCGCCCCAACTTTAAGTTAGACATCGCATTAGTGTACATCATATCCAGAAACTTGCCCGCATCAGGACCTTTGACTACAATTTTTCCAAGAGTAGACGCGTCAAGAAGACCTAATTTCTCACGGGTGTTGCTGACCTCACGCAGCACCGCTTGCTCAGTAGTTTCACCTGACTGCAAATAAGCATATGGGCGCCGCCACCCGCCAACTGGCTCCCAATCTGCTCCATGACAATCATGCCACTCATGCATCGGGGTTTTGCGGATTGGCTGAAACAATTCACCACGCGCTTCTCCAGCTAGAGATGCCATGGATATTGGAGTGTAGGGCGGCCGAAAGGTAGTAGTTCCAACATCTGGAATATTGGCATTTAACGCTTTAGATAGCACCGCTAATCCATTGATATTACTTAATTTACCTTGATCTGTTGCCATGCCTAACGTGGTATACCTTTTGGCATGCTCCACACTTTCAAATCCTTCTTGAGCAGCCAATTCCACATCGCTAACTTTCACGTCATTTTGAAAATCTAGCCAGGCCTTAGCTCGTAATTTATAGCTCGCACCCTGCGGCATAAGCCAGACAGGAGACAGCGGTAGTTCCTCAGCATCTTGGGCCTCTGCAGCTTTAATTATCTTAACTTTACCACAAGAGACAGATGCTGCATCTGCCCCCTGAGCGGCCGCATCTACCATAATGTCCGCGCTTCTTAGATGGCCATTGGCTACCCCAGCCACCCGAACAAACTCTTTACCATCTGCACCCAGAGGCGGCTGATCCGGGTTAGGTCGGAACATGGCTTGATCCGCATCCCAAAAAAGTTTGCCACCACAGTGAGACCACAGGTGTACAACGGGAGACCAACCACCTGACATTGCAACAACGTCACAGGCAATATTTTCCAACACAGCACCTTCTCCAGCCTGCGCACAGATTTCAACCCCAGTGACACGTTTGCCCCCAATCACTTTAGAAATGCCACGGCCCAGCTCGACTCTGATACCAAGTGCAATAGCCTCAGCCATCAACTCGCCACCACCTTCGGCGCGGGTATCCAAAATAACAGGTACAACTAGCCCTGCCTTTCTTAGAGTTAGGGCTGTACGGTAGGCATCATCGTTATTGGTAACAATAACAGTACGGTCGCCTGATGATACCCCATAATTTACAACATAATCGCGGACAGCCGATGCAAGCATAACACCAGGGATATCGTTATCTGAAAACGACAAAGGCCGTTCAATAGCACCTGTAGCTGTTACAATCTGTTTACAGCGCACTCGCCAGAGTCTGTGCCTCGGACGCCCATCTCCGGGGGTATGGTCTGCAATACGCTCATAAGCGAGAGCATAGCCGTGGTCATATATACCTGCACCTTGAGTACGGTTACGTACTATTACGTTTTTGTAAGCAGACAGGGCCGCCACCGTTTCACGTACCCAATCCTCAGCAGGCTTGCCTTCTACCATCACACCATCTACCGGAGCGCGTCCACCCCAATGTGCATTTTGCTCAACCAATAAAACTCTGACCCCAGTGGCAGCAGCAGATTTTGCAGCTTGGAGGCCCGCAATACCACCACCAACAATCATCACTTCACAAAAATGGTAATAGTGCTCATATTTATCACAATCACGCGCCTTGGGCGCCTTTCCAAGACCAGCGGATTTGCGGATTATAGGCTCATAAACATGCTTCCAAAACGACCGTGGGTGAATAAACATTTTGTAGTAAAAACCGGCGGGCAGGAACCGTGCCAGCTTTGAATTTATAGCACCAACATCAAATTCTAGTGATGGAAAATGATTTTGTGAAGTAGCGGTTAGGCCATCAAACGTTTCTGTGGTGGTAGCCCGGGCATTGGGCTCAAAATGGCCCTCTGTACCTAAATTCAAAAGAGCATTAGGCTCTTCCCCTCCAGAAGCCACCACCCCGCGGGGACGGTGGTACTTAAACGATCTCCCAATGAGCATTTGATCATTAGCTAGAAGTGACGCCGCGAGGCTGTCACCTTCAAACCCAGTCATGACCCTTCCATTAAATGTGAAATTAATCGCTTTAGCCCGATTGATTAGCCGGCCGTAATTGGCAAGACGGGTGCTCATTGAACCACTCCATAATGGCTCGCAAAAAGTAGGCCTCTCAAAAGAACAGCTTTAGCGAGAAAAAAAATCATGAGAAATTCCTCCACGACCAACCAGGCCGTTTAGCAGTTATGGCATCTTTAATTTCTGGTGGTGGTTCTAATGTTTGGGCCTTATAGGTTCCGAAGACCTCCAGCGTCGCGGTACAACGGGCTGCATGGAACCATTTTCCACACCCAGCGGCGCAACGCCAGCGTTCGAAATGTATACCTTTTGGATTAGCGCGACCAAAGAGATAACCTTCAAAGTCTTGATCAGAAGAGCCAGGACCAAAGCGCGTGAGATGCGCCTCACCACCAGCAGAAAGTTCCGTTTCGTCTTTATCACGCCCACAGTAGGGACAGTTTAAGATGAGCATGTTGAAGCTCCATAATTGGACTGGACAGAAATAATGCCCTGAGTAATCGTGACAATTTTATTAAAAAGCATATGCGTATTGTTACATTTCATTAATGCGCCACTCCTGCAGCTACACTTTCGTCAATGAAGCGGCCGGCGCGGAAGCGGTCCAAGCCAAAATCGGCTGTGAGAGGGCTGTCTCCCTTAGCCATGAGCTCAGCAAAACCCCAACCCGATCCAGGAATAGCCTTAAAGCCTCCAGTACCCCAGCCACAATTAATGAAAGTATTACCAAGCGGGGTTTTACTTAGGATTGGGGAACGGTCGCCAGTCACATCAACAATCCCACCCCAATGCCGCAGCATTTTCAGGCGCGAGACTATTGGGAAGGTTTCGATCAGCGCTCGGACTGTTTCCTCCAGATGGTGAAAAGAGCCACGTTGAGTATAGGCATTATAGGCATCTGTACCTCCGCCAATGACCATTTCACCCTTGTCAGATTGGCTCATGTAGCCATGAACAGTATTGGCCATAACAACCACATCCATACAGGGCTTGATGGGTTCACTGACTAACGCCTGTAATGGGACAGATTCAATAGGTATCTGGAAGCCTGCCATCTCAGCAACGACAGACGCATGCCCCGCAACCACCATCCCCAGCTTCTTACAGGCTATGTGGCCGCGTGAAGTATCAACGCCGGTCACATTACCGCCATGTTGACTGATGCCGGTTACTTCGGTCTTTTGCAAGATATGCATACCCATATCTGAACAAGCACGAGCGTAGCCCCAAGCTACCGCGTCATGGCGAGCAGAACCCCCGCGCGACTGCCAGTGCGCACCCAACACTGGGTAGCGTGGACCATCAATGTTCATAATTGGGCAAAGCTCTTTCACTCTGGCGGGGCTAATGAATTCGGTTTTGACACCTTGGAGAGAATTAGCGTGAGACGTACGCTGGTAGCCGCGGACTTCATGCTGGGTTTGTGCCAGCATCATCACCCCCCGAGGGCTAAACATAACGTTGTAGTTCAAGTCTTGGCTCAAGCCTTCATATAATGAACGGGCCTTTTCATAGATCGCAGCCGAAGGGTCCTGCAGGTAATTGGAGCGAATTATTGTAGTGTTTCGCCCAGTGTTGCCACCACCCAACCAACCTTTTTCAATTACTGCAACGTTGGTTATACCAAAATTTTTGCCAAGATAATAAGCTGTCGCCAAGCCGTGCCCACCTGCACCGATGATTATTACATCATATGATTTTTTGGGTTCAGGGTTAGCCCAGGTACGGCACCAACCACTGTGTTGCCGCATGGCTTCACGCGCGATTGCAAATACTGAATTACGCTTCATAACAGAATCCCCTGTGGGTGTTTGGCCTTCTTATCTCTGATCGTAGGTTTAAACAGCACCCCATGAGCGCCACAGTGTGAAATTATTGCGACATATTAGTATTCGATATAGAGCGATGGTAGCTTCAGTCATCGAACAGCGCGTCGACAAAAATTTACAGGAATATTTATGGTTATTTCAGCGGTTCTCATAGTCTTGGCAACTTTGCTCATCGGAGGCATCTTGTTGCGCCAAATGCTAACGTCGAAAATTACCCCGATGCGTCAAGTAGATGTTTATGCCGAACAAATGCGTGGGCTCGAACGGGACCGCGCAAAAGGTGTCCTTGCAGATAATGAATTTGACTCTATGCGCGCTGAAGTTGGGCGCCGAATGATATCCGCAGCGCATTTAGAATCTAGCATTGTGGTTAAATTATCTACCGGGGGTCTATGGACCTTGTTTGGGGTTAGCCTAGCTGCCTGTATCTTAGGGGCAGTGATATATAGTCAAATTGGCAGCCCTGATGTGCCAGATACTCCTATTGCCGCACGCTATGCACAATCCGATGCCCTAATAGCTTTAAGGCTTAGCCAATTAGATGCAGAATCTGAGGTCCCAGCGCTGAAAACGCCCAAAGATCCAACCTATTTGCAACTTGTTAAAAAACTGCGTGCGGCCCTCAAGTTACGCCCAAACGATATTCAGGGCTTAGAACTTTTGGCTAAGTCAGAATCTCGATTGGAAAATTATGCGGACGCCCATGCGGCTCAGCGCCAAGTTCTGAAATTGAAGGGCAAGAGTGCCAGTGCAGATGAATGGTACACATACGCAGAACTCTTGATCACAGCAGCTGACACCTACATCTCAAAAGAGGCTGAGGATGCATTACGTCAAACTTTGCAACGGGACCCGAATCACAGTCTGGCCTTATTCCGAATAGGCATATATTTTGACCAAATTGGTCGACCAGATCGTACATTCAGCATTTGGCGTAAGCTGTTAGAGGCCGGACCCGAAAGCGCGCCTTATATGTCTATTATTAGGCGCACGATCACCGACTTAGCTATGATCGCTGGGGTGGATTATGAGCCACCTGATATTAAAGGTCCAAACAGTGAAGACATCCAGAATGCAGCCGATATGACCGAAGAGGATCGGCGGTCCATGATTGCAAGTATGGTTGCAGGTCTGGCAGATCGCTTAGAAAATGAAGGCGGTCCTGCCTCAGATTGGGTACAGCTTATTGTAGCCTACGGTGTCCTAGGCGAGTTAGATACTGCGCAGGAAATCCTAAACAAAGCTTTGCAACAGTTTGCTGGCCAGCCTGCCGATCTAGCCATTTTACAGCAAGCCCGGGTGTCGGCAGGCCTATTACAATGATCTTTGACGAAATTGCAGATATTATGGGACAATCGCGCGATACATTGGCGTGGATGGGGCTAGATCTTGGTACAAAGACCATTGGTATAGCCGTATCAGACAGGCTACTCAGCTCAGCCACGCCGCTGCACACAGTCAGGCGTACAAAGTTTTCTAAGGATGCGCAGGCACTTTTAGATGTAATTACCAACCGCGACATTGGCGCAATTATTCTTGGACTACCACGCAATATGGATGGCTCCGAAGGCCCCCGATGCCAATCTACTCGGGCATTTGCACGTAATTTTTCTGCCCTCACTGATCTGCCTATCGGCTATTGGGATGAACGTCTTTCAACGGTGGCGGCCGAACGTGTGCTGCTGGAGGCGGATACGTCACGTAAGCGTCGCGCAGAGGTAATTGACCACGTGGCAGCAGGCTATATCTTACAGGGAGCCCTAGATAGAGCTCGTCATATTCGGACAGTCGTATGAAAGATCAAAACATCGAAAATCTCTGGAAAAGAGACCTGATTGATAGCCCATGCGTCAAACTATGCTCTATTCATCCGAGCGAACGAATTTGTGTGGGCTGCTATAGGTCGATGGAAGAGATTGGTGCTTGGTCTAGCCTAAGCTCTGAAGCCCGCACGGAGATTATGGCCGAACTCCCAAGCAGGGCAACTCGCATCCAAAAACGTCGAGGTGGTCGTAACCGCAATGTAGCGACTTAAGTTTCGTCTACACTTGCAGTAGTTCAATAACTACCATTCAACCAATCGTCCAAATTACCGTCGTTTTCAGGTCTAAAATAGGCGACCATGCGCCCCTCCAAAGGTGCGATAGCATCAGAACCCCATGGAAGGATGCCATGTAGTGAAAGGCGATGCAGCAGGTAGCATTCGCCCGGCTGCGCAAAGACAGTTACGCGCGGACACCGTTCAAAGCAATCTTTACGGGCTGCGTGGTAGACGTCAGTCAGATCAGTTTTCCCCCAGTCTGCCGCCGGAACTGTATCCAACACAGATTTGAACGCCGCCCGAATAATATTATGACTGCCCTCCCAAACTACCATCGGGCTAGCTTGGCCTGAAGTTTTTACTAATGGAACACCAAGTACAAATTGATGTGGCTCATAAATATAGCGCCGCCTATCAGGCCCGTCAGGTCGCAAGCCATCCACGTGGGCGCCACAGCGAATCTCACGATAGCGATGCGCTGGCTCAGTCTCAACGCCATCATAAGTGGGGTAACCAGGGTAGATTACTGAAATTTGTGCGTGGTCAAGCGCCAACGGCCCATGCAATCCAGTGATGAAATCGATTGCCGACCCCGCAAGAGCGGGACCACTCTCTAAGCGTCCTAATCGGTCGTTAGGTAATATATTGACCCCTGCAAACCACGTTCCACCGTGCCGCGACCACGCTGCAATATTTAAAGGATCCAGAGCAATTTGAACTGAATAAGGATAAACATGCTCGACCCAATTACTAATAGCTGAATCATGCGCGAATGCCATCCACCCCCGCCTTTGCATCTCCGCTAAACCCATAGAGCAGCGCTCACCATATTAGCGGCTACGATAAGTAAAAATACACCAAACAAACGTTTCAGTGGTTTAGCGTCCATACGGTGCGCAACGGTGGCACCAATTGGTGCGAAGATAAATGTCATAGGGGTGATGACCAAAAAGGCTGGTAAGTTTATTGCACCGAATGTCCAGGGCAAACGCGGTGCTTCCACCTGAACAAACAGCCACACAAAAGCGGAGGGAATTGCAATCGCCAATCCAAACCCAGCCGCTGTGGCCACAGCGCGATGGATGGGAACTCGGTGCAATGACATGAATGGCACCCCAAGCGATCCACCACCAATCCCCAAAAGAACTGACAACCCTCCCAAGATCGGCCCAAGTAGCCAGCACCGCAGCCCTTTCGGCATTTCATTCGCCAAAGCCCAAGATTGTTTACCAAAGGCAAGGTAAAGACCAATCACAGCCCCAAGACCACCAAATATTAGCTGAAGAACGATCGAGCCAAGGTTTGCCGCAACCGCCACACCAAAAACCGCACCAAGGGCAATACCCGGCGCCCATTGGCGTAAAATCTGCCAGTCTACTGCACCTTTTTTATGATGGCTTTGGGTTGAACGGATCGAGGTGACAATAATAGTGGCCAGTGAAGTAGCTAAACACACCTGCATAAGCTGGGGCCCATTAAATCCAAGATGCTGAAAAGCATAAAAAAATGCTGGCACCAATATAATACCACCGCCAACCCCTAATAGCCCTGCCAAAAAACCTGCAAACCCACCAATAAATATCAAACTCACCAAAACAGGGAAAAATGTAGTCATATCCATTAGATGGTTTCCAATTCTTGCTGTTGATCCAAGATTGCGCGCACTTCGGTTAACAAAACACGGTAGTGCACTATATCCGACGTATGACAGCCACCTAGCTCTGACAGGCGTCTACGCCAATGTCGCGCTCCAGTTTGTCCGGCAAACAGTCCAAACATATGTCGGGTAACCTGATGCAACCGACCACCTTGTTTCAGGTGATCTTCAATATACGGGATCATCTGCAAAGCAATAGCTTCGGCACTGGAGGCTTCGTCACCATCAAACATATCACAATCTACCCGCGCCAGGATGTCATAGGGCCTTTGATAAGCGGCCCTTCCAATCATTACTCCATCCATTCCTGCACTCAGATGATTTTTAGCTGCGGTTAGACTATCCACGCCTCCATTTACACTCACATGCAAGCCAGGGAATGCGCATTTCATCTCCTGCACTAAGTCGTAATCCAGCGGCGGAATATCTCGATTTTCCTTAGGGCTCAAACCCTGAAGCCAAGCTTTACGCGCATGAATAGTTACTCGCTGGACCCCAGTGCCCTCAATCATGGCCAAAAACTTAGGCAGTGTATCCTCCGGGATCTGCTCATCAACGCCAATTCTGCATTTAACCGTTATTTCAGCATCACTGGCCCCCTGCATCTGCTCAAGGCAAGCGCACACAACATCTGGCTCAGTCATCAATATCGCACCAAAACTTCCTGATTGAACGCGATCAGAAGGGCAACCTAAATTGAGATTAATTTCATTATACCCGTGCGCCGCGCCAAGCGCCGTGGCTTTCCGCAATTGATCTGGATCTGAGCCCCCCAATTGTAGCGCGACCGGTTGTTCCTCTGGCTGAAAATCCAGCAAGTGCAAGGCACCACCCAAAACTAAAGCCGGAGCGGTTACCATTTCGGTATAAAGCAGCGCTTTTTTTGAGATTAACCGGTGGAAAAAACGACAATGCCTATCAGTCCACGCCATCATTGGTGCTACAGACAGGCGGGAGGCCGCAGATACCTCAGTATTCATATTACTTTAGCCACTCTAGTACCTAATTTTCTTTCAGCATAACTGCACATCCGCGCAGGTTTCGTCCAATATTGAGCAAATCAGCATAAATAAAAGCTCAAGCATGAACAAGATATTATAACAAAAGTAAAAATGCCACTCATTGGTCTATGCCGTATAAAACAACATAAGGCTAAAATACAAATCATACATGGCCATGATCATATAGTTTGCGTACCGGTCAAAGCTGTTGGACAACAATTAAACCTATCAGCCAGCTTAATATTGTCCTGTAAAACAAATACCGGCCTAAGGGGCTCCATTAAAGGTAAATAGAGCCTGACCTTTAATTTTATAGTTATTAATAATATTTTTTGCACGTGCAGACAATAGCCACTTCTCCAACCTACGTGCGGCTTGTATTTTAACATGACTATGCAGATCAGAGTTTACCGCAATATAAGCGTATTGATTCAATAATATTGGGTCACCAGAAAATAGCAGCGCCAATGTGCCCTTGTTGCCAAAATTCGCCCAGCTGGCTCGGTCAGCCATAATATATGAGTTCAAGCCCGATGCACTATTCAGACTTGCGCCCATGCCGGCCCCTACGGCTTTATACCACGGTCCAAAAGACTTAGAGTCAAGGATAGCAGCAGACCAGAGAGCCAATTCCTTTTTGTGCGTACCACTATCATCTCCACGACTGACGAAGTTTTCCTTTGCCGCAAAGATAAGCTGAAGGGCTTCCAAAGCACTAGCAGCCTCACTAATTTTTGCGGGGTCCAACCTTGGCCCTATCAATACAAAATCATTATACATAATATTTCGTCTATGAGTGCCGAATCCAGCAGCAACAAAAGCCTCTTCTGCAGCCTTTGAGTGCACCAGTATTGCATCTACATCGCCCGCTTCACCCAAGCGGATTGCTTGGCCTGTACCTACTATAACCAATTGCACGTCGAGCCCTGTATCCATCCTAATCGCAGGCAAAAGAACATCGGAAAGGCCTGAATTATTAAAACTAGTTGTCGCAGCCAACCGCATAGTTTCGGCGCGCAGCTCTATACTGAACAACATAAAAAAAGTAATAATAAAACGGATCATTCAATAATATCTCCGTTTAGGAATGCCCTTGCCTCAGGCGTGCTTGGGGCAACAAAAAATTCTGATGCATTACCCTGTTCGTGTAAGCTTCCATTTAGGAGAAACAGTACCCGACCTGCCAGGCGACGGGCTTGGCCAAGGTTATGGGTAGTCATAATAATATGCGTCCCGGCCTGTATCGAATTTTTCAAAAGTTCTTCAATTTCACGGGTAGACCGGCCATCTAGGTTAGCGCAGGGCTCGTCGAGAAAAAGGACCTGTGGCGAACGTATCAACGCTCGTCCAATAGCAAGCTTTTGCCGTTCCCCGCCCGACAGACGAGGAGCTGGAAAGTCTAAAACATCTTGCAGGTCTATTTTTTTCGCCCATTCTAAAACTCGAGTGGCAATCTCTGCTTTGTCCATGCCAACAAGTTGCAACGGATAAGCTAGGTTTTGGCGTACCGATCGGCGAAGCATTATTGGACTTTGAAACACGTAAGCCTGCGACTGACGTGCCTTTGCATCTGGAATAGACCATTTCACAACCCCGTCAGAAACCCGTTCAACACCATGTAGCACCTTTAGCAAGGTAGTCTTACCAGCTCCATTCGGCCCTAAAACGATGGTAAATCCATTAGGTTTTAAGATCAAACTCAGAGGGCCTAGAATGCTCTTGCCGCGCCTTTTGACTGACACAGATTCCAGAATAGCCAAAATTGGTTCACTCACCATGTGCCCTCCCGCTCCGTTCGGGATAAGGCGTGAATGGTCAAATTGACAGCCAATGCTAGCGCAATAAGTACAAAACCCAACCCCAGAGCTAAAGCAAAGTCACCCTTGCCAGTCTCAAGTGCAATTGCGGTCGTTAAAACCCTGGTGGCATGGTCTATATTACCACCCACAATCATGATGGCCCCAACCTCACCAATAGCTCGCCCAAAACCGGCCAAAGCTGCCGTCATCAATGTACGCCGGCCATCCACGATTAGCGCAACTATACGTTGTATTTTAGTAGTATTCAAAGAAATCAGCAAATCGTGATATTCAGACCACAGCTCGCGCATAGCTTGATGGGTAATAGAGGCTATCAGCGGAGTAATGATGATCACTTGAGCTATAATCATTGCCGTAGGTGTAAACAACAAACCCAGAACCCCAAAGGGGCCCGATCGAGACAACAACAAATATACAATTAATCCCACAACAACGGGAGGTAATCCCATCAGAGCATTGAGCGCTGCAATGGTGATCCTGCGATAGCGAAATCTACGAATAGCCAGCCAAGTGCCAAATGGAAGGGCCAATACAGATGCGATGCCCAAAGCGGTCAGGCTAACCTTCAACGAACGCAACGTAATTTCAATTAGATCTGAATCAAGTATGATAATCAGCCTGAATGCTTCTTGTATACCAGCCCATATATCATTCATTACGCAGCAGTCCTAATCGAGAAAACTTGGGTCAGTCATCAAGCTGAACATTAGCACCTAAAGTACGATCTTGGCTGGAAAACCCAGCCTGTTTTAAAACAAGGTTAGCTCCTACCGCGATAACAGCAATAGTTAAAAACGCCATAAACATTGCTTTCATTTTATTTCTCTCCTTGCACGCTTAAGGTGCATAGATATTAATTTAATTAAAGTCTCAATATCAGCTCAGTGAAACGCTGTCTAACTACTCAGTAGGAGGGGCAGCCTTCTTAGGGGCAGCCTTCTTAGGGGCAGCCTTCTTAGGGGCAGCCTTCTTAGGCACAGACCCTGCAGATGCAGCTTGCCCAGACGCAATAATCTTTTCTGCCATCACTTCCTCAACCCAAATGGAGTGATGCTCACGAGCCCACTGCTCTTCTACCTCACCGGATCCCATTGCATCGTAAGCTCCCTCCATGCCGACGGACCCAATATAGATATGCGCCAATATGATTGCCATCAAAACGAAGCTCACAACAGCGTGCCAAAGCTGCGCGTATTGCATCTCTTCGTGTGGAGCCAGAACCTCTCGTAGTTCCCCAAATCCTAATACACTGGGAATACCAGTCGCGTTGATCTTTGCAAATGTGGCCGCAAACATGTTGATTTCAAATGGGAACAAAAGCGACACGCCAGATACTGATATAGACACTCCAAGCACGATAACCGACCAAAAAATTAATTTTTGGCCTGCATTAAATTTTTTCGCCGGTGGATGACCTTTAGAGAAAATACCACCGCCCTTACGCAACCAGTTGATGTCGCTACGGTGTGGGATATTTTCAGCAACCCACATCACAAAGATCATAGCAAGCGCCAACATGAAGGCCCAGGATACGTTGTTGTGCACCCACTTGGATCCAACTGCTAGAAATGAAAATGTCTCATGACCAAATGTTGGGATTAAAAACTTACGTCCAAAAAGAGAAATAAGTCCCGTTAGCCCCAAAAGAATAAAAGAACCAGATAGCAACCAGTGCCCAAAGCGCTCGATAGCTTTAAAGCGTGTTATTTTTCTACCTGTTTTTTGTCCATCGATTTTAATGCGGCCTCGGTACATAAAGAAAGCTGCCAGTAACGCGATCATACCCATCAAAAGGCCACCGCCATAAGAAGCAAGCGGACCCGCTCGGAACTTCAACCAACTCATACCGCCATCCTGAATAAGGACTGCCGCTGCCGGACCATTATTAGAGGCTTTTGTATTAGCAGATCCAAAGCGTACAGCACGCCAGAGTTCAGGATCAGAAGTCCCACCTAAAGTGCCAAGCTGATTAGAAATACCAGCAGCGCTATCGGGATCACCAGTCGCGCCGCTACGAAAGCTGTTGTCCACCGCTTCGCCGCGCTGACGTAACATTATATCTTTAACAGTCTGTGCGCCACCCGTGGCGCTGCGGTCAGGAGCATCGGCGGTTTGCGCAGACGCAGTTGATACGAATGACAGGGTCAAAATCAAAGCAATCATAGCACGCAACATATCATTTCCTTAGAGGTTGTTAGATGAAAAGGGCGACCCTGCAGGATCGCCCTTAATATTCACGTTTTCAAACAGGACGAGTTAACCGCCCTTTTGGTTGTACGCTGTGCCCCAACCCCAAGCTCCCGAGCCAAAGCCACGAGACACCACACGTTCGCGGTAGATCCCGGACACGACGTCTCCATCACCAGCTAAGAGCGCCTTGGTAGCACACATCTCAGCGCATATTGGCAACTTGCCTTCTGCAATCCTGTTGCGTCCATATTTAGCAAACTCGGCTGTGGAATGGTTTTCCTCTGGTCCACCAGCGCAGAATGTACATTTGTCCATTTTGCCACGTGATCCGAAGTTGCCCGCCTGTGGGAATTGCGGCGCGCCAAACGGACACGCGTAGAAGCAATAACCACACCCAATGCATAGGTCTTTGGAGTGTAAAACAATCCCTTCATCGCTCTGGTAAAAGCAGTCTACAGGGCAGACTGCCATACAGGGCGCATCAGAACAGTGCATGCAGGCCACAGAGATTGACCGTTCACCCGGTGAGCCATCATTAATTGTGACGACTTTCCGGCGGTTGATACCCCATGGAACTTCATGTTCATTTTTACACGCAGTGACGCAGGCGTTGCATTCGATGCAGCGTTCAGCGTCTACGAGAAACTTTGCTCTTGCCATTTCTCAGGTCTCCTTATGCTGTCCAAATTTTGCAGAGAGTAGCTTTAGTCTCCTGCATCTGGGTCACTGAATCATACCCATAGGTTTGTGCGGTGTTTGAGCTTTCACCCAGTACGAAGGGAGCTGCCCCATCAGGATACTTATCCCTACGATCGACACCCTCTAAATGGCCTCCAAAGTGGAATGGCATAAAGGCTACGCCCTCGCCAACCCGTTCAGTCACCATTGCCATTACTTTGACTTTGGCACCTTCAGGGCCCTCCACCCAAACCTGCGCGCCGTCACGAACACCAAGATTATTAGCATCTCGCGTGTTGATTTCGACGAACATATCCTGCTGTAACTCAGCCAGCCATGGGTTTGAACGTGACTCGTCTGCGCCACCCTCGTATTCCACCAAACGACCCGATGTGAGGATCATTGGATACTCTTTCGAGAAGTCTTGCTTTTGGATAGAGGCATACATAGTCGGAAGGCGGTAGAATTTGCGATCTTCATATGTTGGATAGTCTACAACCAAGTCACGGCGGTTAGTGTATAGTGGTTCACGATGCACGGGGACTGGATCCGGGAAGGTCCAAACAACCGCACGGGCCTTCGCGTTACCAAATGGCGCACATTCATGCGCAATTGCCACACGTTGGATGCCACCTGAAAGGTCAGTTTTCCAGTTGGTTTTAACACCAGCGATACCATCGATAACAGAGCGTTCTGCCGCCGTCAGCTCGTTGTCCCAACCGAGGTCTATTAGCATCTGCATTGTGAACTCAGGATATCCGTCTTTGATGTCAGAATCCTTGCTGTAGACGCCCTCAGCCAACATGTTGTCTCCATCGCGTTCAACACCGAAGCGGGCACGAAATGTAAGCCCACCCTCAGAAACACGTTTGGACAGGTCGTAAAGGTTTGGCGTGCCTGGGTGGTTCATTTCAGCAGTGCCCCAAGATGGCCACGGCAGACCGTAGTAATCACCATCTGCTGGACCACCAATGGCTTGCAGCGTCGTGCGATCAAACGTGTGTTGATTTTCCATGTGCAT